>CALJOA010000055.1 GCA_937981585.1 uncultured Pirellulaceae bacterium | reverse complement strand
CGGACTCATTCCTGGATCAATCGCTTTCGAAGACTCCTGGTTCGATGGGAGAAAAAGTCCGAAAACTATCTGGCCATGCTACAATTCTCGTTCGCTTATAACACACTCAAGGTTGCAGGGGTTCTGGGATAGGCTCTTAGTCCTGTCGGGCGTCATCGGTCCGTAAAAATGGTCCGCCTACAACTTGCTAGTCTATTTGGTAGCATTTGCTTTTTGCTGTTGGAATCCAGTGGGCAGCGTCACTTTGGCGCTCAATGGTAACCCGACGCGTTAGTTTTGAAGTTGCACCTTTTCAACCGCGAAGCGGTGGCAGGATGTAGCCGTGGGTGTAAACCCACGGAAAAATGAACAAATAATCGCAAAGTCGCGAAGCGACGACAGAAAGATTTGATGCTCAACTCCTGTCGCCGCTTCGCGGCTTAGGCGGTTGTGCGAGCCGATAACCCCATGCTGACGCCTGGGGCTACATCCTCTCGCCTCTTTGAGGCTGGCAATGTGCAACTTCAAAAAGCGTTAGCGAGGGACGAGTTAATCGCTGCTTCTCCCCCGCTAACGCGTCGGGTTACCAATGGTGCGGGAACCGTGGCGATCGCCATGACGTCTAGTCAGCGATTGACCGTGAACCTTCGACCGTCGGCAAGCTCTCTTTTTCAAACCAACTTCAGCGCTTAGAATGCGTCCGCAACGCTGGACGGATGCAACTTGTGCCCGATGCGACAGCTACGCAAGCCAACGGCCACTTTTAGTGTGAAAATCAAAATGACAAATTCACTGCATGCTGACAAGCTTCGCAACGACCCACGAATTGAAGAAGCCAAAAAGCTTCTTCTCGCCGCCGTGGCAGAACATTCCCAGACGCTGGTTTCGGTCCGTCCGCCTAATCCTGAGTTGACAGTTGATTATGAGAAATTGTTAGCCGAATTTGGTTCGATCCGCGGTAACAATATCTTCTTCCCCTATCTGGGAAGCGGGATCGGAAACGGGCCTTTTGTTGAGCTTGCCGATGGAAGCGTAAAACTTGACATGATTACCGGCATCGGCGTTCACGGTTACGGCCACAGTCATCCGATGCTGATTGAGGCAGGAGTTGATGCAGCGATCAGCGACACGGTCATGCAAGGCAATCTGCAACAGAACACCAACAGCTGCGATATCGCCAGATTGCTGACCGAGACCGCGTGTGAATCCGGAGCCGAACTTAAGCACTGTTTTCTGACGACCAGTGGAGCGATGGCCAACGAGAACTCGCTCAAGATGGCTTTTCAAAAGAATCATCCGGCCAACCGTATCATCGCGTTTCCAAAATGTTTTGCCGGGCGAACGCTCGGGCTGGCTCAAATAACCGACAAGGCAAAGTACCGCGTCGGGTTACCGGACACGATTTCAGTCGATTACATTCCGTTTTTCAATTACAAGAATCCAGAGAAGAGCACAGAGTATGCGGTCAAACGATTGAAATATCATATCGCCCGTTATCCCGGCAAACACGCCGCGATGTGGATGGAACTCGTCCAAGGCGAAGGCGGATATTACGAAGGCGACACGGAATACTTCAAAGCGATTATCGACGTCGCCAAAGAAAATAACATCGCCGTGATCGCTGACGAAGTCCAATCGTTCTGCCGCACGACTCGCCCGTTCGCGTTCCAGCATTTCGGTTTGGACAAGCTTGTTGATCTGGTCACGATTGGAAAAATCTCTCAGGTTTGCGCGACGCTCTTCACCGACGATTACAACCCCAAGCCCGGATTGATCAGCCAGACGTTTACCGGAAGTACTTGGGCGATGTACGCCGCACACGCGATCGTTTCTGGATTGATCGAGAATGGAAACTTCGGCTCCAACGGCCGCAACGTTCAGCTTCACAATCACTTTGCTGCCGGGTTGAGAGCGATTGGTGAAAAGCATCCAGGAACGGTTGCTGGTCCCCACGGCGTTGGCGGGATGGTGGCGTTCACGCCGTTTGATGGTTCGGCCGATGCAGCCAAAGAAGTCGTCAATCGCATGTTCCACGCTGGTTTGATGTCCTTCATGGCCGGTGGAGATCCCAGTCGCGTTCGATTCCTGATGCCGTTGGGCTGCGTTACCGAAGCTCACATCGACATGGCGTGTCAGATCATCGAAAGCGTCATTGCGGAGATGAAATCGGAAATGAAAGCCTAAATGTTCGTCAGCATCGACGTTCAGGATTAGCCGTTTTGGCGATAGCCACGGTTGCTTCCGAAAAAAACGGGGTATTGTAACTTTGACAAACCAACAGGCATCAGCATGTTAGTCGTCCGACGAGTCCAAGAGTCCGATCTTGATCCGCTGTTCGAGCTGATCCAGAAATCGGAGTACGGCCTGACGACGCTGAAAATCTCCAAAGACGAACTCGAATCCCGGATTGAAAAATCTCTATTCGCCTTCAGCCAGAAATCATCCAAGCCCAGCGGGCAACCGTACGTGTTTGTGATGGAGGATTTGAACAGCGGCAAGATTGTCGGGACCTGTTCGATCTATTCGAAGATCGGCGGTTTTGAGCCGATGTACTCTTACGAAATCAAAGAGTCGGTGCACAAGTCAGACGATCTCGATCCGCCGGTTGAGAATACAATGCAAGTTCTGCATTTGCGTGAGGAGCACAATGGCCCGACCGAGATCGGCAGTCTGTTTCTTTCGCCCGAGTATTGGGGCAACGGGCATGGTCGATTGCTTAGTCTGTCCCGATTCTTGTTCATGGCCGATTTTACAGAACGATTCGAAGAAGAAGTCGTGGCCGAAATGCGGGGTGCCGTCGACAAGGACGGCAAGTCTCCACTGTGGACTGCGCTCGGTTCGCACTTTTTTCAAATCGGTTTCCCAAAAGCCGAAACGTTGACCAGTCAGTCGAAGAAATTTATCGCCGACCTGATGCCCAAGCATCCGATTTACATTCCGCTGCTTCCCAAGGACGCCCGTGAAGTTATTGGCCAAGTTCATGAGAACACCCGGCCGGCGCTGAGCGTGCTTGAGAAGGAGGGTTTTGAATATCGCAATCTAGTCGATATTTTCGACGGAGGTCCAACGGTTCATTGCCAAATGTCCGAGATCGGAGCGATCAAACGAAGCATCGCCGGTACGATTGGCGCGATTGAAAAAGAAGTCGTCGGTGGCCAACAGCAACTTGTCTCCAACGCCAAACTCGATTTCAAGGTGTGTCTGGGCGACACAAACTGGGATGGGGCCCGAGTGGCGATCGATCAGGTTACGGCGTTAAGGCTTGGGTTGAAGGTCGGAGACAAGGTCCGGGCTGTCGATTTGAGGGCGAAGAAGGAAAATTGATGGCGCAAAACAAACTTCAAATCGCCGGTCAGTGGGTTGAGGGACAAGGCGAAACGTTTCAGTCGACCTGCCCGGTCGATGAATCGGTAGTTTGGGAAGGCAACGCCGCAACTGACGTTCAAGTTGATGAGGCCTTTTCGGCAGCTCGAAAGGCTTTCGGCCCCTGGTGGGATAAGACTTCGGACGAGCGAATTGCGATCGCCGAAGCCTTCCGGGACAACGTTAAATCGTCGGCGGACGAGCTGTCGCTCCTGATCGCACGTGAAACCGGCAAGCCGTTATGGGAGACGAAAACAGAAGCCGGCGCTGTTGCCGGCAAGGTCGACCTCTCGATCGACGCTTTTAGGACGCGTCGCGATACGACCTCATTTGAGCTGTCGTCAATGCAAGCGGTAACACGCTACAAGCCTCATGGCGTTTGCGCGGTGCTGGGCCCGTTCAACTTTCCCGCTCATTTGCCCAACGGCCACATCGTTCCGGCGTTGATTACTGGAAACACGGTGGTCTTCAAACCCAGTGAAATGACCCCGGGCGTCGGCGCGTGGATGGCTCAGAAGTGGTCTGAGTCCGGACTCCCAGATGGCGTTCTGAATCTTGTTCAGGGCTCGCGATCGGTCGGCGAGGCGATCGCCGGCCACGCAGAACTGGACGGTCTGTTTTTTACCGGTTCCAGCCGCGCGGGCAAGTCGCTCCACAAGGCGTTAGCGGATTACCCACAGAAAATTCTGGCTCTTGAGATGGGCGGGAACAATCCGTTGATTGTCCACGAGGCCGATGATCTCGAGGCGGCTGCCTATCTGACGATTCTCTCAGGGTTCTACACGTCTGGCCAACGTTGTACCTGTGCCCGACGTTTGATTTTACCGGACAACAAGCAGTCAGACCGTTTTCTTGAGACGTTGGTGGAGATGATGTCCGGAGTTAGCTTCGGTTTTTTCGACGACGATCCACAGCCGTTCATGGGAACCGTTATTTCTCAGCCGATGGGCAGGCGGATGGTCGAGGCCCAAGCCGATTTGATCAAGCAGAGCGGTAGGTCGATCGTTGAGCTCAAAACTCATCGTAACTGCGACGCGCTCGTTTCACCTGGCTTGATCGATGTCACTGAGGTTGCCAATCGCAGTGATGAAGAGTTGTTTGGGCCATTGCTCAACGTCGTTCGCGTTAAAGATTTCGACGCTGCGATCAAGGAAGCCAACAATACGGCGTACGGATTGTCGGCTGGTTTGCTCAGTAGCAATGAAGATTGCTACAAACAGTTCATTCACCAGATCCGAGCCGGGATCGTGAACTGGAACAGACAGACAACGGGTGCCAGTGGGAAACTACCTTTTGGAGGTTCGGGGATGAGCGGCAACCACCGGCCCAGCGCGTACTTTGCGGTCGACTATTGTTCTTTCCCGGTTGCGTCATTGGAATCGAGTAAGCTGGAAATGCCAGAGAAGTTGTTGACGGGGATTAATTGGTAACCCGACGCGTTAGCGAGGGCGAAGCGGCGCTAACCTCGCCCTCGCTACCGCTTCGGGTTACCATTAGGTGATAAAGAAAGTGACGCTGTCCAATTAGTATTCCATCGTGGCTTAATTTTCAGGTTGCGAAACTCGTCAAGAGTTTCGGGCTTGGCGTTAAAATTCGAAAGTCTTGACGACTTCCGCTACGGATCAGACCCGAAAACTGAGCTGCAGGGAACCACTAGTACTCTGACCCAGATATTCGATAAGTGCAGATATACTCATCCAATCGTGAAACAAGAAAATCAAACAACTTGCCCCGCCTGCACCCTGCTCTGCGATGACATCATTGTTGGGAGTGACGGTTCAATCGATGCGCGCGGATGCGAAAAGGGTGCCGAGTTTTTCCAAATCGAATCGACGCCAAAACTCACTCACTACGTGGCCGGAAAGCCAGCCAAACTCGATGACGCAGTTGCCGCTGCGGTTGGTATCCTGAACCAGGCCAAGGCTCCGCTAGTTTGCGGTCTAGATCATTTGACGACTCAAGCCCAACAGATTGCCTGGAAGATCGGCGATCGAATCGGTGCTACGGTGGATACAACAATCAGCAACTACGGACGTTCGAGTCTATTTTCGTTGCAGCGGGTTGGGAAAGTTACCGCCAGTATCGGAGAAATTGCTCAGCGCAGTGACGTCATTCTGTTTTGGTGCTGCGATCCAGCGAAAACCCATCCTCGGCTGCTTGAACGACTAAACCGAGGGAACGTCAAACGCAAAATTATCTTGGTTGGCGAGCCCGGGAATTCCACGGTAGCCCATGCCGATCAGTTTTTTGAGATTGCTCCAAATCAAGCTTCGGATGCTTTGGCTTTCGTGCGAGCAAGTTTAATGGACGGCAATGTTGCAGCTCAATCTGAGTCGTCCGATTCTGCTCACGATTCTTGCTCCGAGCAATGCGTCGATCTGGCTGAGCAACTTGTATCCGCCAAGTACGGGGCCGTCTTCTACGGTCAGACTGCGGAAGACTCCGCATTTGATTTGGCGGGAGAATCGCTGGCGGCTTTGGTTCGGAGCCTCAATCAGTCGACACGGTTCGTCGGGATGAAATTGAGAACCGATAGCAACGCGATCAGTGCCGAAAACGTGTTGTCGTGGAGTAGCGGATACGCGATGGCGGTCAATCATGCAACAGGTTCGCCACGTTCCAACTGGCTGGAGTATTCGTGTGAAACGGTTTTGAATCGCCAGGAATGCGATGCGGTACTGATGGCGACTGGCGCTGATTTAAGTACGGCGTTGGGTGGCCTGAGTCGAACGGCTCAGGAGTATTTGTCGTCGATTCCCAGAGTTTTGCTTTCTCCGATCGAAAACTTGGCTGCCGAAGTATCGATAGCCGTTGGCGTCAATGGCATCGATGAATCGGGAGAGTTTTGCCGCAACGACGATGTATCAATGCCGCTTGTATCGTTGCCGAGTGGTTTGGGATCCACTGACTCGGGATCCACTGACTCGGCGGCGGTGATCGCATTGCGGGCAATGCTAGAGCACTTCTAAAGTTTGTTCGCGGTAGGTGGGACAGACAGGCATCTTACGCATCTTGCCTGTCAGCGGCATCGAGGAAAATGACAGGCTGGAAACCTATCTCACCCAGAAAGAAGCTCGGCCGGACGGCTTGCGCCGTTCCGCTAAATTTATTTAACATAGCTGTCCAACTATCGCCGCTGGGAATGATCTTCGAGATTACCAAGACAAAAAAAGGCGAGGGGAAACAAATCCCTCGCCTTGATCGTTCGATCTGATTAATCGTTAGTAGCGGTTAGACTACTGAGCGACTTGGACATTCTCGGCACATGGGCCTTTCTGACCTTGAGCTTCTGTGAAGGTTACTTTTTGCCCTTCGCGTAGCTCGTCATAAGACGTGCCTTCTACGTTTGATGAGTGGAAGAACAGATCCTTGTTGGTTCCAACATCGATGAATCCAAATCCTTTATCAGTGAGTCGTTTGATAGTACCTTCAGCCATTATAAAATCCCAAAAAAGTGTTCTGCAGCGTCTGTGTGAATCCAATGTCCAGCTAACTGGCTACGCTGAGTATCCTACCAGCAACTTCCCCCTTATGGAGGGTGATGAAGCCAAGAAAAACCAAATATTCCAAATATGACGTTAGCGGACCCTGGCGTCTCAGTCGAGAAACAATGGCTTGAGGTGTCGTTCGAATAGGTTTTCAGTCACGTTTCGGCTGATTGACTCTTCGCATTGGACGAGCATATTGAGATAGCGATCACCCATTTTCGCTGCGATTTTGTAGCCGACATGCAAAAGCTGGCGAAATGAGGAATTGAACTCAGGGTGATTGGGATCATGTCTGAGCGCGTTTACGTATTGTGATGCAGTCCAGCCGTTAACTTCCTCGGGGGATGGTAATTGGTCGGCGTCGATGTCGATTACGGTGGCGTAGGGCTCGCAAAGTGCGGCCGAGTTTTCGAATGCTTTGGCGTAGACCTCTTTGGCGAGTTCCAGGCCGGGACCATCGGCTTCCGCAAGACCGATCAACTCTTCAAGCCAAGTCGTGCCAGCGGTCTTGATGTGCAGACCAGCTCCTGTCTTGGCTAACGCTCGGCGGATCGGACCGTAAATCGAGAACTTGTCGCTCCCTGAGTGGACGCTGAGCTTGAGGTTCTCTGGGAGTCCGTACTTTTCGACAGCGAAAGCAATCACAGCCAGATCGTCTTCGAATTCTTTTTCAAACTGTGCGACATCGCCCACATAGTCGACGCCCTTGTTGAAGCGCCCTGTAAATTTGGGAGCGATCGTCTGAATCGGAATCTTTTCCTGAGCTAGCGCGGCCAGAATGACCAATAGCTCTGGCGGAGTTTGTGGACTGTCGGTTTCGTCCATTGAAACTTCGGTCACAAAAGTCCCTTCGCCATTTTTGCTGGCGATGTAACGATAGATTTCTCCGGCCAACTTTACCGCTTTTAAATACTGATTTGCGGTCGCCGCGATTGACTCACGTGTCATTTCAAGTGGGCCGTCAATTCCCGGAATCGTCAAACTGCCGATCAGTTCGGGGATCGAATCGATGAACGCGTCGACCTCGGCCGCATCGGCTGGAGTGCCAATCGCATCGGCAACGTCGATGGTGTAGAAGTCGCTGTTGCTCAGAAACGGGTCAACGATCTTCAGATTGATATGGTCCGCGTCAACATAGTGGGAATGTTTCCAGCCGAGATCTTTGACGGCGGCGTCTGCCGCGGTGCGGCAGCTGGCGATTTCAGAGCCGATGGTTTGATGCTCACGATTGGATTTGTTCCAAACCGGTACTATCTCGACGCCTTGCTCGGCGGCTTTCATGATCGCAGCCAGTTGAGCTTTACCTTGGTGAGCGAAGCGATCGCCAACACCAAACGAAAATTTTTCAATAATCAGTGCCACAGTCTTTTTCCTGAATCAGGCATTCGATCCCGATCAACAACCGTGCCAACAGGAATTGCTCACGGAGTTATCAAGGATTCTTGAAATGCAGTATAATTTTTAAGTCCACAAAGGCTGCTTTGACGAGCCGATGTTTGCAGAACCAAAATCATAGATCAGATCGGCTCAACTGGGTATTGGCTTGTTGATCTGAGGGCGGTCAGAATTAGGAAGATCTTTGAAATTTCCCACGTGTTGAGGCTGAAATCCGTTCGCGGGACTGCCTGAGAATCCGTTGGAGCGTCGCGGTGATCAGATAGAATCCGTGAGTGCGAGGTTTTGGATCAAGAAACGAGACGGGCCAAAGTAAAGGCTGAATTGCGGTTCGGCCAGTGCAAAGACCCGTCTCTAATTCAGTCGGCAGTTATTGAACTCGCGGTGTCGCAGAAGGTTTCGATGGTTTCAGCAATTCCTCAACCTATAGCTGCATGAGATTCACGACGTTGTTTTGGCCCAACCCATCGAATGAACGCTTGAATACATCTTCTGAAAACACATCCCCGAAAACTGAGAGTCGGGCTGCCGGCAGGACGAAGCTGGGTTGGCTTGTGTTTCTGATTGTCATTGCTGTCTGTCTGCTTGTTTGGCTTTGGTGCGTTGGTTTCGTGTATTGTCTGGACGACTGTTTTCCTCAGTGGCTGGCAAAGTCAATCGCCGGTTTGATCGGAATTGGATTTCCACTACTGTTTTTGAATTCCCGGAGAAACAGACGGGTCCCGGTCATCACGCTGGGGGTTGTCTTTGTGGCTTGTCTGGTCGGCTTTAAAACAATGCAGCCGTCTCACGACAGGCAATGGGGAGAAGCGCAGGAAGTGTTGCCGTTTGCTGAGTTTGAAACCGAACCCTCCGATGCAAGCGACACCGAAGATCTGGGCAGATCAGAATTTGTCACCGTAAACAACATTCGCGCGACTCGTTACGGACCTGTCGCTGAGGGCGGACCTAGCAGATACAACGACACTTACGATCTCGCAAAACTCAAATCGGTCTGGTTCGGTGTGGACCGGTTTACCGAAGTCGAACCGTTGGCTCACACGTTCTTGAGTTTTGAGTTTGAGCCAGGTTCCCAACGGTCCAACTTTCTCGCGTTCTCAGTCGAGACTCGCCGAGAAAAAGACGAGCTGATGTATTCTCCCATTCGGGGAATCTTCAACAACTACGAAGTGATTTATGTGATCGCAGACGAACAGGATGTGCTTTCGGTGCGTTCCGATGTCCAGGAGCATGTTGTGCAACTTTATCCCGTCCGAGCGACGCAACGGCAGGCAAGAGACATGTTTGTCGACATGCTCAAACGGGCCAATTCCATTCGCCAGTCGCCTGAGTTTTATCACACGGTGACAAGCAATTGCACAAACAATATCGTGTATCACACCAACAAGGTGCTTGATCAGCCGATCAGCCCGTGGCAGCGGGGCGTCGTGTTTCCGGGTTATTCAGACTGGCTGGCCTACCGGCTGGGCATCATTGATACGGAGTTGCCACTGGGTGAAGCCCGAGAGAAGTTCAGGATCGACCAGCGGGTAAAAGCCTACTCCGGGCAAGGTGATTTTTCGAAGTTCATTCGAGCCTCCGATTGATCAATTGTGACGAGGGTGGAGTTTACCAATCTCACCGCGCGTCGATTCGCCTAACCGCAAAGTCCTCTAAGGATAGTTGCAGAGCGTTGCATGCGTCCTAATTGCTGAAGATCGCTACCGTGGGAGGCGCGTGGACGAAGTTCTTGTCGTAAGACCAAACCCATGCCGCCATTTGCCCGGTCACGACATTGTCACCAACTGGCATCTCCCGGTAATTCCAAAATGAAATTTGTCCGCCGGGGTTTTCGAGCTCGCCGCGGACCAACGCAAACGATGGTTGCCACTGAGAACCATTCCAGTATCGCTTTGCCTGGAGATCGTAAATCGCCAACCGGACGTGCTCGACGCCTTGTGGGTCCTCGGCCAGCCCCCGAAGACCTTGGCCTGCTGGAATCTGATTCCCCAGTCCAAACGGAACAGAGAATCGAGCGTTCGATTTCTGGTCCGGGTTCTTAAGCGTCCTTAGCCATGAAGCGTAGAAGTTCTGAATGATCGGATGGAGGTCATCGTAGCGGTTGTTAAGCTGTTCCGGGTCCTCCACAAGATTGTAAAAGTCTTTGTCCCCGTTGGCCCATTCGGTGTAAATAGAGTCGACTGTTCGCAGTGCGTTGGACGCCGATTCTGCCGTTCGTCCCGAGACATTGTACTGCGCTACGTTTTCAATCAGGACTTCACTTCTGAACCCCGCGTGGTCGTCAATTCCAGTCGGCGTCAACAGGTGCGTAAAAGAGCGACCGTCAACAAAAGATGGGGGCACGCGGCCAGCCAGCCCGAGAATTGTTGGTCCGAGGTCAATATGAGCCATCAGGTGATTGGCAGTTCTTCCCGCAGGAACTCCTGGTCCCATGATGAAAAATGGGACTCGAGTCGCACGATTGACTGGCGTTCCTTTTCCAAACGCACGATGGTGTCCGTTCAGAAAACCATTGTCTGAGGTGATAAAAATATAAGTGTTGTCGTCCATGTTTAGTCGCGCCAGCGTGTGGCGAACAACACCAACCATGTCATCACATGAGCGCATCGCCAAAGCGCGGTCTCGGTGCAGATTTTCAGCGTACCGGAAACTAGCGGGGAAAAGTTCGGGGAGGTCACGAAAGAAGCCACGCTTGTCAGAGATGTCGGCTTCATTGAACGCCGACGAATAGGGCTGTTTCATCTCCGGCCACCAGTCCAATTTGGTAGTGTCAACCATGTCAGTACCCGGTGCGCCTTCGTGCGGTCCAAAGGTATTGATGTTGAGAAAGAATGGGCGGTCTCCGCCGTTGGCCGCATGATTTTCCAGAGTCCGGACGACATCTCTGGTTTCTTCGGTCGTTCGATAAAGTCCCGCTGGCAACTGTTCGAACCGACCTTCAGGTGCGTCCTCATTGGTGTACCGCCAGGTGCGCCAGTAGCGGGCCCCGAGATACGAATGAAAATCGTCCCACCCAGGCGGTATGGTTGTCTTAAAGCCATGATGAAGGAATTTTCCGACCATCATCGTCCGGTAACCGGCGTTCTGCATCCACGTACCGAGGTCATTGAAAAAGTAACCTTGCAGATCGTAGAACTCCATTCCTCCATCAAAGTTGTTTGATGTGCGAGCGGAAGGGTCGTTGATTCGGATTCCGGAATTGTGGGCGTACTGTGCTCGGTAAAGGCAGGCTCGCGATGGCCCGCAAAAGGGAGTGGTGACGTGCAGGTTGTTGAAACTGATTCCCGACTTCGCAACACTCATGATGTTGGGGTAGAGTTGATCCGAGTAGTCCAGCTCGAACATCTCGCTGTCGGCATCATCAAAGTTGATCAGGATGATGTTGGGTTGTTGGGCAGAACAAGCTCCAGCGATACTTGTCGAAAGCAGCATGAAAAAGCAAAAAAGCAATCGAATTCTTGTTGTCACAAACATGATGTCCTACCGGAGCTGATTCGTTTCTGAGCTATTGAATTCGAGGCACATCCTTGCGACTATTTTGCGTTGCTCATTGTTATACGACGAGTTTACCAGATCACCAATGAACCGTCGAACGAATTCTACAGCCAGTTAGGTCGTAGAAGTGTCGCAGAAGTAATCGGTTGAGAGCCAGGGCTTCCCCGCCGCGCTAAGTTTGAAATTGCACATTGCCAACCTCGACCTCGAAGAGCCGAAGGGATGCCGCCCAATGCATCAGCATGGGGTTATTGGCTGTTCTTGATCGCTCGAGCCATCGCAGCACCCATGTCGGCAGGGCTTTGTGCGACCTCAATCCCGGCGTCTTCGAGCGCCGCGATTTTTTCCGCAGCGGTCCCTTTGCCACCACTGATAATCGCACCGGCATGTCCCATTCGTTTTCCGGGAGGTGCGGTGCGACCGGCGATAAATGCGGCGACTGGTTTAGTGACGTTTTCCTTGACGTAGGCAGCGGCTTCTTCTTCAGCCGTACCGCCAATCTCGCCCATCATCAAAATCGACTCCGTCTCTCCGTCTTCTTCAAACATCCTCAAGCAGTCAATAAACGAAGTCCCGACAATCGGGTCTCCCCCAAGGCCAACACAAGTCGTCTGGCCCAAGCCGAGGCTTGAAGTCTGCCAGACCGCTTCGTAAGTCAGCGTGCCCGAGCGGCTCATGATGCCGACCGAGCCTTTTTGGTGAATGTAGCCAGGCATGATTCCGATTTTGCACTCGTCGGCCGTGATGACCCCCGGGCAGTTTGGTCCGACGAGAACTGAACCCGATTCCTTGGCGGCTTTGTAAACTCGAACCATGTCGAGGACGGGAACGCCTTCGGTGATCGCGATAACGACTTTGATTTCAGCATCGATCGCTTCGAGGATTGCGTCGGCGGCGAACGGCGGCGGGACGAAGATCATCGTCGCGTCGGCCCCCGTTTGTTCTTTGGCGTCCGCAACGGTGTCGAATACCGGCAGGCCAGCGACTTCCTGTCCGCCCTTGCCCGGCGTGACACCGCCTACCATTTTCGTGCCGTACTCAAGACACCCGCGTGTGTGGAATTCGCCCACTCTTCCAGTGATGCCCTGGCAGATCACTTTGGTGTCTTTGTTGATCAGAATGCTCATTGAATTTCCGGGTTCTAAGTAGTTGTGTGTTTGTTTGAATCGTGTGAAAGGCTGATGCACGCTCAAGCCAATGATCGAACGAAGGTCCAATCGAGATTGGTCAGGCGTTTAGCCAAGCGTTGCGACCACTTTCTCGGCGGCGTCGCCCAAGTCGGTTGCAGTGATCAAGTCGACATCGGAATCCTCGAGAATCTTTCGTCCGCCCTCGACTTCGGTGCCTTCGAGTCGAACAACCAACGGGACTTCGAAACCAACTGACTTGGCCGCAACCACAATCGCTTCTGCAATCGTGGTGCATTTCATGATTCCGCCAAAAATGTTCACCAGGACGGCTTTGACATTTTTGTCTGAGAGAATGATGCGAAACGCTTCGGTTACTTGTTCAGCATTGGCACCACCACCGACGTCGAGGAAGTTTGCCGGCTGGCCACCGTGCAATTTGATGATGTCCATTGTGCTCATCGCCAAACCGGCGCCATTGACCAAGCATCCGATATTGCCTTCGAGTTTCACGTAGCTCAGGCCGGCGTTGGACGCGCGGACTTCCGATTCTTCTTCTTCGCTGAGATCCCGCATTTCTTCCCAGTCTTTGTGGCGGAAAGCCGCGTTGGAATCGAAGTTGATTTTCGAGTCCAACGCCACCAGCTCGCCGTCGCCTGTTACGACTAGCGGGTTGATCTCAAGCAGACTACAATCGGTGTCGACATACATTCGACAAAGCGACTTCATGAACTTGTCGGCAGCGCGGACGGACTTGCCTTCGATGCCCAAAAGCTTGCAAAGTTTTCGGACTTGAAAACTCTCGATGCCTTGAGCCGGGTTAAAGTGCTCTTTGAAAATCTTCTCGGGCGTTTCGTGAGCGACTTTCTCGATCTCGACGCCACCTTCCTGAGAGCACATCAAGACGGGCTTCATCTCGGCTCGGTCGAGCACAATCCCGAGATACAACTCACGGGCGATGTCACAACCGGCTTCGACAATGACTTGGTTGACCGTTTTTCCTTCGGGGCCGGTTTGGATCGTAACAAGTCGATTGCCCAACATGTTCTCTGCCGCCGCTTTGGCTTCTGCGGCTGACTTGACCAGTTGAACTCCGTGCTGATCCGGATTCTCGATAAATGTCCCCTTACCGCGTCCGCCAGCATGAATCTGTGATTTGACGACGGCGATCTTCCCTCCCAAGTCGTTATAAGCCGCTTCGGCCTCGGCGGCAGTCTTGGCAACTCGGTTTTCCAGAACCTTGACTCCGAACTTATTGAATAGCTGTTTGCCCTGATACTCGTGGATTTTCATTTAATTACGTTCAATTGGATGGGTTATTGGAGCCGGCAATTTAGCGCCTACAGATGCTGCAGTCAGGATTATAAGAAACGAAGATTTTAACGGTCAACGGGACGAGTTTGAGCTCTCATGCCTCAATCCGACACACAACCAAATCAGATCGTCATTTTAATCCTCAAATCTGTAACGCCAGTATTCCCGTTGGTCAGATTCACGCTCATTACCCGATGAATCTGAAAGGACCAATTAGTTTGACGAAACTTCTTCTCAAATCCTGTTACGTCTCATGAGTCAAATTTCGAACAATCAAGAGGCAAGTTTCCCATTTCCGCTATCAACAAGCGGAATTGTTTCTCCCTCCCCAAGTGCTCAGGCAACAGCTTCGGTGCCTTCCACGCCTTCTTCCCCTTCCTCTTCAACCGAGCATGATCAAGTCTTGAACCAAGCCAAACTGGATCGGGCCAAAGCAGAGGAACTGATCGCTTCCCTAAGTGACCAAGACCAAGATGAAATCACCTATGTTTCTTTCGCTGACGAATCAGACCTAAGACCTGGTGATTTCGCCGCCGCCGATCCCTACGTCAACACGAGTGAGTCCGCGGCCTACAACAAAACAGTCAAACCTATAGAGACTAAAAACTTGGCGATCACAGAAACTAAAGAGGCAACGGCATCAGGGCAGGCGTCTACCCAAAAACCACCGCAAAGTGGCTTGGATTCGATTGGAGATCAAAGTTCTTCAAGCGAAGGTGTAACCCAAAAAGCCAGAACGATCGATGAGATTCTGGCCACCATCCCTGGCTACGTCCCTGAGCCGGAACCCACACCCGAATCAGAACCCACTGCGACCTCCGAACCGGAAAAGTCGAGTCAGGCAAAAGACACCGCGTCTGAATCTCCTGAATCTCACGGGCAAGCCGTCCCAACCAAGAATGTCGCTCCATTCAAACTCTCCAATGCGCCGGTAGTCGACTCGAAAAAAGATTCACCGCAGGACGCTCAAATCAAGGAAGAGCAGCGACCACTGAGCGATCCGTCGTTGGCGGCCGGGCTGCTCAAGGGAACGCAAGTCGAAAGTGAAGAAGCAGAGGTTCCTGTTTCATGGTTCGCTCAAGAAGCTCAAGAGAAACAGGAAGAAATTGCGCCTAACCAGGCTCCCGCAGAATCCAGTGCAGCTGTCTCAGCATTAGTCGATCCGGTTTCTGGAGAAGCTGAGTTTGACGTGCGTGACTTCAGCGAAATGGCTGAGGAAAAGATTCAGCCGATTCCCAACGCGTTCAAAAATGAAGGAGTCACTGATGAAGTCTCCGAGGTCGACGAATCGATGTTGTCTGCTTCCAGTGAGCCGGCTAACGGCAAAGTTGATGAGACCTCCACTGTTTCATCCCGCGAAACCCCACCCGAATCCGACGAGAAGATTCACAGTCCATTGAGTGCCGATGTGTTGCAGCAATTGGCAGCCGCCAAACCGGACATGCGACTTGGTTCGGCCCAGTCAACAGCCGCCTCGGAAGCGGCATCAGCCTCTTCCTCGGCTGTTACGGCCTCGTCAATCTTGGCCAGTTCAGCGATTCTGGGCGGAGCGGCAGTTGGGGCAGCCAGCTTGAGCCAAGCAGTAGGGGAACGGGAACGAGTACTGGCACCCCAATCCGAAGTCGACCAAGTTGCTCCAAGCCAAACCGCCGAAGTTGCCAATTCACTGTCGAGTCAACCAGCTTCCAGCCAACCCGCTGATACGGAAAGTGGACCAACTCGCCAACCTGTTTCCGACTCATCGGGCCCAGCCAAAACCAAACCGGCTAAACAGATCTCGATCACGCCGACTCCCGAGGGTAGCAAGCCGCTTTCATCAGTGGTTACAGCAACCGGGAGCTCCGATTTCGTGACCTCCAACTCTATCGTTTCCAACAGCTCAGAACCTGTCACCGTCGGTTCAGTTGTCGACGAGTCTACGGTGTCTCCAGAATTGCACTCCTTGCCAGTCAATTCAGCTGAGGCAACCGCGGCCCCTGGAGTAGCCCCCGAACCGACTGCATCGGACGTCCCGAACATGCGCTCTGACCAAGTCGCATTAGAAGAAGCTCTCGCCTCTGTGGCGGCCGAAGCTTCCACGCAAACAGATGTTCAGGAGCCTGAGCAGTCGGAGCCGATTAAAGATGCCATGCCGACCGTTCCAGAGTTTGATGCTGACGCTGAAATCGCTGCGGCTCTGGCAAAGTGTAGCGACATTCCTGATCCGGTTCCGGATTTCGGCGTTCCCGCGTTCTCCGATGAGACATTCGATGAACCTGAGATTTTTAATTCCGGGGTAGAAGAGGTAGAGCCCGAGCGAAAGTCAGACGATACGTTTTTGGTCGATGAAGGCGATGTGATCCGGATCGACGGCAATGATGGTTATGAGTTCATCGATCTGGCTTGCTTCCAACAGAGCGCTGCTACGGTAGAGCCGGGGCGGATCGTAATCGAGGATGACAATTCAACCTTCGAAGTCCACTACAAGAACATCCAGTACGTTCTTTTCGCCGAGGGGGCGAGAGTTGATCTAACGAGTGTGAACTAATACTCGTTTAGCTTTGACGCTCAAAATCGCTGCTTCGATTGCATAGAGCCCAATCGAGGCTTTCAACGCCATGCGGGACCTCGCGGAGGAGGGCGGCTGTGGCGGCGAGGACTGCTAATAATTCCAATGGTAACCCGATGCGTGAGCGAGAGACCGTCCCTCGCTCACGCTTCGGGTTACCATGAGGGATCTTTGCTCAATCCTTCGTCAATCCCTTAACGGCTGGTCCCAATATCGGATAGAATCTGGATTCCAAATCACAGCAAGTATTGGATCCATGATTTAAATGAATTCGAAAGAGACTCAGCCAGAGACCCAGTATCAAGTGGTGGCGTTGCGGTACCGTCCGCAATCGTTCAACGACCTGGTAGGGCAAAGCCATATTGCAACGGCGCTTTCCAATGCCATCGAGAAGAATCGCGTTGGGCATGCGTACTTGTTCACGGGTGCTCGCGGAGTCGGTAAGACCTCTTCGGCGCGGATTTTTGCCAAGTGCTTGAACTGCGAGCAAGGCCCGACGATGACGCCCTGTAACCAGTGCGACATCTGCCAATCGGTATCGGCCGGCGAAGACGTCGACGTACTCGAGATTGACGGTGCTTCCAATCGCGGTATCGATGAGATCAGACAGCTACGGTCCAATGCTGCTGTTCGTCCTGGTAGGTCGAAGTACAAGATCTATATCATCGATGAAGTCCACATGCTCACCACGCAGGCCTTCAATGCGCTGCTAAAGACGCTTGAAGAGCCGCCGCTGCATGTGAAGTTTATTTTCTGCACGACGGATCCTCAGAAGATTCCGATCACGGTCCTTTCACGTTGTCAGCGTTTCGATTTTTCACCGGTTCAGACCAGCGAGATTGCCAACCGGCTGCGTGAGATCGCCAAGGAAGAAGGAGTCGAAGCCGACGAGCAATCGTTGGCGTTGTTGGCTCGTCGCGCAAACGGTTCGATGCGTGACAGTCAGTCTTTGCTGGAACAGTTGTTTTCGTTTTGCGGAAAAGAGATCACAGTCGACGAAGTCCACCAGCTGCTGGGCACGGCGGACATGGGGCGGATCGCTGAGATTGCCACCGCGATGGCCAACAATGATTCGGCCCAAACATTGAATCTGATTCACGCCGGTATTCTCCAAGGCGTCGATGCCGGGCAAATGGCCAGCCAGCTACTTGGTTATTTCCGCGACATGATGGCTGTGCGGGTCGGTTGCGGCGAGGATACGCTGCTCAATTGCAACGCCAGCGACATCGAGAATTTGAGTAGCTTGGCAGACAGTCTCGGCTTGGAAACGATTCTCTCGATCGTGCAATTGATTGATGCTGCCGTGGTGCGAATGCAGTCGAGTCTCCACGCAAGGACCTTGTTGGAGGCCGCCGCGATTCGGGTTTGTAATTTGGAATCGCTTGATTCGATTTCTGATTTGATTGGTGCCTTGGCAAAATCTGAAGGTGGATCGTCAAAGCCCAGGCCAACGCCTTCAGGTAGGCCGCGCGTGAAGATGCGACAAGTCGAACCTCCGTCAAAAAAAAACGAAATAGCTAGTCCGGTCGCTTCCTCATCGCCAATTGCTTCAACCGACAAACCAGCGGCGCCCGTCAAGCAAGAGCCGGAAAATCTTAGTAAACCAGTCGATAGCCTGCCGAACGCGCTGGCGTCTGGGCAGCCCGATTCCGAGCTCAACGGGGAGGCTGCTTTGATTGCCACGGCTGTCGGAACCGTTGCAGCGGGTGCAGGTGTTGCCGCGACCGTCGCGACTAAATCCGTTTCAGATTCGTCTGGCGAATTGTCTCCAGATCCTCCAACTCCCCAGCCCGTAGCTCGAAAGAATCAGGTCAGTGAACCTGAATCGTCCAGCGGACCGAAATTGGAACCAGAGCCAACCGTTCCGCCGAGGTCTGAGGAGCCCTCAGCGGCCAGCGAAGCTTCAGCGGTTAACTCTGATAACATTGAGACAGTTTGGAAAGAAGTCATCGCGCAAATGACTCCGATCACAGGTGGCTATGCCTCGGACTATGAAAGCCTCGAGTTGACGGAGCCTGACCAATTGGTCGTGACCTTGAATCAGAAGTTCAACAGTGACATGTGCTCGCGGCCTGACAAGAGACAGAAGTTTGAAACGGCGCTCCACTCGCTGGCAGGAAAGCAAATCCGAATAGATTTCCGGGCTTCCAAGAATTCCATGAACCAGCAAAAACTGGCTCCCAAGATGACTCGACAGCAGCAGATTCGAAAGCTTCACGACCAGGACTTTGTTAAGAAAGCGATATCACTTTTTGATGCTCAGATCACTGGCTACGAGGAACCGGTACGGACAAAAAAAGTCTAAACCGATAGAATTTGTGTCTACAACGTCAAGCTCCCCGTTTCGGATGCGATTGATGTTGGTTGCAAAAATTGATTGGAGATTACGATGTTAAAAGGACTTGGAAATATTGCCGCTCTGATGAGCCAGGCCCGGACCATGGGCCCCAAGATGCAGGAAGCGATGGAGCAGCTAAAGACGCGGCAAGTGTCCGGATCTGCGGGCGGTGGTATGGTTTCGGTCACTGCCAACGGAACAGGCCAGGTGATCGACGTGAAAATTGATCCAGTGTTGGCGGAAAAGAACGATATGGAAATGGTGGCTGACTTGCTTCCCGCAGCAATCAATGATGCATTGGCTAAAGCCAAACAGCTTCACGTTGATGCGATGCAGTCGGTAACCGGGGATCTGCCGATTCCGGGAGACATGGGAAACATGCTCAAGCAGATCATGGGCGATGACTCTGGCACCGCACCCGATGTCAGCGAGTGATTCAAGGTAACAGACAACAATGGCAGAACTTTCGGATTCAGTAACGCACATGATCGAGCAGCTTTCGCGGCTGCCTGGTATTGGGCGCAAATCAGCCGAACGGCTGGCGTATCACATTTTGCGAGTCCCCGAGTCGGAAGCGTTCGCGCTTTCGGATTCAATTCGTACTGTTCGCGAGAACGTCAGGTACTGTGACATTTGTTTCAATCTGGCCGAAAGCGAAATGTGCAACGTTTGTCGTGATCCCGTTCGTGATCAGAAAACACTTTGTGTCGTACAACAGCCCCGTGATCTGATGGCGCTTGAGCAGTCGGGGACGTTCAAGGGACTGTATCATGTCTTGCTTGGGCGAATCGCGCCGCTGGAGAACGTCGGTCCTGATCAGCTGACAATTGACCAGCTCGTTGGTCGTGTCGTTGAAGGCGAATTCAACGAAGTCATTATGGCGACCAATCCTACGGTGGAGGGCGACGGGACCGCACTTCATATTTCTAACTTGCTGGCCGACTATGATGTTCGGCTGACTCGATTGGCGCGAGGCATCACGACTGGTAGCATCCTCGAATACACCAACAAGGAAATTCTGGCTGACGCAATGTCGGGTCGCCAGCCGCTGTAGGCAATAAATTATTGGCAATAAATTGCCGGCGCTGGTGAAGGATGCCAGCGAGTGTTGCAGGTGAACAATGAGTTGGTTGTTTTCCTTGATTTCCGATTTTGCGAATTTTTCTGGCTTCTTCCGCTATTTGTGGCGAATCTCTCGGTGGAAAGTTTCGCAATCCAAGGGGTTATTTCGGGTTTATTGCCCTGCTGTTTCAACTGTCGCCATTTCAAAACGTAAATTGGTAAGTGTGTTTGCGCTTTAGTTCGATTCACACGATAGAATAATCGTAGAGGCTGAATCGGCCAGCGGGTGGACGAGTGAAAGCATTCATTTACTTATAAATGAAACAACTTGCCACCTATCAGCGTACAATCAGATACTTCGGGCGTTCAAACTAAACTTCGTTTTAATATCGCTACTGATGAAACTTTCGTTCGGTCAAAATTTATCGCAAAAGCAATCGCAGACGATGGCTCCGCGGATGATCCAGTCCATGGAGATCCTGCAGATGGCTCAGGCTGCGTTGGAAGAAAAGATCGAGCAGGAGTTGGTTGAGAATCCCGCGCTGGAGCGGGGAGACGAAAACAGAGTCGAAGACGAATCTGAGAACAAGCTCGACAAAGAAAAAGAATCCAAGGACGTCGATCAGAAAGAACTGGTCGTCGAAGAGAATCAGGGTGGAGAAGACGATTTTGAGCGACTGCTGAATCTCGACAACGATATCCCCGATCACTTTGATGAGAGCACACGCCCTTCGTCTAACCGGATTCAGGAAAGCCGTGATCGTCAGCATGACATGATCGCCAACATCGTCGATCGCGCCGAAACGCTGCAAAGCCATCTGGTTGGCCAGCTTCATGAAATGGATCTTGAGCCGGCGTTGTTGAAGATGTGCGAGCGAATCGTTTCTTCGCTTTCAGCCAAAGACGGCGGGTACCTTAAGGTCGCGCTTGAAGATCTCCTACCTGCCGACGCTGGACCGGCGGACAAGGAGCTTGCCGAAAACGCGTTGGCGCATATTCAGCAGCTTGATCCTCCCGGTGTCGGAGCCAGAGATTTGAGCGAGTGTCTCGTGCTTCAGCTTTCGGCAGATATCGAGAACCTGCAAAACGTTAGAACGTTGATTCTCCATCATCTCGAAGACCTCCAGCACAATCGAATGCCGCAAATCCAAAAGGCGACAGGGCTTTCGATCGAAGAAATCAATGAAGCCTGGGATGAACTTCGTAAGCTTGACCCGCGCCCGGCCAGCAGTTTTGCCGACGACTTTGTTCCAACGGTAACTCCCGACATGTGGTTGGAAATTACTGACGAAGGCAACTATGTCGTCAAAATGGATGAAGGGCCTTCTCGAAGTCTGTACATCAGCAAGTATTACCGACAGCGATTGGCAACTGGCCAGGCTACGGCCGAGGAAAAAGAATTCATCAAAGCCAAGATCATTTCGGCTCAGTGGTTGATCGGATCGATTGAACAGCGTCGCAACACATTGACAAGGGTTGCCCAGGAAATCGTCGATCACCAAAAGGACTTTTTCGACAATGGGCCGGAGTTTCTCAAGCCGCTCAAGATGGAGCAGATTGCTGAGAAAGTAAAAGTCCACGTGACAACGGTCAGTCGTGCTGTTGGTGAAAAATGGATTGAAACCCATCGCGGCATTTTGCCGTTGCGAATGTTCTTCATGGGCGGAACGACAACCGAAGGCGGCGAAGACGTCGCCTGGAACAAGATCAAGATCGAATTGAAGAAATTGATCGACAACGAAGATTCTTCCAAACCCTACAGCGACGTGGAAATCATGCGTCGGCTTAAATCAAAGGGTTTCAATGTCGCTCGCCGAACGGTGACCAAGTACCGTGAGCTTCTCGACATTCCCAGCTCCCGCGTTCGACGCGACTGGTCGAAGAAGAAAAAGTAATTCCGGTCGCCAGTTGTTTGCCAAAAATTTTGATTTTGCTGAGCAAACAATCCCCTCGAATTCGTTGCAGTCGCTCTCTGTGAACTTGCGAATCAAGTATCCAGAAGCGAAGATAGACTTGCTGGAAACGGTTTTGAACGAGTAGGAATTCGACCCTCGCCGGCATGGGTTATCGGTGAGATCATTGAATGTTGAAGACGGGCGTTTCCAATTCGAATCAGGATGACTTCGGCGCCACCCATGAGCCGGTTGTCGGAACGCCCCGTTGGAGAACATCGAGCGCCAAGAAGTCTTCTCGCGTCCTCGATACGACGATGCAGGTCACCACGCCTGAGAACATCTCGTTTCACTATCAGTTGGCGGGCCCATTTCGCCGAATCTTGGCTTACTTTCTGGATATTGTGATTTCAATTGGCGCTTACGCGATCGTTTGCTTCGCAATTTACATGGTGCTTGCCATGATTAGTGCTTTGCTTTTTAGGATTGGCGCTACCGGAGTTGTCGAAGCGATCAGTGGAATTGTTGGCGGGCTGTTGGGCGTTGGTTGGTTTGTCCTTTACTGGTTCTATGGTGCTTACATGGAAGCCCAGTTCAACGGGCAAACACTTGGCAAGCGAATCACCAAAATGCGCGTGATTACAACCGATGGGCATGCCATTGATGGTGTGCAGGCGGCCTTGCGAAACTTTTTCCGGTTCCTCGATATCATGCCGATGGGTTCGCTCGCAGCTCTGTTTCTGGTTGTTCCCTCCGATTGGCCGTATCCGATGGACGAAGTTCTCGCTCAAATAGCCTATGTACCACTTCTACCTACCTGCCTTTTCGGATTGATCGTCATGACGTTCAACCGAAAATACCAGCGAGTTGGTGATCTGGTTGCCAATACGGTCGTGGTTAACGAAGAACTCAACCGGTTGCCTCAACTCGAAAAGTTCACTGACAATCGCGTGCCGCTACTGGCGGAGCTAATTCCAACGAGTTTTGTAGTTCCGGCGTCGATGGGTAAAACGATCGCGGAGTACGTTGACCGGCGGAATCTTCTGCCCTATCAGCGGGCATCGGAGATCGCCAGCCATCTGGCTGCTCCGCTGCTTGAGAAATTTCGGCTTCCGGCGGACACCGATTACGATCTGTTTCTCTGTGCCCTTTATCACAAGACATTCATTTCAACCGAAATTGATCCTGATCAAGCCGCCCCTCTGCCTGCGCAATCTAATCTGCCTAGTCAATCAAACCAACCTGGGCCGATAGGAATCCGGGCTCAGTCGATTTCGCCGAATCCGATTCAATCTGGATCCGAAAAACTCAAAAGCGAGTTTCAATTGGACCCCGAAGATTTTCGAATCAACCCTTAGTTTTAAAAACGACTACGTTCTCAAGTCACAACTCCACGTAAATCAAAACCGGCGCTGCATGAAAGTTTCTGAGATTATTGAAAAACGCCAGCCACTCTGGAGAGAGTTGGAACGGCTCAATGAGCGCGTTGGCCGCAAGCCGGATCCTGAAACTGCGGCACGGTTTTCAAGTCTCTATCGCGCAGCATGCGCCGACCTGGCGCTGGCGGAGTCCTATCAACTTCCACCCAACACCGTTGACTATCTACACCGGTTGGTGGCGAAATCTCACAATCAGCTTTACCGAGGACAGAAGTTTCGTTGGCGCGACTGGTACGACAAGATCTTTTTTGAAACGCCCCGGTTGATCTTTAACGATCCGTGTATCCATATCGCTGCCGTGTTGTTCTGGGGCTTGTTCCTGGTGACCGCGTACCTCGCGTTCAGCAATACACTCTGGCCAGGATTCGCCGAAGAAGTCGTCGGAGAACAGGCGCTCGAGGGTTGCAAGGACATGTATACTTCGTTCGGTGGTCGAGGCGGGATCGGCGCCGACGCCAACATGGCTGGCTTTTACGTCCATCACAACGCTGGAATCGGTTTGAAGTGTTTCGTTACGATGCTGGCGGTAATTCCGGGGCTCGTAACACTGTCGTTCAACGCCGTCCAACTGGGAACCATTTTTGGGTATATGTTTCGACCTGAACACGGCGATGCGAGTATCAACTTTCAGAATTTTGTGACTGCCCACGGGCCGTTCGAGCTGACGGCGATCGTGCTTTCGGCTGGCGCCGGTTTGAAGATCGGGCTTAGCTGGATAATGACTGGCGGACTTGGTCGAGTTGACTCCCTATTGAAGACCGCTCGCGAGACACTACCGATCGCGATGTGCGCTGTGATCCTGTTTATCCTGGCCGCTTTGATCGAGGGCTTTGTCTCGCCCGCGGATTACATGCCGTGGTCGGTCAAGGGTTTGGTTGGAGTCGGTTCAAGCTGCCTGATGATGTTCTACTTTGTCGTGCTTGGTTATCCCCATGGCGACGTCAAGGAGGACTACTGATGCGATTTGACGAAACTTTTATCGCAATCCGCGAGCGAGGTACGCTGGAGATATTTGACTTGGCATTGCATGTGATCGTTGATCATTTCAAACCACTATTCTGGCTGTTGCTGATCGGTACGCTTCCCTGGATTGTGTTGGACTATTATCTGATTGGGTGGATCGCGACTTCAGATTTTTTTGATGCTTCGCTTTACTATTGGGTCATGATGCTGCTGATTGCTTCGCAGGCCCACGTTGGGACAACTTTCATGACCCGCTATCTCGGGCAAGCCATGTTTGAGGGCCGACCAAGCGTTGGGACTACGGTCAAAGAAGTCTTGTTCCAGACGTCCTTATACTATGTCTGGTCACAAGGAATCTTGCGGTGCGTTTTGCCCGTACTGCTGTGTTGCCTGATGTTCAGCCACGACTCAGAAGAATTATCATTCTTTGCAGGCGCTCTGCTTATTCCAGGTTTGGTGGTGCTGGGGCTGTTCGTTCGGGCGCTACGGCCATTTGTTTCTGAGATCTTGTTGCTTGAGCGAACTCCGATCCACAGCAAAGATCCAAACCGAATTTTCTTCTCCAAGCGTTCGTCGACGCTGCATGCTTCGGCTTCGGGGGAGCTGATTGGGCGAATGATCGTGGCTCTCGTATTCGTGCTACCTCTTGCGTTCTCATGTTTCGCGCTGTTTGCCATAACTGATTCGACGCTAAATATCCAAGCCAACAATTTGGAGTTTACTTTCTATCCGTTCTATTGGATCGTTTCGCTATGGATGGTTGCGGGGTTCTTCTGCGTGATTCGATTTCTTTCATACATTGACACTCGAATTCGCCAGGAAGGCTGGGCGGTCGAGTTGAGGATGAGAGCCGAAGGCCAGCGTCTAGCGCGAGAGCTGGAGTAACGCAAACAAGTCAAGCATGGTTTAAATGATCAGTTATTACACCATTATTATTGAAAGGGCCGGCGCCCTGACCAAGCCGCTGCAGTTTTGCGGCGCGCGTTGGAATGATGCGCGCTACAGGTGCCGAGCCCTGCGGGCGTCCAACGGAATTCACTCGGTAGTCCATGTGGCACTGTGCTTAACTGTGGCAGTTTGCCTGTTGAACTGGCTTGTCTTGCCAGCTCTTGGCCAAGGAAGTATCAGTGATGCAAAACAAGCGTTGTCCAGCAAGCCATATCCTTGGTACGACGCGGACAACGATGGAACTCGAACGATCGAATTGGGCCAACGACCCGATGCGAGATCTGCTAACCGAGAGAACATTCCACTCAAAGAGATTCAGTCGAGCAAAAAAAACACTCCTAACAATCGTCCGGCATTGGGTGGCGGCGGCGTTACCAATTTTGGAAACTCGGTCACAAGTGGAATCAGTGTGCTAGTCTGGGCGATCGTAATCGGAGTGGGGTTTTTGATCATCGGCGTTTTGATCTGGGCAATGATGCGAATGGAAACACAGGAACTGGAAGATGAAGTTGTTCCCCAACGATCGATGGAAGAGAGCATCAAGCAGCTTCCATTTGAATTGGACGCTCCCACGGGAGATTTTCGCCAACTGGCCAAGGCGGCCTATTCGGCCGGCAATCATCGAGAGGCAATGAATTACCTGTTCAGTCACGTGCTGGTGACGCTTGATCAAACAGGACTGATTCGTTTACGAAAAGGAAAAACGAATCGGCAGTATCTCAATGAGCTTCGACCGCACCGACGGCTTGCCAGTTACTATCAGCGCGTGATGGTTCCATTTGAAGCTTCGTTTTTTGGCGCCCATGAGTTAACCCAAGCCGATTTTGCGGCCTGTTGGGATGGGCTTGATGAGTTTCAGTCTAACGTCACCCAGGCTTCGCGTAGTTCAGTGACCTCGCAATCCCAGTCCAGCACGCAGGTGGTGGCCAATGTTTAGTCGCGCATTAGATCGAAACATTGATCGGTTTGCATGGCCGTATCTTCAAATGCTGATGTCAGCGCTGATTTTGGTTTGCGCGATATCGGCGGGTTGCCAGCAAGCCGAGCAAGAGTTGAGCACTGAGTACGGAAAGATTGCAGGTATCGAAGGTGGTGTCAGCATCAACGGGACAAGCGTGTTTGCCGACATGTTTGCCAATCGTGGATTCCGCGTCAAACGCCGCTCCAAAATCTCTCCACGCATCAATCGCTATCAGACTTTGGTTTGGGTTCCTGACAGTACTTCCTGTCCCGATCCGGAAGTCACCGACGCGATCAACCAATGGATCGATTCCGATTACAATCGCACTTTCATTTATGTCGGGCGAGACTACGAAGCGATGTCGGACTATTTGAGAGACGTTTTTGAAAAGGCCCCGACATCTGAAAAAGAAGAGTTGCTGCGGCGCTTGGCGGAGTCCGATTTGGAGCACGACACTGGCTGGACTGATTACTTTTGGTGGAAAGACGATTTGCCTTCCTGTGATTGGTTCGACCGAGTAGAAGGCTCTCGGACCAAAACCAGTAAACTCCGTGGTTCGATGACTGAGCTTGTTTCGGATTCCGTCGAGATTGAACTTTCGGACATGCTTGAGCCCACTGAGGACGAAGGATCGTGGGTTTCAGAACCATTGGTTGTTAGCGACAAGAAGGAGTTTGTATTTGAGTTGACTCGTCCCTGGGGCGACCGTTCCGATGGAAGAATTATCGTTGTCTCCAACGGATCATTTCTACTTAACTACGCGTTGGTCGACTCAGAGAACAGGAAACTGGCGGGCAACCTGATCGATTTGTGTGATCCCACCGGAGACGTGATGTTCCTCGAAAGCGGCCCCGGCGGAATCGACGTGAGCGATTCCGACACCAACAATCACAATTCCTGGTCTTGGATTTCTCAAGCTCCGCTATGCCACATCGTTCCGCATTTTTTGATGTGGGGAATCTTGTTTTGCTTTGTATACTTTCCGAGCTTTGGCCGGCCAAAGTATCTTGAGCGCGAAAGCACTTCGACGTTTAGAAACCACATCAACGCGTTGGGAAAAATGATGGGGCGAACCGGGCTTCCCAATCGCGCGATCAACAAAATTCGGAAGTACCAACAACTGGCTTCTGGCGACTCAAAACGAAAGAAAGACTAGCAACTGATGAATGATATCGGAGTTAAAGCCGGGCCGGACTTTGTCGAGTTCCCTTGCCCTCAATGTTCCACCCGCCTCAAAGTCGGTGTTGAGCTGGTTGGCAAAGCGGCCAAGTGTCCCAAGTGCGGTGCAGTCGCCGAGGTTCCCATTCCCCAGTCGAACGATTCGATTGTGCAAGCCAGCGTTCTGCCAGTGCCCATGACGTCTCAGTCATCTCAACCGAGCGCGACTGGCGATTTTTCTCCGCCAGTTTCTGCCCCGACAACTCAGAAGAATGTTCCTGAAGTCGCTCCATTGGTCACGCCGTCTTCAGTGTCAGAGCCGGCTGCCGGACCCGAGATTGGTGAAGACACACCAGCCCGACAGCTTTATCGAAAAATCACCACCGAAGTCGCCAAAGTGTTTGTTGGACAGGACGAGCTGGTGCAGGGTGCATTGGTAGCTTTGTTCTCCGGCGGACATGTAATGATCGAAAGTGTTCCAGGATTGGGGAAGACGCTTTTCGTTAGGACGCTTGGCAAAATCCTCGGCTGCGATTTTGGTCGTATCCAGTTCACCGCCGACTTGATGCCTTCGGACATTACTGGATCGCCGATTTTCAATATGAAGTCGCAGGAGTTTGAGTTTCGTCCCGGTCCGATTTTCACTCAATTGCTGCTGGCCGATGAGATCAATCGTTCGCCTGCCAAAACGCACGCGGCGCTTTTGGAGATCATGCAGGAGAAACGCGTAACTGTGGATGGCACCTCCCACCAACTGGATCTTCCGTTTTTGGTAGTGGCGACGCAGAACCCCATCGAGTCAGAGGGTACCTACAATTTGCCCGAAGCCCAGTTGGACCGTTTCATGTTCAAGCTGATCGCCGACTATCCGACCGAGGAACAGGAGGCAAGCATTCTGATGATGCATGGCGGGCAAGACGATTTGGATTTGCGGTTGAAGGAAGACGTCCTGACCGTGACCTCGCCAGCCGAGATCAACCAGATGACGCGCGACAATGCCTCTATTCGAGTTGACCCCTTGCTTGTCAATTACATCAACAAGATCGTTCGGCTGACTCGCAAGTGGCCTCAGTTTTACATGGGGGCTTCGCCGCGAGCCGGGATCTCGTTGATGCAAGGAGCCCGGACGCTTGCGGCGTTCTACGGTCGCGACTACGCAGTGCCCGACGACGTAGTCCAGATCGCGCTACCGACGCTTCGTCACCGAGTTCAATTAACAGCCGAAGCAGAAGTCGAAGGGCAAGACGTTGATCAGTTGTTAAGCGAACTGATTCGAACCGTCCAAGTCCCCCGTTTGCGTTGATCCATATTCGATTGCAGGAATCAGAACCTGCCGAATTCAACTTTACTTCCATTTCCCATTTACAAACGCCTTGTCTTGATAGAACTGATTCAAAACACGTTTGAGTTTCTGATCCATCGGCCGTTGCTGTTGATGATCCTGATGGCGCTTCCACTGATCTTGCTGGCGGTTCGATCAGGGTTATTTCCCAGTAAGCGACTGTTGTATCTGGCGGCCTTGCCCGCTCTCTGCTCGCTGATCATGATCTGGGATCCAACTGGTGGAGCCACGATCGCCGGGATGAAGTTCAAGCATTGGATTCTCTGGGGCGTGTGGATCGTTGACGCCGCTATATTGGCGATCGCGATGTTGGATATGTTCATGGTGATCAGGGCCAAAAACTTTTCCTGTACCCGGAAAACGCTGCGTGTTGCCTCGCAAGGGAAAAAGCAAGAAGTCGAGATCAAGCTTACCAATCTTTCGCGGCGATCTTGTTTTCTCGAGGTAAAAGACGACTTGCCCGAGTCGTTCAATGCCCAGCCCGCTAAGTTTGAAACCGAAATTGATGGACTCAGTAAAACCGGGTTTACATACGACTTTGTTTGCAACCAACGAGGCCAATCGACGCTGGAATGTGTTCACCTGCTGGTCCACAGTCCACTGCGATTTTGGCGCGCCTTTTATCAGGTTCCCTTCGAGTCAACCGTTAATGTTTATCCGGACATGAAGCAGATTGCCGAGTACGATTTGCTCGCGCGAACCAATCGCTTGAGTCTACTGGGGATGCGTCGTTCTCGAAAAATTGGTCAAGACAACGAGTTTGAGCGGCTCAGGGATTATTCTCAGGACGACAACTACAGGCACATGGATTGGCATGCTACGGCCAGACGGCGGAAGTTGACCGTCCGTGACTTTCAGGCCAACCAAAGTCAACGAATCATCTTTATGGTTGACTGTGGACGGATGATGACCGGCACGGCGGGGGATATTTCGTTGCTCGACCATTCGCTCAACGCGATGTTGATGCTTAGCTATGTCGCGTTACGACAGGGCGATTCAGTTGGGATGATCAGTTTCAGCGATCGCGTGCATAACTATACCCCGGCCAAAAACGGAGTTAAGCATATCAACCGTTTGCTGCACGCGACTTACAATCAGCACGCCCAATACGTGGAGTCACGCTACGACGATGCGTTCCTGTATCTAAAGACGCATTGCCTCAAACGCTCTCTGGTCATATTGGTTACCAATGTGATCGACGAAATCAACGCGCATCAGATTCAGCAGTATCTTGGATCGCTAACGGGACGCCATTTGCCGCTGGGCGTGTTGCTGCGAGATCGCGAGCTGTTTGACGCCGTTGACGAATTCGAATCACAGCCCAATCCCAACAATAAGACGATCTATCAAGCCGCCGCGGCAACCGGCGTGCTGACGTGGCGACACCAGGTCATTCGTGATCTAAAACATCAAGGCGTGTTAGCGCTGGACTTGTTTCCCGAGCAATTGACTTCCGAGTTGGTCAACCGTTATCTCGAAATCAAAGCTCGCCATTTGCTGTAGTGGTTCGTTGGGGGATGGGATAGGCATCCTGCCTGTCAGCGGCATCGAGGGACAATGACAAGCTGGAAGCCTATCCACCACAGGACAGAAGCTCGACCGAACGGCTTGATACATTTACTCCGTGATCTCCGTGCCTCTGTGTTTCCTTTTGAGCAGCCGTTCCAAAGCCTCGGCAGCGGCTGCGTTCCTCTCGGATTGACTCCCATTGGTTGGCGACGCACTCAAGATCGTCGCCGACTCTTCCAGTCTGGCGGCTTGGTCGGCCGAAATGGGTATCGCCTGTTGTGGGTCGGGTAGGTTGGGTGTAAGGCGAGTTCCGATTTGTTGAATCAAGACGTCAACGCCTTTTCCCGACTCTGCCGACGTCACGATAGCATCGGGGATTCGACCAAACCAATCTTGAACGTCGGATTGGTTTGCCAAATCCGATTTGTTAAGCACGACCAAATCGGGATTGATGGAATCGATAAGGCCTCCGTCGGACTCATCCCATGATCGGGAAGCATCAAATACGCAGATCTTGAGGTCGGCAGCAGCGATTTCGGTGCGAGCCTTTTGGATCCCGATTGCTTCAATTATGTTCTCAGATTCTCGTAGCCCTGCGGTGTCTCGCAGTTCCACTGGCCAGCCTGCGATCGCAGTCGACTGTGAAACTACGTCGCGGGTAGTACCGGCGACTTCGTTGACGATTGCCCGTTGGAACCCGACGATCGAGTTAACGAGGCTACTCTTGCCAACATTGGGCTGGCCACAGAACACGACGATTCGAGGCTGCGTCAGTTGAATGCCAAACTCGGCCCATTGTTGGATCTTTTGAATCTGCTGGAGCGCAGATTCGAAATGATTGCCTTCAATCTCGGCGGCAATCGAGTCCATCGCCACCGGACCGATACTGAGTTGGCACAGCAAAATCTCAGCCGTCCGTTTTGTGGAGGCTTGGGAGAGAGCGAACAGCAACTCGGACTTCCAAATCTCTCCAATCGAATCAGCAGCAGTCAATTGGATGAATTGGAGTGGGGGCAGTCGTTCAATTCCCGCCGATGACAAATCTTCGAGGATCGACTTGGAAGCCATCGTTCCTCCGTGACAGTGAACTTCGAAACAGAATGATTCAATTTTATTCGCGGGAGTTTGAGGCGCCTCGAGACGGCGAGAGTCGTCGGGAGGGCGAGGCTCCTGCCGAGCCGGGGGCGAAGTAGTCTGCGGCTTAGCAGGATCTTTGCCCTCCCGCATTGCGAGCTTCGACGATTGAGAGGGCCGCCGAAAGACGATCAGGTCTTCGCCGGTCGAGTTCCAGATTCCGTAAACAATTTTTCGGTGCGATTGAGTGGCGAACGGTTTGCCGTTGGCTGGTGTGAAGCACGAATCCAATACGTTATTGGCGGTTGAGCCGTGAAGTGCAATAACGGCTACGGCTCCACGACCTCGCGGAGTCAATAGAGAGCAAATTGTTTTTGAATGGTTGACCACTCACTTCACCACTGTCACGAGCTTGTATGTCAAAACATGAAATTCTTGGGAGGAAGCAATTTTATAAATGTGGCTAACGTCTCGCCGCTTATTGGTTGGTCCCTGTTAACCTCCGGCTCTGCCAGTGGTCATTGATCAACTACCTTTTGACGCACTGGTCAACAGGTGGCCAATTCCGATTGCGCCACGAAGAACCAAGTCAGGGACTCGGTGCCAAGAATCGGGAAGGAAGTTTGAAATGTCGTGAATGCCGCCACCGGTTAAGTAAACGTCCGGTTGTTTTGAAACGCTTTTTGACATCGCCTCGACGATTCCAATGATGCCCGTGATTTGTGACTGATAAACACCGTTTAAGATCGCTTGGTCGGTCGATTTTCCCACCGCTCCCAATTTCAAATCGACAAGCAACTCGCTGCGCCGTTCACGGGAAAGCGAAGGTAGTGCGTCGGTGTCCTGAGCCAGTTGAGCGAAACAGGTATCGGCGCCTGGAAAAATGTGCCCACCCCGAAATACTAAACACTTGTCAATCAAGTCAATCGTTACGGCTGTTCCGGCATCAACCGTGATGATCGGCCCGGAACCTTCGTTCAACTGAACTGCCATCCAAGCCGCAACTAAACGGTCGCGTCCCAACTGCTTTCTTGATTCGACATCTGATTCAAGATCGACCGCTGACTCGTTGATCAAATGAAATTGATCGTTGGGGCGATTTTTCTTTACCCAGCCGCGCAACTCGTTTGCGCGCAGCGAATTGACACTCGAAACAGACCAGAAAGATGGTTGCTCAGGAAGCTTTAGCTCGCCCGGTTCCAGCGAGATCGAAGTCTCGTTTGGCAATCTGATCTTGCTGCTCCACCGATCGTTGACGGTAGACAGCGTTTGGTCCAAGTTTGATGCAACTGCGATTTTGGTCGAGCTGTTTCCGATGTCGGCGCCGATTAGTTGCATGCTTTGTGCTGTTCCAAAACTTCGTTGATTCGATTGAGCAATGGTGGCAAACCGGCTCCAGTGACGGCGGAGATCAAAAAGACTTCATCCTCGGTCGACTCGGCCAGCGAATCTCGGACGGACTCGGCATCGGGAAGTTCCGATTTTGTGACGACGACGATTTCGGGTCGGTCCTTTAGTTGGTCGCTGTACTGCTCCAGTTCGCGGCGGATCGAATGGTAGTTCTCGATCGGGTCTGTCTGGTCCATGGGGCTCGGTTCAACCAGATGCACAAGAATACCTGCTCGCTCAATGTGCTTCAAAAAGTCATGGCCCAGTCCCACGCCTTGTGATGCGCCCTCGATCAGACCGGGAATATCAGCCATGACAAACGAACGGTCCATGTCGATTTGGACTTGGCCCAGATTCGGATACTTGGTCGTGAACGGGTAGTTGGCGATCTCGGGTTTGGCACTTGAAAGCCGACTGAGCAACGTGCTTTTGCCTGCGTTGGGTTTGCCGATCAAACCAACATCGGCGATGACCTTTAGTTCCAGAATTAAGGTTCGTGATTCGCCTTCGCCGCCCTGGGTTGCTTGTCGGGGCGCCTGATTGGTTGATGACTTAAAACGCGTGTTGCCTCTGCCTCCTTTTCCACCGTGGGCAGCGACAACGGTGTCGCCATCGGCGGCAAGATCTTTGATGATCAAGTCGGTGTCGGCATCGATGACGATTGTGCCCGGTGGTACTTCGATCGTCATGTCGTCGGCACTTTTTCCGTGACGTTGTGATCCTTGTCCGCCAGTCCCTTTGTCTGCGCGGATGTGGTGCCGGTTGGCTAGTGCGACCAAACTGTTGACGCCGTGGCGGGCGACCAGAATGATGCTTCCGCCGTCACCTCCGTCACCTCCGTCGGGACCACCGCGAGGCACGTACTTTTCGCGCCGAAAGCTCATGCATCCGTGACCGCCACGTCCGCCGGTGACTTGAATTTTTACTTGGTCAACAAACATTGGTGTTGCTGGGGTTGATGAGCTGGAGCGTGTCACTAGCTCGGCTTTTCGAGCCGAAGCCGAAATCTAATTCACGGCTCGGGAGAGCCGTGCTACTCTGGCTAGTGCGAATTATTGCACCGAGAACCAAAAAAAGAAGGATGCCGAAATCCGGCATCCTTGTTCGATATTGCTGAGACTGACAACTCTCGGCCGTTTGAAGCCGATCGGTTGAATCAGTTGTTTTCCGCGACGATGTTGATTCGTCGGCCTTTGCGGTCAAACATGACGTGACCATCAACCAGCGCAAAAAGTGTGTAGTCTTTGCCTTGGCCGACACCCTTTCCAGGGTGCCACTTGTTGCCGACCTGTCGTGCAAGAATGTTGCCGGCGATAACTCGCTCGCCACCGAATTTTTTGATTCCACGACGTTGGGCGTTTGAATCGCGACCGTTGCGGCTGGAACCTTGTCCCTTTTTATGGGCCATTGATCTATCTCTCTATCAAATCTGAAGTCTATTTGGAACCATGGATTCTAGCGGTATATCCAGATATAATCAAGGCTTTTGATGAAGCGGATCGCCCCAAAATCAGGCTCCCAGAACTGCGGTTCGAGAGCCAAAATGTACTCGCTGTCACCGTCTTTGAAACTCCAGCGTTTTCCTTTGATGATCGTCGTCAAAGCAGCGCCCTTGTCGATTTGGAGCCCCGACTGAGCGAAAGCTTGGGTGATTTCAGCCGGTAATTTGCCTTGGTCGAGCGTAGGGGTGAGAGCAGACTGGAAATCGTCAAGACTCACCTCAGCGTCGGCTTCCATTACAAGGACATTTCGCTTGGCTACCTGGTTGACGTGATAGCCGCGAATGATTGGTCCCGGAAGGTCATAACGCCTGCAGATGGTTGACTGCTCGGCAGCATCATCGACCAGCGGAATTCCGAAGTCGACCACATCGTCGTCTTCTTCAACCATATCGCCAGCTCGCCAAAAGTTCAGCTGTAGCGTTTTGAGCTTGGAGGGATCATCGAACGTTCGACCCAGCCGAAACGCATTGGTCAGTCCTTTGACGTAGACGCTTACGTAGTCGATTCGTGGATCAACATCTGTCCAGATCGCGACGCCCCAAAGCCCCGGATCAGTTGCCGAATTGGCGGCAGGGATTTTGGCTTGCGACATCTGGTGGCCATCGAGTAGCCGTTGGAACTTGTCTTCGCGGCGCTGGATCTGAGCCAGAATCGCTGGTTCGATTTCGTCACGGTAAGTGACTTTGTGATATTTGTCCTTGCCGGCACGTTTGTCAGCGTCGCTGACGACCCAACCTTCAAGCGAGAATCTTGGCAGGAACTTTTTTGCATCGGCGGCGACTGGTTTGTCGCGGCGAAGCTCGTTTTTGATGTGATCGAACTCAGGGTTAAGTTTCACCTGCTCAAACGTCATCGTTTTCCCGGTGTCCCTGATACGATAAACCAGATACCAAACGTTGCGGTCAATCACCTGTCCGTCAGCGGTCGGAATCTTCAAGTTGGCTTGGCGTAGTCCGGTGAACGCGAACTCGTATTGCCAGACGTTCTCGCGCAGCAACATGACGCGTTGGGATTGGCCATAAAGTGTTTGTTGTTTCGGGATGCTTTTGGGAGTGAAGCTATTAGCAGTCAAACCCGGAAGCGGTCGAGGAATCGAAAACATGTCCCGTGGGTTGAGGTCAATCGGAATCAGTTTCAAAACACCTGGAGCGAGAGGCCGTGGCGCGGCCGGTTTCGTAGGGCGCTTTTTTGCAGGTTCGTACATCTCTGGCAACGCGACTTCCGGAAGCACGATTCCGGGTTGGATGAGCTCTGGAACTGTCTGCTCTGGGTAGATGGCTTCTGGCTGAACAGAGATGATTTGCGGCTGGATGATCTCAGGCTGAATAATTTGAGGTTGGATTATCTGAGGCTGGACTACTTCAGGCTGAAATGGCTGGACAATCGGCGGCAGAATTTGAGGTTGCCCAATCGGAATACCGGGCTGAACATTTCCTGGCTGAACGATCGGTGGCAAGACTTCGTTTTGGAACGGAATTTGAGGTTCGGACATCGGTAGCCCGTTGACTTGAGCCATCAAGTTGCCAGCGGCCAACGTCAGTGAAATTGCAAATCCCAATAAGCAATGGTAGCGATGCATTTGAATTGCCAGTTGAAGTGTGAATCTGTTGAAGATTGAAAAGCGTCGCAGGCAAATTCGAATCCTGGATCGAAATTTCAGCAGCGTCCGCGTATGGTCCGTCCCGCCAAATGAACCTTGATCCCGATTAGCACTAGGAATCACCGTCAAAAACGAACCAACCAAGTATAGTTAAGCGGGTTTACCAAGGTTAAATTTTACCGGTTTGACCGATGTTATTGGCGAGAAATTAGGCCAGCTCCCGATGCAGGTTGTGCTGGATAATCGCGTTCCAACGCTCGGACGATACGATTTGCCATTGGCAGAACAACTGATCAGACAGTTGAGCAGCCAGCGGTCGATCGCTCGAAAACCACTACCTCGGGAACTGAAGCCGCTGGTTCATGGATAATTCGTGGAAAACCAACGTTTCAACGTCTCGTCTTAAACAACAAAACGTCCGAAGTTGATTTCAAAAACAACCGCAGACGTTCAGTATTTCGGCGAAATCTTCAATCGGTAATCAGTCAAATACGCCTTTCCCGAATTCCTCCATGGCAGGCTTGGACCGCCCCGATCCCACGTCCTGTTTAGGTTTGTGAGGGGTGGGGGGAATATCAGTGGCTTGGTCAATCCGTTCGGTTTTGACTGGTTCAGTCTCTACTGGCTGAGGAGCAGATTTAGTTTTGGCGTCAGAATTTCCTGAGCCCTTTGGTTTCCGGGAAGGCCCATCAAAGTACTCGTCGTCGTAACGCGAACTGTAGCCAGGCTCGGCGGCCAGTTCGAGCTCTTTGTTCAATTCATCAACGACACGATTCTGAATCATCTCACGGCAACGTGCGTTTACCGGGTGAGCGATGTCTGCATACAGCTTAGCACGACCGCCAGTGTCGTGCTCAATGGCGTCGCTTTTGAGGCGATTACCGCAGTGGTTGCAGTAGTTGGCTCTGAGGTGATTCTTCGATCGGCACTTAAAGCAGTTCGAAGTGAGTTTTCGACTGGGCATCGCCACGAATGGTCCGTTGTTTCCTTCGATGATCTTTAAATCACGAACAACGAAGCAGTCATCAAACGTGATGCTGCAGAATCCGCGCAAACGGTCTTCAGCGCTTTCCATAAGTTTGATTCTGACTTCCGTTATTTCCATAACGTTTCTCCTTGACGAAGCCGGGAGGCTAGTCTTTGTTTCAATTGAGGGTGTGGGTGCAAAAAATCCTTGCATTGGGTAGACGAGAAAACAAGCTTGAGGCTGCTTGCCGTGCAGTCCTGAAGTTGCTGAACACACCAAAGTAGCTCGATCCGCTACCGCTCATTTGATGGCCGAGGCAATTCAGTTTTTCAAACTCCCCTTCAATAGTGGATATTTGGCGGGTTAATGGCTTAGCGAACTCCTGTAGTCGGTTGAACATGTCTTCGCCAATTGACCGAGGAGAACCGGCTTGGACACGTTGGATAAAGCGATCGGATCTCCTTGTCTCACCGTCAAGCTTAACGTTGCTGAAAACTCTCCCCGTGGAGAGAGAATCAGACGGTTTGACGATAACGATTGGGATGCCGGGAGCAGCAATCAGAGGAGTGACCACTTCGCCCCGGCCACGACATATTGCGGTGCCACCAGTCAGAAAAAACGCGATGTCGCTACCCAACTGGGCTGCAATCTCGACCAGACGCTCGGTACTCCAGTTCAGGTTCCAGATGTGATTGGCAGCCACCAGAGCGGCGGCAGAATCACTTGAAGCACCGCCCAGCCCAGCGGCTGAGGGGATGTTCTTTTGAAGGTGAACGCGCATCCCGGACGAGCATTGGTTTCCCTGCCCCTGTTGATTCGCGATTGAGCGAACCAGCTCCAACGACTTGCAAATCAGGTTGCGACTGTCGACTGGAATCTCGTCCAGTTCTTTGGGGCGGGAGCCCTGCGAGCCATAGCTGATGCTGAGCTCGATTTCCGAGTCGTTTCGCGGTGAAAATCGCAAGCGGTCATATAACGAAACGCTGGACATAACAGTTTCGATTTCGTGGAAACCGTCGGTTCTGCGTCCAAGCAACTCAAGGAAAAGATTTACCTTGGCAGGTGCTGAAATCTCAAGTTGGTTTTCCCTAGCAACTATTTTCATGATGCCACAAACAAAGATCGCGTTCTCGTCGATCGGCCGACGTTGCCAACGTCACTTATCCCTAGTTCAACCCGAAAAGAATTCCTCGGATTCGGCTCCCATCTCTGGACATCAATTTATCACGGTCTGAGCGTTTAACCAGCAACCAAGTTCATTTGTTTTTGATTTCAAGCACTTGTTCGCGTTTGCTTAACCCGCCAAGCAACAAAGTCGTCACAGATTACTAATTGTGATTTCATAAGTAGGGAGAAGCTTCAGAAACCGAAACACGTAGCTTGGACGATTTACAGGCAGTGGAAGTTTAGGATTTCTGTGAATTTTGGCGATACAGGTAAATGGGGAGGCGCGGTCCAAGTGGTTTTGACGCTGAAAAGATTCAGAAATCGTTCCCTGGGTTGTGTTGCCTTGGAGCCGAATCCAAAAACAAACGGCACAACAACTCAATTAAGAGAATTATTTTGAGCGATCCAACAGTGGGCTAGTACTCTGTGTAGTATTGGCGTGGAATCAACATTCCCCGGTCAAAATCCACAACTAAGCGATGAACAAGCGAGCGAGCATGACGCAAACTGACAATAGTGATCCCGATGCAAATCCTTATCAGAGTCCCGTTACCGATTCGGAACAGCGCGCCAATTCAGAACGCTCATTGGAGATCTCGACGCCAACGCTAATCACCCGTTCCGCGTTTGGTGGATTCCTGATGGGTTTGGCCAATCTGGTTCCCGGAATCAGTGGGGGAACAATGTTATTGGCCGCCGGAATCTATCCGAAGTTTATCGATTCGCTGTCCGATGTAACTCGGCTGAAGTTTCGTTTTAGCTCATTGTTGACGCTTGGCTGCGTGGTAGCGGCGGCCGGAATCGGAATTTTGTTTTTGGCTGGCACGCTGAAGGATCTGGTTATCGATCATCGCTGGGTGATGTACAGCCTGTTCATCGGATTGACGCTGGGTGGATTGCCGGTGGTTTGGAAGATGGCTCGTCCAGCGTCGGCTAGTCTGGTCGCTGCGGCCATTGTGGCGTTCGCAGCGATGGTGTTGCTGGCTTACCTGCAGGGCGCAGGCGTAGTGGGTTCGACGGGATCAAATTTTTTGACTTTGTTTCTCGCCGGATTGGCTGGAGCCAGTGCGATGATTCTTCCAGGCCTTTCGGGAGGTTACTTGCTGCTGTTGATGGGACAGTACGTTCCAATTCTTGACGCGATCGATAAATTCAAGGACGCGCTCTCGGCGAGAGATGTGGGGGCTGCGATGGAACCGGCAATGGGGGTGTTGTTGCCCGTTGGGTTGGGCGTTGTTTTTGGCGTTGTGCTGGTCGGGAATCTATTAAAGTTTCTTCTCAGCCGATACCGAAAGGCGACGCTCGGATTTCTAATGGGCCTGTTGATTGGATCGGTCGCCGGTTTATGGCCGTTTCGTATCGGCGAAATGCCGGAGGTCGGAGATACTGTCAAAGGGCAAGTTGTTACAGCAGAGTCGTTGCCTGAAATCGATCAAGAGGATTGGCCTACCAAAACGTTCCAACCTGATGCAACTCAGATTGGAAGTTCGCTTGGTCTGGTCGCGATCGGATTTGCGATCACGATTGGAGTGTCATTGATCGGTGGTAAGGGTGACGATGAGCTTTGATTGCATCAGCCCAGTTTTTACCGAGTGACTCAGAAATGTTACACCTGGTCAACAAGCTCTGAAAAAGCCGGAACCGACTGTTCCTTTTTCGGTTGGGGTTTGTCCAAGCGGGCAACGCCCATCTGTCGGGCTTTTCGGGCCATCTGTTTGGCTTTGAGGTTGCCGTGCTTTCGAACGCTGAACCTCCGTGCGCGTCGACGACCCGTTTCATCTACCCAGCTTGCCGCCCAAGCCTTGTAAGAACCATTAATTTCTAGTCGTAGTCCGGCGTCCGGTGAAAGGTCAACGGCACCTTGGCCGCTCGGTGGGGCCAAGGACAACAGTGAATCTCGATAGGCGATCGCAGCTTTTAGCGCTGAATCAATGTCGCCAAAGCGTTTGATTGAGAAAAACTTTGAGTGCTTGATCTTGTTTCGCATCAAACGGACTTGCCAACCGTTGGTTTTCCCGGTTTCGACTCTGGATATGTGTTTGTGACTCATGTTGATTACTGAATAAATATTGGACTCTGATAAATTAAAAAAAAACGGAATTGGGGATGTGTTCAATTCGATGAAAACGCCTATGGATTTCAAAAGAAAAAGTCGCCCCAGGAGCAAACGCTCGACTTTATGGCGATACGAAACTTGGGCGGCTAAAACTGTTCAACTGTGAATCTTGGTCAACGCGGTTTCCTCGTCGGCATCAAGCGCGAAGACTTTACCGAGCTTCATTAGTTTGAAGACCTCATCTACGTTGTCGTTGATGTTACACAGTCGCAAACTTACTTTGGCAGAATCGCACTTCTTTCCAAACGATACCAGTTTGCCGATCATTGCCGACGACATAAAACTGACCTTTTGAAAATTCAAGACAATCTTCTGGTTATCGGGATCGCTCACCAAGTCGGTCAGCTCCTGACCAAGATCGGTTATTCTTGACTCGTCGATGATTCGAACATCTTGAAAGTAAGCGACCAAAACGTCTTCTTCTTGACGAGTTAACAAAGTAGCCACTGTGTTTACCTGATTCTTATGTTTGCTCTGCTCAAAAAGTCGCCATCGCTCGCCGCGATCATCCCCGACTATATAAAGAACAGGTTTGATTGTAGACTTGCCTCTCTTCCGAATCAATTGCTTGGCATCCCAAGTCATCCCAAGTGCGTGTTTTGAACTGAGACTTTTTCCGATCCCGTTTGCCGAACCAAAATGAGCATATTGATATTTGAATGGTTGAACTCAGGTGGATTATGGTACGACGGCGCAACTCCTGCATCCGACTGCCCAATCCAACATCAGGGTTGCCAGATGCTAAATGCTATCGCCGCAGATCTGACCGCTGGCAGGCTGGAGGTCACTGCGCTGATCGATTCACGACTACCAAGTGCCGTTGCTCCTCTAACCGGTCTGACGCTTCATGAAGTCGGTGACGACGATCTGCCGAATCTGCTACTTGAGTTGGCTATGGAGGCAGATTGGGTTTTGGTGATTGCGCCTGAGACAGATTCAATTTTGACTCGATGTTTAAACTGGCTCGAGCCGGTCAAGCGTAAGCTACTTAATCCGGATCTGAAGTTTACCCAATTGGCGAGCAATAAATCTGAGTTGTTTGAGCATTTGGAATCGAAAGGCTTCACGCAGTTTCCGCGAGGACTCAACTATCAAAGTTTTCTCGATCAAGTCGCCGAAGCTCCAGTTGAGTTTCCTGCTGTGCTCAAGCCGGTCGATGGCGCGGGAAGCGAAGAAATATTTTTGATCGAGAATTGGTCCAGTTTCAATTCACCACTTTCGCGTTCAAACGATCTGTACCGGTTGGAAGAGTTTGTGCCCGGGACAGCCGTCAGCGTTTCGGTTTTGTGTGGCGGCGATCAATGCGAAGTGTTGACTCCAACAGTTCAGTTGTTTGAGGGAGCGGGAACCGATGGTGGGACTCAAACCGTGTTGGGTGGCCACTACGTCGGAGCCAAATATCCGATCCCAGAAGGTCTTTCCCGTCGCGCCGTAGCGCTGGTTTGCGATGTTCTTCGGCTACTTCCCAAGACGAAAGGTTACATCGGGTTGGACTTGGTGATTTCCGATTCTGACAACGCCTGCGATGATCGTCTTATTGAGATCAACCCGCGACTGACGATGTCGTACTCGCGGTTGACGGAGGTGTATGGTCAAAGCGCACAATGGAAAGCCCAAAGTTCTGGCGAACTGACTAGCCGTTTGGGCGCTAGCCCCGCTTCCGGTGGCACAACGGAGGCTAGCGCCCAAACGGCTCAGGAATCTCCAACGCCCCAAGGATCTCCAGGCGCAGCTCATCCAGAATTGATTGGTCGCAACTTGGCGATGCGGATGATCGATCAAGCGATTCGTCCGGTGACCAACTCGGATGTCATTTGCACTTTTCGAGCGCCAGATCCTTGATGCCGCGCAGGTCGAGCTTGCCAGTCCCGAGAATCGGCAGGCTTTCGACCTCGAAGAAGCTGTCTGCTGAAGGGATGAAAATGTTCGGTAGTCCGTCTTCCTTGAGTGCTTCACGCATTTCGTCGACCGACTTTTGCGTTTTGGCGTACAACACAACCAGCCGTTCGCCTTTCTTCTCACTGGGTACCGCAGTTACAGCACATGCCAGATGGTCATCCGAATCGTCGTCGGGAGTCGTGTCGAGAAACTTGGACAGGACTTCTTCGATCTTGAGATGCGGAACCATTTCGCCACCGATTTTCGAAAACCGGCTCATACGTCCCGTGATCTTGATGAATCCATCATCGTCGATGATCGCGACATCGCCAGTTTTGTACCAGCCGTCGACAAGGACCTCAGCGGTCGCCTCGGGTTTGTTCATGTAGCCGAGCATCACGTTGGGTCCTTTGATCCAAAGCATTCCCGGCTGGTTGGGCCCGAGCTGTTCCCCCGAATCGAGGTCAGTCACGCGAGCGGCGACGTTTGGCATTGGCCGCCCGACGGTTCCCTCTTTGGCATCGATTTGAAATTTCTTGCCGGACTGGCGCGAGTACGGAATGTTAACCGCGGCGACGGGCGAAAGTTCAGTTGTTCCGTAGCCTTCGACTGGCCGCACGCCAAACTTCTGTTCGAACTCCTCGCAGATTTCGGGCGGCAGTCGTTCTGCGCCAGCGATCACCATGTCCAACGATTTGAATTGCTCGGGCGTGCAACGACGCATGTAGGACCGCAGAAACGTCGGGGTGGCGACGATGATCGTGCCTTTGAATTGCTCGGTGATCTTGCCGATGATTTTCGAGTCGAGCGGATTGAAATGATAGACGCTGCGGATCGACGTCATCATCGGCACCCACAATGTCACCGTGTATCCCATCGAGTGGAAGAACGGCAGGATGCCGACGATGGTGTCAGATGAACGCAGCGCGGCGACCTTTTCGATTCCTTGTACGTTGCTGACAACGTTGGCCTGGGAGAGCATGACGCCTTTGGGAACGCCGGTGGAACCGGAAGTGAACACGACCGTCAGGAGATCTTCGGGCTTGGTCTTGTTCAAGCCAAGCATCCGGGTAAGCATGAATCCGGGGACTGCGAAGGCTTGAATCGCACCGATCGCTTTGTCGCCGCCAGTCACCTTCTCTTTTAAGTCATCGAGATAGAAGACCTTGCAGTCGAATTCAAAGTTGAATTTGTCGGCGACTTTTTTGGTCGTCAAAATTGTTTTGATATTCGCGTCTTTGACACAGTGGCTGATCAAGTCCTGTGAAAGCGAATAGTTCAAGTTGACCGCTACGCGCCTGTCGAGGGCCAGCGCGACGTTGACGATCGCGCCTCCGACGGTTGGCGGAATAAGGACGGCTACGTTGGTTTCATCGTCGTCGAGGACGAACTTGCGGAGAAGCTTACGAAGCACCAGGGCACGGGTGAGCAGTTTGCCACCGGTCTCTTCCTGCTTCATCGAATCGCCGATTTTTGATCGGAACTTGGCCTTCTTGCAACTTGCTACGAACGCCGCCGCAGGCGAGATGAATTTCCCAGAGTGGTTTTCCATGGTACGTGTACTCAATTCCTGAACACCTTGTCGAATCGAAAATATTGTATCAGGGTTTTCAATCGGTTCTCCAATGTGAACCGATATCGGTTGTCGCCATCGCCGAGGGCGTTTGAGGAATGCTTTGCCTTCGGAATAGCTGAAGATGCTGCCCCAGATTTCGTCAAAGTAAACGGGGACGACCGGGACGGGTTTTTCGCTGTCGAGAATCTTGGTCAGCCCCGGCTTGAATGTTTTGACTTGGTTTTCTCGCGACAATCCGCCTTCGGGAAACAAAGCCACAACCCCGCCGTCGTCGAGAACGTCGCGGGCGGTCTGCAATCCTTTTCGAATCGATTTCGGACCGCCGGTAATCAAGATGATTCCGCAGAAGTCCGCCCACTTCTTCATTATTTTGCTTTTGAAGTTGCCAGCCCACGCGATGACTCGTGGCAGGCGAGGAACCAGCACCAGCATGATGACTCCATCGAGCCATGACGAGTGATTGGCTACCACCATCGCCGGTCCTTTGTCAGGAAGGTTTTCGGTGCCGGTTACCTTGATCTTATATAACAGTGACAGTCCCATCAGGAACAGCAATCGAACCGTTGGTTTGATCAATCGAAACAGCGAGTAAAAGACAACGGGGATTGTGCAAAGTCCCATCAGCAGAAAGATCTGCCGCGAGCTGAACCGAGGCAGTTTTCCGCTTTGAGAAATCGACTGCTTGATCTTCTGGCCGGTGTTGAACTGCTCGCGTTCCATTTCCGGCGTGATCGTTAGCGTTGGGTCGGGGGCAAATTCCTTTCGATACTGGTCCAGCGAGTATGGTTTCTCGGCTTCACGACGCCGACGAGCATCGACCAGCACCAATTCGGAAAGAGCGATGTCTTTGATCGAGGCTTCGGCTTTTTCGACATACGCAGCCACATTGGACGTGTCGTCGGAAATCGGCGTCGACTCAAAATCTTTGATCAGCGCCTCGAGTTTTGTTTTGTCTTCTGGCGAAATCTTCGAAGCCGACAGTTTTGATGAGAGGCTAGAGAGCGGACCTTCAATCGTTGGGCTTCGGCAAAACGAAAGCACTCCGAACATCAACAGGATGCCGCTGAACGCAATGCAGTTGGTGGCGGACAGCAATGAACCACGAGTTTCAATCGGGCTGTTGTGTTGCAGATAAGAAGCCAGCGGGACATCAAAGATACCGGCGCTCATGCCTAGCCCCACCAAGAGCAAGCAAACCACAATCTTCTGCCAGCTAAACAAATTTGCGTCGATGAATCCTTCCGGGGAGAAGTAAAGCAGAACCGCGAAAATCGCCAATCCGATTGCGCCGATTGGCACCAGCCCCAGTTCGATCCGGCCCGCCGAAATAACTCCCGCCAGAACAGAGCCCAGCCCGATGCCCATCACAACCGCGATCAACAGCGGCGTGCGGTGTGACTCCAGGAATCCGCCACTCTCTTCAGAAAAGAAGTCGATATTCAGCTGGGCGAACGCGGCGATCGACCAGAAGAAAGCAATGCCCAGTGCGATGCGAAAAAGAAACTTGTAGCTGAACAACAAGCGGATGTCGCGAATTGCCTCGCCCACGATGGTAGCCGGAAACTTGGCAAAACGATTGGCCGCCGGAAGCGAGCGAACGAGGAAGCTGAGCATCGTTCCAACGATCGCGATCCCGATCAGTACGACAGCCGCGATCCAGACTTTATCCAGTCCTCGATTGGTAATGTCAGACAGCCAACCGCCAAGCGCCATTCCTATCACGGTTGCTGAAAGCGTCGCTAGGTTAAAAATCCCATTGCCCGCCGCAATGTTCTTTTCGGTTAAGAGTTCCGGTATCGTCCCCATTTTGGCCGGGGCAAAAAGTGCGCTTTGCAGCCCCATCAGGAATACCGCCGCCAGAAGCAGGTAGAAGAACGGGTCCACTGCCGCTAGGACTTGGAGCATCGACGGGTCCACCGCGACCGAAGGACTGGGCTTGCCCATCAAAGTCACCGAGAAAACGCCAATCGTCATTATCACGATCTCTGCGACCTTACAGCCGATGATGACTTTGCTTTTCTCAAACCGATCGCCCAGCCAGCCCGCGACCGAACTGAAAATGATGTAAGGCACGATGAAGAAAGCCGAGCCGACGATCAGTAAGAACGCCTGGTACTCGGGAGCGAATTGGTCTTTGCCAACTCCGATCACGAACCAGCGAAATACATTGTCGTTGATCGAAGTCAACCACTGTGTCCAAAGCAAACCCTGAAACGCGGGCGACCTCAGTTTTCCACTGCCAACGGTCGTGGTGTCGCCGTCTGTTGGTCCAGCCATCGCTTGTTCACCGTCGATGTCTTGCGGATTCGATTCAGAGTTCATGTGTTTCAATGGCTTTGTGAAAGCGTCTTCAGTGGTAGCACATTGCAAACCGTAAAGGATAAGGATAACGAGAGGATAAGGATAACGAGATTTACAGAAATAATCGCTACCAGTGTCGAACTTTACCAAGCCACTTTTTTCTTGGTCGTCTCAACGGCTGCAAAAGCCCTTCTTTGTTAGCTCAATCGTCGGTTTCTCAATCGAATCGAAGTTGTTGATGGCGAGTTATTGAAGCGCGAGTTGATTGCGACTTGCGCCCGTTTTACTCGTTGAAATTCGAGTTGTCAGAAGAATCGATAGATGCGGTACTCGATTGCACAGTTGCCAGCAATTGTCGTTGCAGCACTCAAGTAGAAAACATGACGCAAACGATAACCAATTAGGGTGGTGACGCCACCCAACCAACCATGAGTGATATTTGAAAGGGAGTTCAAGTCGCTTAGCAGAGTCCTCTGAATATTCTTCGATCGGAAAAAGCAATGCGACGCACTTCAATTATGGCAATGGGATTCGTCTTGATCTTTATTGGGATCCAGTTGAATCTCGTCGAGACCTATACGTTGACACCGAGGTTCTCCAACTTCTTGTCCGAACATGCTTCGGCCAACCAGGTCAATCCAAACAACGTGATGATCAATCCTGGCAGTGCCATGGTTGGTCCCAATGCCTCAATCAATCCCAACGGATTTCCCAATCCAAATATCGCACAAGCCAATTCACCCTATTCTCAAGCTTCTTATCCAAACGGCAACAATAATTCATTGATGCCACGTCAATCACTTGTGCC
>CALJOA010000054.1 GCA_937981585.1 uncultured Pirellulaceae bacterium | reverse complement strand
GACAGAAGCCCTCGATCGAATGCGGCATCAAAAGTTGCTGAAAGGCACAAGCCATTTCTAGGGTTGAGGCGTTGTTCAGCTGATTCTTTCCAAGGAATTATGTGGCTCGCCCTTAGAAGAGCAGGAACCGGGTTTAGCGTTACACAGCATTGTGTTCTATAAGATCTCAATACTACACGTCTAAAGAAGTTCTGATGTCGCCGTTGTGCAACCACGCCGAATGCAGTGGTAAGGCTGTTGGGTTCATGGGCGGATTCAATGACTTGGTTTGAAGTAGAGTCGTCAGCAGTTTGGCTTTCCCGATTTCGTTGTTGCTCAAGAAGTGACTCAATTTCATCGACCAAGCGTTCCCGGTGGTTTTCGAATTCAGTCCAGATTTCTTTGTCGAGTTTGCTTGCTCCAGACAATCCTGTAATTCCACGGTCAGCTTCAACGGGATCGAGAGAAGTAAAATTGCAAAGTTTCATGCCAACTGCACTGGGAGTCCTGTCGAGCGATTTCGCCAATGCCACGATTGGCGGATAGGACTGATGCTGTTTTCCGAAAGGAGTTTCAAAATAGAGATTCAACGCCAACAGGAGTTCGTTCCGTGTCCATCGAGCCATAATCAAAAATTCTTTTGCACAAATCAATTTTTTGAAACAAGTCGTCGAAGATCATTGTCGCGTATTTTTTTTCAGGAACGCAACAATCAATGTGACATCCCCAAACTGGAATCGTCCCAACAATTGTTGAACGTTGAAAAATGGTTTCCCGAAGGCGACGATGTCGCCCTTCGAAAATCAACTTTCATACGTCGGGGAGACCACGATGGACTTTAACCTTTACCAAACCCTAAGCATACCAAAGTACATACGGCTTTGCCCAAGCGTACGTGCAAGGCAACGGAGTGCATCGAAATGTCCTCTCTGACACATTTTGGCGCTGGTGGTTCGGGGCCAGCGATTTTTCGATGGGGTTAGGGTTGGATTTCGTCGAAGCTGCTGAGTTCGATTTCCAACTCGACTGGTCTACCCGATCGTCTAACGGTGACCATGAGTTTTTCGCCAGGACGATGCTGGGCGATGTGAAGTTTTAAGTCTTCGAAAACTTCCACTTTTTCTCCGTTGATGGTTTCGATGATGTCGTCGGCTTTCATCCCGCCCTTTTCGGCGCCGGAGCCGGCGATGACTTCTGAAACAACGCAGCCGACAACGGCGGGACCGCCCCCAGCTAGATCCATGGGTCCGCGAACTCCCAAGAAGGCTTTGGCGGTATACGAGATCTGCAAGTTGGGACGTTTCTTTTGAAGTGCTTTGTAGTCTTGGGTTTTGAACTTGCAGTAGGAAAGGTTAATGAACGAAAGTTGTTTCAAGTCTGCAAACGACTCGAACATTTTGCCCGACATGTCGAAGCCGTCGAACTCAAGACCACGAAGACTTTTCATTTGCTTGAACGCTTCAAAGTCGCTGTTGAGTTCCAGTTCGCATTGGCGAAACGTCACCAGGTTCACCGAGGGAGTTCCCGCAAACTTGGCGAGGAATTCATTGCTCAGTTCAAGCTTCGCAAATTCGATTTCCCGAAGCGATTTTGGCCATTTGGCTTTCTCGATTTCCACGGTGGTAACTTCGCAGTTTTCGATTGCCAGTTTGTTGATCGAACTGGCACAGATATGTTTCAGGATTGCGGCATCAATTTTTTGGTTGATCAGTTTGACTTCGCTCAGTTTGACAATGTCAGCCAAGGCCTTGAGGTCTTCGGCATTTCCTTTGAAGCGATCACCAAGTTCAAGAGTAACACCGGTGGAAGCAGCAGTTGGTGCTCCAAAAAAGTCTCCCCGAACAGGCATTCCTCGGTGAACTTCAATGAAGCTGTTATTCGGTTGGTCGCCGGAATCAGGTTTCTCTTCGCCACCGAAAGCAATCTTTCGGGCTTGGTTCAAGTCTGAGCCAAGGATCCGCTGGATCTCTTTTTTTACTTCGGTCTCGGAAAGCTGTTTCCTGGGGGACCGTTTGGCATTGAGCTGTGTCGGCTCAGTTTGACCGTTGGAAATTTCAACTACACGTCCGTTGATGACGACGGTGGGTGGTACCGCGCCAAAAAACACTTCATCGGCAAACCATGGTCGAGCTGGAGCTGTTTGTCCCTCAAGCGGATCGTCTACAAGCGCGCCTTTTTCTCGCAGCAGCGAGATCGCCTTCTTCTTCCGCTCGGCTTTCCATTTCGATTCCAGGGCGGTAAGCCGCTGTTTCATCTTGGAGCTGCTACTGTCAAATCGGAGCTGAAGAATCCCCGTTGTTTTGTAAAAGACTATTTCGCTTCCACGGGTGCTAATCTGTTCTAGGATTTTTCGAATTCGCCAACAGGATTCTGGTGAACAATCAAATGACTTCATCGCAAGTGGAAGAATCGCTTTCTCCCCAATTTCGATCAACTCGCGAGCCGCTTGCTCGCGCTGGCTGTACTCTTTTGAATCCAATCGCATGAGCAACACGGTGACTTGGTCTGAGATTCGATCGTCTGGAGCCAGCACAAGGCGGGGACCACTGGCAGGCGAACTGGCAATTGCAGGAATTACGATTGTGAAAATCAGAAATCCCAACAGGAGTCGAGACGCTTTCCAAGCCAAGGATTTCAGCCTCTTAACCCCGTACACGCGGCGAAACGAAACCTTCATCGCACTGATGCAATTATCGATCAAACAATCTGGGGAGGATTTCTTCATAGCTAGCGTATGTCAGAAGAAGTGGCCGTTTCTGGGCTCAATCGTAGAGAAGCGGGCTCTCAATGTCGAGTCGAACCCCCATAAATGGCTTACATTTGCCAGTCCTAAAAATTGTGAAAACCAGACTGTTTGGACTGAAGAATCATATCGCTTTGGTCGATCTAGACGGTATACCGGTTTAGGTCGTCATCGGCTTATCCACCGCAACGGTCTGAGACAGGTTCGGAAGAGTCCAAATAGAGATTGTCACATGAAAATTCATACAACTAGGTTCGCTGCGATCGAGATTGAACCGGATGACATTCTATTCTTCCGAAATGGACTTTTGGGCTTTGAGGACTGCCGACACTGGGTGCTTCTTGCAGATGCGGACAACTCCTCCGTGGCTTGGCTGCAAAGTATGCAACACGCCGATATTGCTTTGCCGGTCGTTTCGCCTCGAAAGTTTGTTGACGATTATCAGGTTCGCTTGGAACCTTCTGATGTGGATGTGCTTCAGCTTACATCCGTTGACCAGGCTTATGTACTGGGGATTGTCAGCCGAGATGAAGAAACGTTGACACTCAATTTGCGAGCGCCGCTTGTGATCAACTTGGATCGTAGAATCGGATGCCAAGTCGTTACGGTCGATCCACAGCCAATGCAGTATGAGTTGGCGACCCTGCCGATGAACTTGCGACGTAGTGCCTAAGCGATTCTTGGGTTGTCTTGGCACTCAAATTCTCAAGCCATTTTCCCAAAACACCACCTTTGGTGGCTTGTGGGGGAGTGGCTTTTGCTTTTGTAGGCACGGTTGGGATTGGACAAGCGTTAAAGTTTAGGTGATTCTGATATTCCAATCGGCCACTGATTGGTTTGGTGCGATCGGACGGCACAAAATCCGCAATCGCCTCATAACTGGTCCCCGTTGATCTTTCTTGGTTCTTCACGGGGTGGCGGTCGATACTCTCGATAGCCCTGTCTGCTAGCGGCGAATGCTTTTGCACGCAAGCAATCAAGAGATCGTTTGCTGGGCAGCAGTTTTGAATAAAAGTGGCAAGGATTGCCCGGAAGAGTTGTTTCGGGCGCGAGGATCGAAAGGCTTCAATCGTATCGCGACACTTGGGTAAGTAGTAATTTAGTTTAGGGAGCCAGCCATGCTGGTCTTATCGCGACATCGAGACGAAAGCATCATGATCGGCGACGACGTGATGATCACAATCGTCGATATTCGAGGAGACAAGGTCCGTTTAGGGATTGATGCTCCGCAAGAAATTCCGGTCCACCGCCAAGAGGTCTACGACGCGATCAAGCGTGAGAATCAAAAGGCGAGTCGTCTTGGTCCATCCGAGACGCGCGAGATAGGAAACTAGAGGCTCGTCGCAGACTCAATCCCAACACTGGAATGTTCGGTTTGAGAGTTTACGATGGGGAGCGGATTCAAGACGTGACCAGCAAATTGTCTACGCTTTTGAGCAGACGGTCGATTGCAAACGGCTTGTGGATATAGTCATCCACACCAAGCATTTCTGCGTATTCTTGGTGTCGGGTACCCTCGTTGCCTGTGATCATGATCACGGGAGCTGGGATCTCGCTTAATTGGCGCAGTCTTTCGAGAACGAGAAATCCGCTTCGTCGCGGCATCATCATGTCGAGAATAATCAGATCAGGATTTTTGGCTTCGACATACGCCAAACCCTGATTGCCATCGATCGCAACTGAGACTTCATAGCCAACTTCGGTAAGCGCGAAACGAAGCGTCTCAGCTATTTCTCGGTCATCATCAACTACAAGAACGTGTTTGTTGAAACTCTTGGCGTTGGGCATCTTGTTTGATTTTCTAAGTTGCATGACTTGAAATTTAGCAGCAGCGTTTGTCCGATTGGTTCATCCAACTGTCGGCCCGTAATGGATACAAGTTAGACGGTAAAAGACCGGCGTGCCTTACCGACAAAGAACCATTAAGCTCACATTTACGTTTGTTACTGCGTATAAGTTTCCGGCAGTGAGGTCACATCTGTTATCAAACCGCTCTTGAGCAAGGGCGATGATAGATTTTTGAATGTTCTTGAGCAACGCCGTTGCCACAAACATTTTCGTTTTGAGTTGGCAGTTTGATTGCAATTTCGTCCAATTCAAGTCATTGCGGTTCTCACGGTTGAAGCGTTGGTGAGTGGGTAGCTGATTTTCTTCAAAAATGGCCTCTCAGACGCCGATTCTATGAAGAGAAGTTGTACGCGAAGGATCGCTTTCTACGGTTTTTGGGAACAAGACTATGTGGCGGGCCTTTTTCTTTGCAATTGGAGCGACCCTAATTCTTTTGGGTGCGCAATGTTTGGTGTTAGATCATATTGTGGTCGCCAACGGGACACGCGTGCCTGGATTCGTCGCCAAGTATCTCGACAAGACAAACCAGTCCTTCGGACGGTCGGTTAACCCAAGCTTTGCACCTGGTGCAAATCAAAATCCCAACCTTATTCAACAGGTTGCTTCAAATCTGCCTGGTGCATTGCAACAAGGTCCGGGGGGGCAGTCACTTCCTAGGCCTTCAGCCTTGGGCGGGTCAAGGTTCGGACCTTCGCGGTTTGCTGATTCGCAATTCAGCAATACCGACTTACCAAGCAACGCTGGCTACTACGGAGGGGTGCCGTTCTCAAAACGTCAGTCACCTGAGCGGTTTGCTAATGCGCGGTCAGGCGGTCCCAATTCGAATTTTAGTCTCGCGGGCTACGGTGGAAACACCGGTTCAGGATCTCGGGGGCAATTTGGTGGCGTTGATTCGGTTCAGCGCAATCGCCTTGCACCGGTAACGCTTGGGCAAGGCGGATCACGCTTGTTCAGACCATCGGAATGGATGCCTTGGGGCTTGTTGGCGATTGGTACGTTGGTCGTCCTCTACACCAATTCGACCAAACGTGCAAAAGATTGACTGGCGTGAGTTTTGGTTGCTCGAGCAGCGAGTTCGGGCGTTTTCTATTTGAGCCTCAAAAGCGTTTCCGCTGAGCGACATTTTCCGTCAATTCAGGAGAAAAGTGATGCATCAGGGCAGGATACTCCAAATCAATTGAAAATTCTTGAGCCTGGGCGCTTTTTTTCGACCGCCTATCAATGATTGAGCTTTTCAACGTCGAGCCCAATGGTAATCCTATAGGGTTGTCTATTGTTTGAGATTGAAGCCATTTGCCGCCCGCGACATTGGTCATTAAGATTCTCGGTCTTCACAGTTCCATCTTTTCGTTTTCCGTAGTCTTGCATTTATGAATCAGCCGGAAAACATGACGCTCGGGGCGATGCTCGCCAAAACCGAATCAGACCCGCCACCAGAGGTGCCCCAGCCCCCCGAGATCGAGAGTTCTCTGTCAGACCGGTTCTCGTTTCCTGGTCGCATTGCGGTTTTGTTGGCAGTGATATTTTCTCCTTGGGCGTTGGGAAGTGTCCGACCTGGGGCTCAATGTATCGTCATGGCTCTGATGTTGATTGGGTTGGGGTTTTGGTGGTTTGAGACTGCGTTTCATGAACGCAAGTCACAGGTCTTTCCCTATCTATTTATATTCGTCATTGCTGGCCTGTTGATCGGAATCTTTCAAGTCATTCCGCTTCCGGGCTGGATGATCGAAATGTTTGCCCTCAAGCAATCCGAGATTTATAAGAGCTTCAGTGGCAATCCCGATTCTGCGGTTACGATTTCGCTGGACAGAGAAGGGAGCTGGGCTCAAATTCGATTGCTAGTCATTGGGATTTGCGGGCTGTTGCTTGGCTGTCGGTTCTTCCGTACCAAGCGAGATACAATTTTTTTATTGGGAGCAGTTACCTTTAATGGAGCTTTGATTTCCTTCGTCTCCATTATCCAGAAAGTGATGGGGCAGCCTTACGGTCTATATGACTTGCCCAATCCACTCCGCCATTTTGGTCCATTCGTAAATCCCAATAACGCAGCGGGGTATTTGTTGATGTGCTTGGCAGCGGCGATCGGATTGATCGTAATTGCGTTAACAAAGCCAAAAAATGAAAAGAAGCCCGATGTGTTGAAGCAGGAAATGCCTCTGTTTCGAGAGACGTATTTTCAAGTATTAGAGTTTGTCTCTCGATTGAATGCTTGGAAGATTGGCCTTCTGATCATGGCGGGTTTAATTACCTCTGGAGTCATTGCCACCATTTCCCGTGGAGGAGTATTGGCTTTGATCGCCGGCGGGATTGCCACGCTGTTGGTTTTTGGCGTCGCGCGAAAGCCGAAGAACTCATTATTTCTATTTGTCCCGGTTCTAGGATTGATTATTGCATTGACCGTGTGGCTGGGGTTTAGTGAGCATTTAGTCCAAAAGTTCCAAACGGTTGACGTTGTAAACGTTGCCGATGCCGATGTTCGTTTGAATCATTGGAAGGAGACCTGGCCTGCCGTTGGTGCGATGGGACCGCTGGGCGCCGGTTTGGGGTCGTATAAAAATGTCCATCGGCTCTATCGATCAAGCAATGAATCGTCAATTTTTGTTTACGCAGAGAATCAGTTTTTTCAATCTGTAGTTGAGGCCGGTTGGCCGGGGCTGGTGCTGTTTTGCTTGGCTTGGTTGTTGGCATTTCAGTGCGCGTCGCTATTGGTTTTTCGAGGTAGTTCTCCATTCTCAGTTGGGATCGGTACAGCGGCGGTGTTCCTGATCTTCACTCAGATCTTCGCTTCAATTTTTGACTACGGTTTATATGTTGGCGCCAATTTGGTGCTGTTCTCGGTGCTGATTGGATTCGTTTGCTGTCATGCTCATTATCTGGCGGGCCGATTGAAAAAATTCAGTTGGCTAAAGTACACGATGCCCAACTACATCGTTCAGGGGATTGTTCTGGTCATGTTTGCGATGGGATTTGTCGCGTTCCTAGGTTTGTTTCGGCTGGCCAAAATGGATGCCTTGATGCGACCCAAGGCCAAGCATTTTGATCGAGTGGAAATGGATTTAGAGCAGACTGACCATCGGATCGAGGGGCTTGCCAAGTTACTCACCGACTCTCCTCCTGTCAGTGCGTTGAATCATTTGGGGGAACTCTATTTGCATCGCTCGAGGTTAGGCCTCTATCAAGAGATGAAGGAAGAGTTAGGGGGCGAGGGGCAATCTTTTAGTTTCCAGCCAGGTGTGGTTCGGACTCAAGAAGAGAACGCTCAGCAGAAACTCGAGAATGAAGTACTTTGGGCGGTTACTGATCTGCAACGAATTCAAGAAAACGCTTTCTACCTCAAGCAAAGCGCCTCGAGGTTTCAAGCTGAAGAGTTCCTCGCAAGTGTTCCAATCCAAAGCAACTTGCCGTTCGCATTGAGTGCGTTCGAGCTGAGCAAAAAGGCTTCGCCGTTGCAACCGGTGGTTCACTTGAGAATCGGCGAAATCAAAGGAGCTTTGGGGAGCCTTAAAATTGGATCGGGCGATGAAGATATTGAACAATGCTTGAAGTTGGCTCCTGGGAACTCTGCCTTTCGATTGGTTGCTGGCGTTCACTACCTTCAATCAAATAAACCTGAGGCAGCCGTGAAGCACTTGCGACGGTTTTTGGAGTTGGTGCCTAAGAAGTTCAAGGAGTTGATGGCGGTCTTAGGCGGAACGGAGTCGCGAACGATCACATTCATGAGTGAGAAGTTGATTGGTCTTGAGGTCATTCCTGATGATCCCCAGATGCTGTTCGACTATGCTGTGAAGTACATGCCAGACGATTCGAAATTCAAGACCTCCGTTTTGCAACGAGCAGTCGGTATTCTCGATGCGAGGCAACACACTAAAAGAGAGTTTATGATTCTCTCAGGGGATGTTCGATCTGCTTTGGGCGAGTACGAGCAAGCAGCAGTTGACTACCAGCGTGGGCTTGTCAGTCAGCCCAACGACCCCAAGACAAGAATTAAGCTTGTCGAAGCATTGGTCAAAGTGAAGAACTATGGAGAAGCGTTGAAGTTTGCTGAAGAACTGCGAGGAAACTCGAAGGGGAATTTGATTTATAATGAAGTCTTGGAATACATCAAAAAAGAATGATCGAATGAAGTAGGCTTTAGGCCAATTGGTGCATTCAGATTGTAGGCCGGTCCCTCCCGATGGCTTCGGTTCAAATTGAGTTTGATTGAGTAGTGTTGGAGTTCTTGAGACTTCAGTCATTTCGTGTTTGCGTTCGGCGATTAAATGACCATCCTGATCTTGGCTTTTTTCTGTGCGGTAGTATTCTCATGGGCAATGATGCCGATGCTATCGACCTATGCAAAAAAAGTAGGATTGGTTGACCATCCTGATAACAAAAGAAAGCTTCACCAGACTGCCATTCCGATGGTGGGTGGAATTAGCCTTTTCATCTCCGTGTTGGTTATGGTTCCATTGGCGGCGAGTATCGGATTGACGTTCAAGCCGTTTTTTCAATCTGTCCACGAGATACTCTTTGGGTGGATTCCCGTCGATTTTGGTCGGCGTTCTTTGAGGGTTAGTCCAGTTGACTATCGAGAGCTTACTGGTTTGGCGATTGGAAGCGCGATATTGGTTTTCGTCGGGATATTGGATGACCGATATCAGATTCGAGGGCGCCAAAAGCTCTTTGGGCAGATCGTTGCTACAACTGTCCTGATTTTGTTCGGGTTTCACTTTAGTGAAATTGCGATCGCAGGTTTCCATTTCAAGTTTCAGATCTTTTCAGTTTTCTTTGTGTACGCGTGGGTGCTTGCAGCCATCAATTCTGTCAATTTGCTCGATGGTGCAGATGGCATCGCTGGGTCAATCGGTGTCATCATGAGTTTGGCGCTATCGATGATGGCGGTTTACACCGGGCAAATGCTCAACGCTTTGGTGGCGATCGTGATCGCTGGTGCGCTACTTGGTTTTCTAAGGTACAACTTTCCCCCGGCCAAGGTTTACCTAGGTGACACGGGAAGTATGCTGATCGGTTTTTTGTTGGCTGCTATCGCGATACGCTGTACTTCCAAGCAGGGTTCCGCCTTTGCTTTCTTCGCTCCAGTTGCGTTCCTTGCGATTCCTTTCATCGACACCGCCGCCGCCATCATTCGACGTCGCTTGACCGGTCGTAGTATTTTCGCAGTTGATCGCGGGCACCTCCATCATTCATTGATGAAGCAAGGTTACAGCCCCAAGATTGCCTTGCTGTGGGTAGTGGCTCTATCTGCGATGACGGCGGTTGGTGGAATCCTGAGTTTTGTAAACGAGCAGAGCGAATATGCTCTGGTTTCGATTGGCTTGGTCGTCTTAATAATGCTGACTAGCAAGATTTTTGGAGTTGCGGAGTACCAGCTAGTTACTCGGAAAGCGGCTTCGGTGGCAAAATCGGTTCTCAGCCTCAATCAAAATGTTCAACAAAGCTCCGTTCATGTTCAAGGTTCCCGGGATTGGCAAGCCGACTGGGGGCGGCTGTGTGAGTATGCTGATCAGGAAAATCTGAAAGAGTTGACGCTTGACCTCAACGCGCCGTGGTTGCACGAGTCCTTTCACGCGACTCGAAAGAACAGTGAAGCTACCGAAGGAGGCGGCACATATTGGAAAGCCCAAATCCCTTTGTTGACCGCTGGGCGTTATTTCGGACGCATCGAGGTCAAGGGAGCCAACGATGCAGATCATCATTCGATTATTACATCGCTTTTGAATTTCGCAGGCGAATTGGAGAGTTCGCTAGTCGAGGCAGGTCCTGCACCAAAGTCTGATTCGCCAAAAGAAGACGCCGTCGCTGATTCGGCTTCTCAAGAAAGCGCAGGGGCACCGACTTCGATTTAGCTGTGCTGTCACCTTCTAGTTAATGGATATCGAAACTCTTGTTTAATGTTTAAGCAAGGAAGCGGATCGGGTAAAATTGGCCCAACAACTTGAGACTTGGCAAGGATGGCTAATGTCCAAAAAGATTCTGTGGTTCGTTTCAACTTGCCCGGCTTGTTCTAAACGCAACCAGTTAGAGATTATCGCTCTAGGCAAATCAGCAAACTGTCAGTTCTGCGGCAAGCAGTTCAAGGCAGTAAGTTCAGACAGCTTCTCAGCAGCGCTTGACGATCCGCTGGACTATTGGATCGAATTTACGGCTCACGGTATCGCACTCGATAGTGACAATCCAGGCTCCGGCGAGTTTGGTGATTGGGTTAACCGAATCGCCCGGACTCCACGCTAATTTGTGATCATGTCACAAACGAAACTTCGGTCCAAATCAACTCTAAAGTAGGCAAAACGGTACCAAGCTCAGGTGTGGCGGTAGAATCGTGCAATAAATCAGTTGCCCCGTGAATCCTTAATATTGGCCAACGATTTGCTCGTTGCAGTTGAAGCTTTCATTTAGCGTCAACAACCTGTTGAATGCTGGACGATATCTGCGAAAATAGGGAAAATCCGAGCATACGGCGAGTCCGCCCGTGGCCAAGAGTTGAAATCAGAGAAAAATTCGTCAGGAGATATGAACGTGAATCGAAGCAAGAGTCTGTGCCTGTTGATGCTGGCTGCATCTATGTTGTTGTTCTGTGGTGAATCACAAGCCCACAGTGTTTTCAAAAAGAGAATGCAAGCCAACTTTCCAAACAAGAAAATCTCCTGCAACGCATGTCATGTCGACAAGCAACCCAAGACAGAGCGCAATGCGTATGGCGAGTTGTTTACCAAGACGTTTGAGAACAAGACGATGTCTGCTGACCTCAAAGAGAAAAAAGGCGCCGAGAAAAAAGCATTCGAAGCCGAAGTTTTGACCGTTGAGTTCGACAAGGCATACGAAAAAATTAAAGCAATGACATTCGCCGATTTAGTAGAAGCCGGAGTAATTGACGGTATCACTGACAAAGAAGAAAAGTAGATTTCCTAAAACTGACGCTGGCCCTTGATTCACGCTCGTGAGTGATTGGGCAACCGCCGTAGAGATATTTGAGTTGATGCCAATCGCAAGCCAAGCTCGTGAAAACAGGGGCTTTTTCTTGCGACAACATCTTCAACGAACCCCGGGCATTTGCTAAAGTCCAATTGACAGACAGGCCGAACAAGCCGTAAAGTAGAGGACTCAAGGGCGTTTAGCTCAGTTGGCTAGAGCACCTCGTTTACACCGAGGGGGTCGGGGGTTCAAGTCCCTCAACGCCCATTTGTACGCACTGCAAGGATTCACCAATCTCGGCAGTGCGTTTTTTAATGGTTTCGGATTGACTACGGTTTACGGTTGTTGACTCAGCGTTTCATTGACTCAGCGTTTCATTGACTCAGTTTCAGTTGAATTCGGTTTGACTCTCTGGGATGATTATAGGTGTGGATGTCCTAATGCCGAAAACCTGCTTACACATCGCGTTTGCGATAGTCATAGTCGCCGTACTTGGAGTGCCAAAGTGCGATGCGCAAGACAAGATCAATTTTGCGAAACAGATCTTGCCAATTCTTTCGGACAAATGTTTCCTTTGTCATGGTCCTGACGGCGGCAAGGGGGAAACCGATCTGAGACTCGATTCTTTCGAAGGCGCTACCGCTGGCGGCGCCGTAGACCCTGGTGAGCCAGATGACAGCGAGATGATCCTGCGGATCTTTGACGAAGACGATCCGATGCCGCCGGAGGAGTCCAAACCTCTTTCCGACGTTGAAAAGGAGTTGCTCAAACGCTGGGTCAAAGAAGGCGGCCAGTACACGCAACACTGGGCTTACGTTCTTCCGCAAAAGCAAACCGGTTCAATTGATGACTGGATCAATAAGTCCTTTCCCGAAAACGTAGACTTTGCGCCTCAAGCAGATCGAGCCACGCTGGCGCGCCGTGCTGCTTTGATTTTGACAGGGCTGCCACCTGAGCCAGACGAGCTAACTGCTTTCCTCGACGACAAATCCGAAGACGCTTACGAAACCTATCTGGACCAGTTGATGGCCAGCACCCGTTATGGAGAACATCAGGCGCGATATTGGCTCGATGCTGTCCGGTACGGCGACACCCATGGGCTTCACCTCGACAATCGACGCGGAATTTTTCCTTACCGCGATTGGGTGATTCGATCCTTCAACAGCAATCAACCTTTCGACCAGTTCATCACGTGGCAGCTTGCTGGTGACTTGCTTCCTGACCCGACGATGGAACAACTGGTGGCGACGGGGTTTGTTCGGATGAACCCATCGACAGCCGAAGGCGGTGTGATCCCGGCAGAGTTTCAAGCCAAGAACAACTTTGACCGAGTCGAAACTCTGGGGGTCGCGCTGTTGGGCACCAGTTTCGTTTGCGCGCGATGTCACACGCACAAGTACGATCCGATCACGCACACCGAGTACTACGAGCTACTTGCTTTCTTCAACAACACTGCCGAGTCACCGCTTGACGGGAACGCGTATCAATATGGTCCGATTCTCAAAGTACCCGCCAACATCAAGGCTTGGGACAATTGGACCCAGCTTGAAAAAGAACGAGATCAGCTTCTGAAGGGCCTTGATAAGAACATAGCAAACGCTGCCGTTGAGTTGGCGAAGTCTCTCGGTCATTGGAAGTCAAGCAATTGGAAAGCCACTAAACCGATCGCTTCAACAGGCGAGCGCCCAGAGGAGAAGCAATGGGAAAACATCGATCGCTTGCCCGGAAAGAACGGCGACTTGCCCGGCAAGACTGATCAGGCCCGGTGGGTTAGCTTTGAAGTGGAGGTCGGCTCCAAGCAAAATCTCGCGTTGACGTTCAACAGCGGTCCCGGGCCCGAACTTTTTCTCAACGGCCAACCGGAGCCGCTGCAAGGCAACCTGGCGTCGCTAACGCTGGAACCGGGAACAACGAAAGTTGAACTAAAGCTAATTGGCTCCAAGCGACTGCCGCTGCAGGTTGAATTGTCCAGCCTCTGGGACGCTTTGCGAGAGAAAAAGAACTGGGACTCGTTGGCTCCACAGCAGCAAATAAGCTTGCTTGCCGACTCCGGCGGAGAGTTGGTGGACGAGTCGAAAACAAAACAGGCCGCCGAGCTCAACAAAAAAATCGAGTCTGCGCAGGCTCAGTTCACGACCACGCTGATCGCCAAAGAGTTGCCCAAGCCTCGAGTTACCAAACTGCTTGAACGTGGCGAGTACGACATTCCGCAGGGGGAACCGCTAAATCCAGACGTTCCCGAAACAATGGGAGCCATGTCAGATGAACTTCCGCGCAATCGACTTGGGTTGGCCCGGTGGTTGACTGATGCAGACCATCCACTGGTCACTCGCGTGTTGGTCAATCGATTCTGGCAACAGGTTTTTGGTGTTGCACTGGTTCGAACGCCTGAGGAATTTGGTTTGCAAGGCGACCACCCAACGCATCCGGAGCTTTTGGATACCTTGGCCGTCGAATTCCACCAAAGCGGCTGGGACCTTAAAAAGTTATTCAAGCGGATGTTGACCAGTCGCACGTTTTGCCAACAGTCCAAGTGGCGGCCCGATCTCTCCGATCCTGAAAACAAGATCTATGCTCGCGGCCCAGGGTATCGACTCGACGCGGAAGTGATTCGCGATACCGCTCTATGGGCAAGTGGATTGCTGGATTCGGAAATGGGCGGCGAAGGCGTTAAGCCATGGCAACCTGAAGGCATGTGGTCCGCTCTAATGCACCCCCGCTCAAACACCAAAAAGTATGTCGCTGATCAAGATGGTCGCGAGTTCCGGCGCAGCATTTACGTCTATTGGAAACGAACCAGTCCGCATCCGATGATGACTTTGTTTGATGCGCCTAACCGCGAGTCGAGTTGCGTGCGACGTTCAAGAAGTACAACGCCACTGCAATCGCTCGGTTTGCTGAACGAATCCCAACGGATTGCGGCTGCTAAGGCACTTGCCCAGCGACTGATCGCAGGTGGTGAAGAGGACCAAGCCAGACTTGACCAGTTGTTTCTGTTGCTCGCCAGTCGTAAACCAACTGACAGTGAGAAAGAAGTCTGCCTGTCATTGCTTGAATCAAGCCGGGAGAAGTTCTCGAAAAATCTCGATGACGCAACTGCATTGGTGGGGCAAGATGTTAACGATGAAGCTGAAGTTGCTTCGTGGACGCAGCTTTGCGTGACCGTCATGGCGAGCGACATCGCAATTCGACTTAATTGAGCAAGCCAAAATGAATCCATCCGACTTTCAATTGTTTCAAACCCGGCGGCAGTTCTTTGGCCGCACGGCATTGGGATTAGGCACCGCTGCAATGGCTCAGTTTCTGGGCCAGAACGAGGCGTTTGCTTCATCTGCTGCGCTTCACCATACGCCAAAAGCCAAACGGGTCATCTATCTTTTCATGAGCGGTGGGCCAAGTCATCTCGATACCTGGGATTACAAGCCAAAATTGAACGAGATGTTCGGGGATGATATTCCAAACGAAGTTCGTGATGGTCAACGGATCACCGGAATGACATCGAGACAAAAGTCATTGCCGGTCTGCCCCAGCAAGTACAAGTTCACAAAGCATGACAACAACGATAGCGGCGTCTGGGTAAGCGAACTTCTCCCGCACACCGCAACTGTCGCCAAAGATCTTTGCGTGATTCATAGCGCTTTCACCGAAGCCATCAATCACGATCCCGCGATTACTTACATCCAAACGGGCAGTCAAATTCCTGGTCGGCCAAGTCTTGGAGCTTGGTTGAGTTACGGTTTGGGCAACGAAAGCGAGGATCTCCCAGGTTACATCGTGATGCACGCCAAAACCAGCTTTGCCGAACAAAGTCTCTTTGGTCGCCTCTGGGGCAGTGGCTTTCTACCTGCCGAACATCAGGGCGTGTTGCTTCGCAGCCAGGGCGATCCAGTGTTGTACTTGAAGAACCCGCCAGGCGTTTCTCGTGCTGACCGCAAAGTTCAGCTCAAGGCCCTCGAAGCATTGAATCGGGAGCAACATCGGGAGTTCGGCGATCCGGAAATCCTTGCCAGGATCAAGCAACATGAAATGGCCTACCGGATGCAAACGTCAGTACCCGAGTTGATGGACCTGAGCGGTGAACCGGATGAGGTGTTCAAGCTGTACGGTGAAGAAGCACGGGTGCCGGGTACATTCTCGGCGTGTGCCCTCAACGCCCGGCGGTTGGCCCAACGCGGTGTTCGCAATATCCAGATTTTCCATCGTGGTTGGGACGCTCATGGAAATCTTCCTCGCGAACATGAGTCGCAATGCAAAGACGTTGACCGTGGGTGTGCGGCGTTGATCAAAGACTTGAAGCGTCTTGGAATGCTAGATGAGACGTTGGTGGTCTGGGGCGGTGAGTTCGGGCGAACCAGCTACTGCCAGGGGAAGCTCACTAAAGAAAACTATGGTCGCGATCATCATCCAAGGTGCTTCACCGTTTGGATGGCTGGCGGCGGCGTCAAACCTGGGATTACATACGGACGAACGGACGATTTCGGCTACAACATTTGCGACGCCGACGGCGAGGTTTTAAAACCGCAACCGGACAAGCACCATTGGACGCCGGGCACAGTTCACATCCATGATTTGAACGCGACGATTCTCCACCTGCTTGGGATAGACCACAAAAAGTTGACCTATCGTTATCAGGGGCGTGACTTTCGCTTGACTGATGTTCACGGTCACGTCGTTCACGACATTATCGCTTAGGTTGGTAACCCGTTTTAAAGTCACGGCGCCAACTTTTCGATTCAAAATCTCGCAGCTTTTCAAGTTGATCAGATGATTCGATTTCAATGTCCACAATGCGGTAAAAAGCTCAAAGCCGCTGATGAAATTGCTGGTCGGGATGTCAAATGCTCTGGGTGTAGTTCTGCCACAACTGTACCTCAGCCCTCAACCACCAAGCCTAAACCTAAATCCGAAACCTCGGAGGAACCGGTTGGGCACATCTTTGGTCAATCCGTCCCGATGCCGTCGTCGGATACTGGTGTTGAACGTGAGTTTCGAGCAAAACCGAAATCTTCGAAACCCGAATCGTCGAAAGCCAATCGTCGGTGGACCCTTGGCATCGCCGCGCTGTTGGGTCTGATTGTTGCTTCGGCGGTCACGTACGCGGTGATCAAGCAAGCCTACGCCGCTCCGAAATTCAAAGCTGAATTCGAGTCGATGGCAGAAGTCGAATTTTATCGCCGGGCTCACGGCGAATTGGAGCAGACTCGGAGGCGGATGGCCGTCATGGCAAACGCTTTCAAGGCTCAGGGCTCACCCAAAGGCGACTTTATTCAGGAGCATGAACGCTTAAATGCGTCGATCGACAAATACACCAGCAATTCCGAGACGCTGATGCGACAAGCCGCCGAACTCTTGGCCGAGGGCAAAGACTTGCACGCAAAAAGTATGCTGGTTGAGACGGGCAAAGAAATGAAAGCAATCGCAAGAGAAATTGAAGTCGAAGTCGGCGAGTTTAATAGAAATGCCAGTCGATAGCTGCAGCGATTCGTTGAGCGCCATTTTATTGCTTCGCTTCAAAAATGCTTGCGCTGTTTAATTGGTAACCCGCCGCGTAAGCAAGGGCGAACTATAATTCAGCGTCGCCCTCGCTTACGCGTCGAGGCTGTGATTTTGTGAAAACATTTCTTAACAAAATCAGCCGTTTGGGCGATAGCCCCGGTTAGGCCGTTCAACCGAGGCTATCGCCCAAACGGCTAATAAATCACAATCAAGTCGGGTTTCCGTTTGGTGCCAACGTGATGCCGTCTAGCTTAGGTTTACCTACTTGTTATTATTTGAATCAGGCTGGCTCTCGGATTCCTTTGCAGAGCCTGTTTCCTTCTCTTCCATGGCTTTCTCTTCCAAATCCTTCTCTCCGTCAATTCCAAAAAACATCATGTGTTGCCACGGGAGATTGTCAAATTCTTTGGCCAGCTTGAATCCGTTGGCCGCGAGTTCTTTGTTGACTTGGGCTTTGCTCATTTTATGAAGCGGCTTGATCGGAACCTTGGGGTCTTCCTCTCGATATTCAACCAAAACAACCAAACCATCTGGTTTGAGGCTTTTGCGAATCGCCGCCAGCATCTGCTCGGGGTGCGAAAACTCGTGGTAGACATCGACCATCAAAACAAGGTCAATCGTGCCCGGCGGAAGTCGCGGATGATGGTACGAACCAAGGATCGGAACAATGTTATCAATGCCTTCTTTCTCAGCCCGCTCGCGAAGGAATCCCAGCATCTCCGGCTGAACATCAACACCAACGACCAGTCCGTGATTGCCAAGCATTTTGGCAATCGGCAAACTGTAAAACCCGTTTCCGCAACCCATGTCGCACACCGTCATCCCGGGTTTCAATCCAAGATTGGCCAGCATCAGCGAACAGCGCTCCTGACGCTCTCGGGTGTTTCGGATCAGCCATTCAGCACCGAGGTAATGCATCGTCTTGGCAACGCGGCGTCCCATATAGACATCGACGCCTTTGGGGATTTTGGGTTCGCCATCCTTTTCGGCACTCTGCTCACGAATCAGATCAAGGATGTCGTCCGAGTCGTCAGATTTCTCCTTCTTGTCGACTTCTTCTTGTACTGCAGATTCCTTAGTCGCCTGTTTTGCTTCTCCGGCAGCTTGTTTTTCTGCGACCGCCTGCGTCCGGGCAACCAGCTCTCCCCCACTGGTCACAAACACAAACGTCGCCAACCAGACAAGCGAAAGCAAGCAAGTTTGAAATTTGTTTTGAGTCATGGCGATAGGGCCAGTCGATTCAACACACATACTTCGCTCCTTATGATTGGCACAAATCGGAACAGGATGGAACATTCTGTAGCGCCGTGCGCTGTGGTTTTTCGGTTCATTATTGAGATGATGAAACGCGCCAGCGCGAATTGAACATCCAGATCATCAAGCCAAACAGAGTGGCATTAAGGGTTAGCGTAAACAATACATAGCCTCCAAAATGTCGGAGGTCTTTAAGCGGATACTGGAAAATTGACGGTTCGCCTGCGGTGGCAGGTTGCCAGCCGGCCGCTCCATCGATATCAAAATCATCGACGTAAATCGGAAGCTCAAACGCAGCCGCAAACGGGCTTGTCACGGTGACCGTACTTGCGATTTCGGCTCCTCTTGTTTGAGGAAAGTACTCGTTGCCGAAAAATGCGGCAGCCAGCGGGGCGACATACAGTAACAGAATGATGGTATAGGTTGCCATCAAGCTGGTACTGGTTTTTGAAAAAATGGTGGAGCAAAATAATGCCAACATCGCAGTCGTCAGACAAGTCAGCAAAAAGATAATGAAAAAACCGCCGATCGTCAGCAAGTTCGACCAGTAGGCAGTCACCATGATCAGCGCCAGAAAAACCGGCCACAGCAGAAACGCGGAAAGCACACTTGAAACCCGCAAACCCGAAAGTAGTTTTCCCCAAAGAATTTGCCACGGCGTGATCACCGTTGTCAAAAGCAAGTCCAGCGTTTGTCGTTCGCGCTCACTAGTGACGCTGCCGGCTGAAAAAACCGGGCCAATCAAAATGTTGAACAGCACAACGTAAGAGATATACCACGGCGCCAGATGTCGCTTGATATACAGGCACCAAGCCATAACGGGAATCGCAACGACCATGCTGATTTGAATCGCCAATCGCAGCATCAACGTGCCTTGGCCGAAAATCTCGCTGCGCATTTCTTTGTCGTAAACCGGATTGGTACCGTCGTCCATCAGCGTCTCGCGCTTTGGCGGGGCGAACAAACGATCGGGAAACTGATCGCGCTGAATCACCAAACCAACTGCTTGAGCCGATTCCTGTTCGAGATCGATGACCTCTTTACCTTCACTCCCAAAATCGGGCGGGTAAAGCATCCTCGCACTACAGATATAGAACAGCGGAATTGTGATAAACGCTGCGATCCCAGGGATCACAGTCACGGAAAGCTTGAATCGCGTTTCACCAAATTCGCTTAACGACGCCCAGAAGATGATTCCCAGCAACGCCAATGGCAAAATTGTCAGGTAGGAAACAACCAACGACGCACTGGTCCTGGAAAAGAAACTCCCGCACGCAACGCTGATCATTCCAAACGTAACCACGCTGGCAATCAGCGCCAAATACGCCGCCAGGACTTCGTAAAACGAAACGCCTCCCAGCGGCAGGCACAGCATTACGATTGGGAGCGAAGTAAAGATCAAGATCGCGAGGTGCGTCAAAGCCGCAACCAGCTTTCCCATCACGATTGACTCGGGACGAATCGGACTGGCTAGTAGCATCTCGTAGGTCATGCGTTCCTTCTCGCCCGAAATCGCACCGGCGCAGAAGCTCGGAGCCATCAGCGAAGCCAGAATGTACTGCCCGAGAAAAAACAGATCAACCAAACGGCTGGTCGACTCCGGGTTCTTGGTCAGATCAACCAGTTGGTCTTTGGGCCAAGCAAAGTAAACCACTGCGGCGAGCAAAACTTGGTAAAGCAGCAACAGCACAAATGCTCGCGGCATTCTCAGGTTGACCAGAAGCTCCCGTTGTAGAACCGGGTTGTCGAGCGCGCCCATCAGCTATCCTATTGGTATTTGTCCGTTGCTGACATTGTAAGGCGCAGGCACTAGCAATGCACGCGGCTGACCGAGCGGTTGGTGGAAACTTCAATCCAATGGTAGGCCGCTTCCTTAATACTCTCGCGGCAGAATTCGAGCTTGAACGCGACCGGGCAAGCCCTGGATGCGCAAGAAACCTTCGGCGTCATCCTGATTGTAAGATCCACCACCCTCCATCGTCGCGATTTGATCGTCGTACAAGCTATTGGGGCTCGATCGTTTGGCAACCGAGATGTTCCCTTTGTAAAGATCAAGTGTCACACTTCCTGTCACGCTCTTTTGTGCTTCTTTGTTGAACGCCAGGAGCGAATCGAATTTGGGACAGTACCAGAAACCGTAGTACACCATCTCCGCGACTTCTGGGGAAAGCCGATCGCGCAAGTGCATTAGGTCGCGGTCCATCGTCAACTGTTCGATATACCGATGGGCATCGTAAAGTACCGTCATGCCGGGCGATTCGTAGACTCCCCTGCTCTTCATGCCAACAAAGCGGTTTTCCACCATGTCGATCCGGCCAATACCGTTGCGACCACCGATTTCGTTAAGCGTCTCCACAATCTCCAGCGCCGAGAGCTTCTTTCCGTTGACTGCAACCGGAACGCCGGATTCAAAGTCAATCGAAACGGTTTCTTTTTCGTCGGGAGCCTCTAGCGGCGAGACGCCCATCCCAAAATCAACCGTTTCGACACCGTTTACGTCGAGCTCTTCGAGTTTGCCAGCTTCGTAGCTGATATGCAGACAATTTTCGTCGCTACTGTACGGCTTGGCCGTCGAAGCCTTCACTGGAATGTTTTTCTCGGCACAGTAAGCGATCAGCTCGGTTCGTCCCGGGAACTGGTCGCGGAAATTTTTCATTCGCCAAGGCGCGATGACTTCGATATTGGAGTCCAAGGCTTCGGCTGCCAACTGGAATCGGCACTGGTCGTTTCCTTTTCCGGTCGCTCCGTGAGCGTAGGCGGTGGCGCCGACTTCTCTGGCGACTTGCAGACAGACTTTTGAAATCAAGGGACGCGCGATCGAAGTCCCCAGCAGGTATGGGCCCTCGTATTTGGCTTGCCACGCCAAAACCGGAAACGCGAAATCGCGACATAGCTCTTCTCGAACGTCTACGATTCGAGCCGTTTTGGCGCCCGCATCCTCGGCTTTTTTCAGGATCTCTTCTCGGTCTTCGCAGGGCTGCCCGAGATCCACGTAGACTGCATGGCATTCGTACCCTTGATCCATCAACCACCCAAGGATCACCGAAGTATCCAAACCGCCTGAATAAGCCACTACGCAACTTGTCTTTTTGTTCATGTTATTTCTGCTGACCAACTAGAATTATCTGAGCCCATTGTGGATGCCAATTGTAGTTAAAAGGTTCGAGTTGTAACATTGGCAAAGGTTCCCGATTCTCACCATCGAAGAAATTTTTATGATCAACCGACACGATTTTCAGCAGGCAGCGAAAAAATTTCGCGGAGGCCGAATAACGTTGGCAGATTTCACCGAGATGGTCTTTAAAGACATCCCGGGCGCGCAAGATTCTGACGGCAATCAAGCCGGTAAAACGGTTGACTCCTCAGACGTCAGTCGCGGTCTGAGCCGAGAGATGGGGTTGCATCTGCGAATTCGTCCCAGCGAATCCCACAAAGGCGACTTTGGCCGCGTGCTCGCCATCGGTGGCAGTGAAGGCATGTCGGGCGCGATCAGTTTGACCGGGTTGGCGGCGCTTCGTTCGGGTTCAGGATTGGTACGGGTCGCCGTTCCCGAAATGATCCAAGGGTTGGTTGCTGCGTCCAATCCCTGTCTGATGACGATCGGTTGTTTGGCCGATGGCGATGTGTTTCACGGCGCATCCGAAGGTGCGCTGGCTCATCACGCCAGATGGGCCGATGTGGTAGCGCTGGGGCCCGGAATGGGGCGCGGCGAACCTCAGAAATGGATTGTCCCAAAACTTTACAGCGATATTGAACAGCCAATGATCGTCGATGCCGACGGACTCAATTCGCTTGCCGACGCCGAGGTTGATCTTGCCGCCCACGACGGCCAACGAATCCTGACACCTCATCCGGGCGAGTTTCGGCGGTTGATCGGTTCAAAGATCACGCGCCGAGACGAACTGGAGAACGCCGCGATCGAACTGGCCGCGACGGCCAACGTTATCGTCGTGCTCAAAGGCAAAGGAACATTGGTTACCGATGGCAAGCAATCGTTTCGCAACGACACAGGCAATCCCGGAATGGCAACCGCTGGCTCAGGCGATGTGCTGACCGGCGTGATCACTTCGCTTGTCGGACAGGGACTTCCCGCGTACGACGCCTGTTGTGTCGGCGTCAACGTTCACGGTGTTGCAGGCGATTTTGCCGCCGAATCGGTTGGCGAGACTTCGCTGATCGCAACCGACATCGTGGCGCATTTGGCCAGCGCGTTCAAAAAACTTGCCAACGCCAATTCAGGCAAGATCGGTTTTGGAAATTGACATGGCACGACACCGCAGGTGGCGAAACTATTCCATCGGTGAAGTAGTTCGTGAATTGCCACAGACTGATGAAAATGGTTCGCGATCAAATCAAAATGCGTTCCGCAAATCGTACTCAATCCATCTTCTTTTATTGCGAGACGTTACCGTGATTCGAAAAGTCCTAACGACGATTTTCATTCTTTGGTTGGTAACCGGAATTGCTTGCCCTGATAACGCAATTGCGCAGGACAATGCAAAGAAAAAAAATCCGGTGAAGGTGTTTATTCTCGCAGGTCAGTCCAACATGGAAGGCAAGGCGAGAATCGAGTTGCTAAAGCATCAGATGATGCAGCCGGCAACCGCGGCGGCGTTTGCACATCTGCACAAGAACGGAGAATTCATTGAGCGCGACGATGTGTTTATCAAGTTTCTAGACCGCAGCGGGAAGTTGACCGTCGGCTATGGAAGTAAAGACAAAATCGGACCAGAGTTGCAGTTTGGGTTTACGGTCGGGGATCACTTTGAGGAGCCCGTTCTGCTGATCAAAACGGCTTGGGGCGGCAAGTCGTTGTATCGCGACTTTCGTCCGCCAAGCGGCGGTGAGCCAGACGTTGCTATTCTTGAAAAGCAGCTTGCCGGCTCGCAAAAACGCAAACCTGAAACGACGATGCAGGATATCAAGCAAAGTTACGGGCACTACTACCGGGAAATGATGAAGGAGATCGACGCGACCCTCGGCGATGTTGGTACGTATGTGCCTGGTTATGAAGATCAGGGCTATCAGATTGAAGGCTTCGTCTGGTTTCAGGGGTGGAATGACATGGTTAGCGCCGACTTTGTGCCGGCCTACACGGACCTGATGGCTCACTTTATCCGAGATGTTCGCAAGGATTTGAAGCGGCCTCAGTTGCCGTTCGTCGTTGGCGTGTTGGGCGTCGGTGGGACCGAGGAAAAACGGAAGAACGAACGAAAGGAACAGTTTAAGCTAAACCAGGCTGCCGTTGGAGAGCTGGATGAGTTTAAAAACAACGTTGCCATCGTGCACACCGACAAGCTATGGGACATGGAAGCCGACGCGGTTTACCAAAAAGGTTGGAAAGAGAATCTGGAAGAGTGGAACACCGTCGGATCAGATCGACCGTATCACTATCTTGGAAGCGTCAAGTGCTACAACCGAATGGGCGGTGCGTTTGCCGATGCTATCATTGGTTTGATGAAAACGGCGTCGGCCAAAGACACAGCTTCAAAGCCGAGGCCCGAGATATCGGGAGCCAAAGTTAAGGCCGGCGATAACTTCAAGAAAGAGAATTTGGTCGCTTGGTGCATTGTTCCCTTTGATGCCAAGAAACGTGGGCCGGCTGAGCGAGCCAAAATGGTGCGGCAGTTGGGACTGCGCCGCGTCGCTTACGATTGGCGGAAGAACAATCTGCCCGAGTTTGAAACGGAGATTCTGGAGTACAAGAAAAACAATATCGAATACTTCGCTTTTTGGAGGTGGGATGACTCAATGGAGCCGCTAATCAAGAAGCATGGAATCACACCGCAGATTTGGGGGAACGTTGGTGGTAAGCAACCCAAAGGTACTCAGCAAGAGAAGGTCGATGCAGTCGTCAAGCAGTTTCTGCACGCAGCCAAAAAAGCGAAATCGCTGGGGCTGAAGTTTGGCGTCTACAATCACGGCGGTTGGGCTGGGCAACCCGAGAACATGATCGCCGTTTGCAATTCAATGCGAGAAAAACATGGCTTGGATAATGTTGGCATCGTTTACAACTTTCATCATGCCCACGATCAAATCGACGGGTTCGGTGACCGGCTGGAATTGCTAAAGCCTTACTTGTTGTGCATTAATCTCAACGGGATGGCGGAGCCAGAATCGGTTGATGAAGAGACCAAAGAAAACAAGATCCTCCCGATTGGAGGCGGAGTTCATGAGGCGTCGATGATTCAAGCGATTGTCGAGTCGGGATACGATGGTCCCATTGGCGTGCTTGGTCACAGGAAAGAGATGGACGCCAAAGAAGCCGTTCAGTTGAATCTCGACGGATTGGATGCGATCGTTGAAACTAAGTGAGTTGGAGTTTAGACAGATTTGGTTTTGGGTTTGGACAGGATGAACATGATTGACAGGATGGCGCGTGGCAGATCTTCTACACTGTGATGCCGATTGCCTTCTTTTGATTTTGCGGTGGCGCTAGCTACGCAAACTGAGCGCAATTGGGGGCGCCTTGTTCAAACCTCGAGATCCAAGTGCTAGTTTTTCTAATTGGATTCGTTGAGTAGCACGGCTGTCCCAGCCGTGAACAAGCTGCAAAAACACGGCTGGGACAGCCGTGCTACTATCGCTGAACGCTCAGTTTGAGTAGCTACCCAAACTGACCCGAAAGGTAATTGTGTAGGACGGGCAAGAGTGATGCGCCCGACATTTTCTTGAATTGCGAATTATTGATAACCGAGCGTCTCAGTTTTTTGATGTCTGTTTTTTGGCGTTTGTTTGTGGACAGATTTGATGTCTTTTTTTGCCGTTGGGCTCAATCTTTT
>CALJOA010000053.1 GCA_937981585.1 uncultured Pirellulaceae bacterium | reverse complement strand
TGGCTCAGCAGGAGCTTCGCCCTCCCGAGAATTCATGTTTTTACATTTATCAAACGCAGACTAGCGCCAAAACAGCCACGGCTCATCAAACTTCGAAGCTTCTAATGATAGCGGTCTACTGATTTGTTCAGGAAGTGACGATCAGCCAAAATGAGCGGAAAGCTGATGAATCGTATCTGGCTGAAAAACCGTCAAAAAACTGGGGTGAGTTGACGGCCTCAGAAACGGTTTAAGCGAAACGTATTACCGTGGATTGATTGAGATTGACGTACAAAAGGAACAGTTTGATACTAATTGGGGGGCGGAGCTCCCGGGGTTTGGATTTTTGAGCCCCTAACCAGTATTCAGGTGGTATTTTTAGATACGGAAGTCGGAGTACACCTATGCCTTTGCCAAAGCAGATTGGTCCGGTTTTATTGTGCGGCTGGCCAGGACTGTCTGGTCTTTGGTATCGAGGTAAAATTTCCTCGCTGCTGGTCGCGGTCGGATTCTCAATCCTGTTGAACCTCGCTTTGGTCTCGACATTTTTGTGGCCTTGGTCTCTGGGCGAAACCTTTCCGGTTGTGGCTTGGCCGATGATCCTTTTGATCTGGGCCGTTTCGGCTTGGGTCGCTTATCACCGCCTGACTGACGTGATGTCAGTACCTGTCAGTGAAAAAGTTGCTGATCCGAGCCAGCCCGACACCTTGTTTAATCAAGCACAACGCGAATACTTAGGAGGTCATTGGGACGAAGCCGAATTGCTTTTGGAGCGACGGATTGCCCATGCTCCAAGGGATATGGAATCAAGGTTGTTGTTGGCGACTTTGCTTCGACATTCCCGACGGCTTGAGCAAGCCAGTGAACAACTCAATGACATGCAGCGATTTGATGAATCTCTTGAATGGGATTTTGAAATCGACAGAGAGAGACAACTGATCGAATTGATCCGACGACACGAAGAAGCCGAAAAGCTTCTCGATCCAGGTGAAGACTTCGAAGACGTTTTGCCAACCAACAACGACGGGTTTGTGCGAGTCAACAATCGACGCGTAACCGAGCCCGTAGTTCAAACTACCAACTGAAAACTGATCCGGTGTTGAAGGACTGACGATTGATTCGCTTAATAGAAGAACGAACCAATTGCTCGGCTTATCCGTCTCAACATTGGAACTAAAAACAAATCAACTTGTCATTGATGAGAATTGATGGCGAGGTTTTAAAGAGGACCACCTATGTACGAACGCTTCACCGACCGCGCCCGCAAAGTAATGCAGCTGGCCAATCAGGAGGCTCAGCGTTTCAACCACGAATACATTGGCACCGAGCACATGTTGCTGGGACTGGTTAAAGAAGGCACCGGTGTTGCCGCCAATGTGTTGAAGAACCTCGACGTTGATCTTCGCAAGATCCGCCTGGAGGTCGAAAAGCTCGTCCAAAGTGGTCCTGAGATGATCACGATGGGCAAGCTGCCTCAGACTCCGCGAGCCAAGAAGGTTATCGAGTACTCGATGGAAGAGGCCCGGAACCTGAATCATAACTTCGTTGGCACCGAGCATATTTTGCTGGGCTTGCTCCGCGAACAAGAAGGCGTCGCAGCCCAGGTGTTGATGAACCTTGGCTTGAAACTCGAAGAAGTCCGCGAAGAAGTTCTCAATCTGCTGGGCAACGGCCTCGAAGGCGGTGAAGGGGCCGAACGTGGCGGTCGCGATGGCGGCGTTGCGGCAGGCGAAGGCGGCGAGCGAAAAGCCGGCAAATCCAAAACACCCGCCTTGGATAGTTTTGGTCGCGACCTGACCGAATTGGCCAAACAAAACAAACTTGATCCAGTTATCGGTCGATCAGACGAAATCGAACGTGCGATTCAGGTCCTCTGTCGACGGACCAAGAACAACCCGGTTTTGCTGGGTGAAGCCGGTGTTGGTAAAACCGCGATCGTGGAAGGATTCGCTCAACTCGTTGTCTCGGGCGAAGTCCCGGAGATCCTCGCGGACAAGCGAATCGTTGTTCTCGATCTCGCGATGATGGTTGCCGGAACAAAATACCGTGGTCAGTTCGAAGAACGAATCAAAGCGGTAATGAACGAAGTCCGTCGAGCCCAGAATACGATCCTGTTCATTGACGAGCTTCATACGCTTGTCGGTGCCGGTGGTGCTGAAGGCGCGATCGACGCGGCCAACGTTCTCAAGCCCGCACTGGCTCGTGGCGAGATTCAGTGCATCGGTGCTACGACGCTCGACGAGTACCGCAAGTACATCGAAAAAGACAACGCGCTTGCTCGCCGATTCCAGGAAATCATTGTCGAGCCAACTTCCAACGACGAAACGATCGAGATCCTTAAAGGGCTTCGCAAGCGTTACGAAGATCATCACCGCGTTCAGATTACTGACGATGCGGTTGCTGCAGCGGTCGATCTTTCCAGCCGATACATCACCGGCCGTTGCCTTCCCGACAAAGCGATCGACGTGATCGACGAAGCCGGTGCCCGAGTGAGACTGCGAACGATGACCCGTCCGCCAGATCTAAAGGAAATCGACGAAGACATCGAGCGTCTCAATAAAGAGAAAGAAGACGCGGTTGCCAATCAGGATTTTGAAAAGGCAGCCAGCCTCCGCGACCAGGCGGACAAGCTTCGCAAGAAGAAAGAACAGATCAAACGTGAGTGGCGTGAGAAATCACAGGAAACTGACGGAGTCGTTGACGAAGAAGTCATCGCAGAAGTCATTTCCAAGATGACCGGCGTTCCATTGACACGACTTTCGATCGAAGACTCGATGCGGCTGATGAAGATGGAAGAAGAGCTTCACAAGAAAGTCGTTTCTCAGGAAATGGCCGTCAAAGCGATCTCCAAAGCGGTTCGTCGAAGTCGTTCTGGTTTGAAAGATCCCCGCCGGCCAATCGGTTGCTTTATGTTTGCCGGACCAACGGGTGTCGGTAAAACGTTGCTTGCCAAGGCACTTGCCGAATTCATGTTTGGTGACGACGAGGCGCTGGTAACGATCGACATGTCCGAGTACATGGAAAAGCACAACCTCAGCCGTCTTATCGGTGCCCCTCCGGGATACGTTGGTTACGAGGAAGGTGGTCAGTTGACTGAGAAAATCCGTCGCCGGCCATACTCCGTTGTATTGCTGGACGAGATTGAAAAAGCCCACCCGGACATTTTCAACATGCTCTTGCAGGTGATGGAAGAAGGCCGACTGACTGATAGTTTCGGTCGCAACATCGACTTTAGAAACGTCATCCTGATCATGACCACCAATGCGGGTGCTCACGCGATCAAGAACGAGTCGAAACTTGGTTTGCCTGGTGCTGGCGATGACCAGTCTTTCGAAGGCATGAAAGAACGCGTTTACGATGAAATCAACCGAGCGTTCCGACCTGAGTTCCTTAACCGTTTGTCAGAAGAGCCGATCATCTTCCGCCACTTGGAAAAGAAGGATCTCAAGATCGTCGTCGATTTCGAGTTGGCCAAGATTCGCGAACGACTCGGGGAGCTTGGCTACGAGCTTGAATTGACGGCCGCAGCCAAAGAGTTCCTGATCAAGAAGGGAACCAACCTCGACTATGGTGCTCGTCCGCTTCGAAGAGCACTTGAGAATTACGTCGAAGATCCGCTGTCAGAAGAACTGCTTCAAGGTTCGTTCCAAGGTAAGAACCGGCTGGTCGTTGACGGTGTTCGAAATGAAAACGGCAAAATCAAAAGCCTTAAGTTCGAAGGCGAGTTCGTTCCCCCAGCCGAAGAACCACCTGAATCCGAAGCCGTCGGAGTCGGCGTTGGAGACGACGATAACGGAAGCGACAGCGAAGAGTAATTCACAACTGTCCAACCTGTACAATCGGCAGAATCATCCTTAGGCGGTTTATCGAAAACCAAATCTGATCGGTCGCATAAGCCTCGGTGAAAACCGGGGCTTTTTTCGTCCCAGGCACTGCGGATCCGAAAACCTGACAATCAAATACGCGAAAATTTCCCAAACGCTTTGACAACGGTATGCGCAGTGACAATGCTAGGGGCTACCTGATTAATGCAGATTCGAGATGGCAGCGCCGGAGTTGTTCCGGGACTTGTCTGTTTTTAAAGCTTCCAAAAAAAGCTTCTCAAAGTCGAGTCTGAAAACACCCATCTGACCCAGAGGAAATCAAAGATGAAACGTATCGCAATCATGGCCGCCATGGGGTTGCTGCTAACATTCAACATGAGCAATGCCCAGGATCCTGGTTCTGTTGCTGGCGAGTTTGATCAAATCAGTAATTTGCAACAATCACTTAGCAACGTGAACGATTCGCAGCGCAGTGCAATCGTTCAGTCGCTCCAATCTGTTATTAACCAGCTTCAATCTCAGCCAAGCGCTGGAGCTGCCTATGGGGGTGCTGGCTATGGCGCTGCTGCTCAAAACTATGCAGCACCTGCAATGCCAATGGCCGCTGCTCCAATCGCAACTGCCCCAATGAACTACAGTGGTTACGGCGCCTACGGTTACGGAGGTGGCTACGCCGCTCCAATGGCTGCGGCACCTGTTGCGGCAGCACCTATGTTCCAAGCTCCTGCTCCGGCATTCGCTGCTCCTGTCATGGGACCACCATTGCCACCAATTCAATTGCCACCGGTATCACTGCCACCGATTCAATTGACTGAGCCAGCTCCGGCTCCAATGCCAGCACCAATCGTTATCGCTGCACCACAACCTCAAACAATCATGGTTCCTGTGGTTGTTCCTGTTCAGCAACAACAGCGAAAAGGATGTTGCCTTTTCGGTGGATGCGGTCGCTGATCTAACAGATTCAGCAACGACTTACACGCAAAGCGGTCCTTCTTTGGGAAGGGCCGCTTTTTTTATGCCTACTCAAGCCAATTACTTGCTTCGCTCTGAGAATCGGATATTCTAAGTGCCGTCGGAGCACCTCGTAGATGTAGAACTGGCTCCAATTTGATTATTGATTTTAGGATTGAGTAAATGGCCGAAGGCACAATTAAGCGTTTGACAGACAAAGGGTTTGGATTTATCGACACGGGAACAAATCAAGACATGTTCTTCCACTCTTCCAATGTGGAAGGAATTGGATTTGACGATCTTCGTGAAGGAATGCAAGTCACCTACACCGAAGGCATGGGACCCAAAGGTCCGCGAGCTGAGAATGTTACGCCAGTAAACTAAGCTCACCGTCAAACAGAGCGAGCCAGCGAACTTTCGCTGGCTTTTTTTGTGGGATTTCGTCTTAATTTAAATAATACCGCTAAACTCACTTTGAGTAGTCGCGTGGCTCTCTCACGGATACCCTTCAAGTTTTGGTAAGTACGGCTGTTCACAAGCAACGCAGATCACGCCATCCCGCCAGTTGGGATCTCGACCAATCCTGGATCAAGCGTTTGTTCATCAGATGCACCGAGTGGAGAAATGCCCAACTCCCATCGCCCCGGAGGGTCCGTCGTCAATAGCTCGCGGTGGAAGCCCCGAGTGGAGAAGTGCGTCGGAGCGGGGACTTCTTCAGCATCCGAGTCAATGAACAACCCCTACCAACCAGAGGTTCCAAACCCCGAATCGCCTCCCGAACTCCCGCCTGAACTCCAGCTCGAAGAAGAACTCGATCCAAAAGAAGAGCCTGAACCGAATGAAGAACTCGAACCAAATGAGGAGCCAGACCCAAACGACGAACCCGTTGTAAACGTGTTGCCCGCTGAGAACGAAGAGGCCGCCTGCCGCTGTCGCCGAGCTTCTTCCGCTTCACGCGCAAGTTTACGACGCTTTCTGGCAACCTGACGTTTGGCAGCGTCGATCGCATTATTGGCAAGCAAACTTGCAGCTTTGCTGAACTCAATACTCCGGTGATAGTTCCCTTGAGCCAACAGCGACCTTGCACGTTCGAGCTCCTCGGCACCCGGGTTGCCAACCACGACGATGCCGTACTTTCCTCGCCAATTCGACGCCGCAAACACGTCCGTCGAAGCAGTCGCGGCCAGGTTGACCGCCTCCCGCGCACGTTTTAGCTCGGTGCGGAGACTTGCGCTCACAATCGCAATCTTCTCGTTCAACTCCGTCGCTTCGGAATTCGTTATCTGCCAACTTCCATGAGATTGTTTCAATGACTTGTGCAACCGCCCCAGTTGCACCTCAAACGTGTCAACTTCGTCCTGACATTTCTTGATCTCAACACTGTCGGGAATCGAGTCGTTGAGAGACCGAGCAACCAACTGCTGGACGACACCAAGCTCAGACTCGGCAGCGCCAACGGCAGCTCTGGCTGCCTCATAAGCCTGTCGATCGGCCTGTAGCGCTCCCACCAACTCATCCATTTGATTCTCGAAATCGTCGATCGCTGACGCATCGTGGAATGGGTCTCGCTGTTGCCCAACAGACTCAAACTCCGTCAAAAACTGCCGGACTCTGTCCTCCAGCGCTGAGCCGACCATGATGGTTTCATTTTGCGTTCGATCGTCGGCAAGCTCATCCTTTAACGACTCAATGCGTGCAACGCGTTGATTGAGCAACTCCGTGTTCTGGCCAGCAACTTCTTCAACCTGCTCACAATGCACTCCAATCTGACCAAGCATTTGATCGACGTTTCGCTGTTCGTGCTCAATCAAGACAAGCTGATTGGCGGCCGCAAGAATCTCACCCTTTCGATAGGACTGTTCTGATTCGTTAAGCCCAGGTTGGAGACTGCTCAGCGTTGAGCTGCAATTGGCCAGCAAACTTGAAATCGTGGGCTCGGGATCATCAACCGCGGCGCTGTACTTTTCGATAAAGTTTTCATCTCGAATCTTTAGCGCAGTATCAGCGAAACGCGCGGTGATGGACTCTATTAATAAGTCGCGATCGCCAAGAACTTGATTGAGCTGCTTGTGGGATTGGGATCTTTGGGTGTGTTGCTCGTTAAACTGATCAAGAACAGTCATCGAGCTTTCTACCAACTGGCGCCCTTGCCCAAGTTCGATCGCAACTTCTTCCATCGACTCCATCGCCGACTCAACGCCGCCGTAGTTGATCGCCGCTTTGGTCGCTTGCAGCTGTTTATTTGCCTGGCCCAGATCGAGGTCTGGATCGTACTGATCTTCCTTAAGGGCCGTTGACGTTGGAATGCCGAGCGCCGCCGAAACTTTGGCTCTTCCATCGGAAACGCTTTTCTTCAGATCATCAATCGCTGGCTCGACTTCTTCTTTGACCTGCTGAGCCAATTCAAGCGACCGGGTTGCACGTTGCCCCAAGCCTTCCACATCAGCCCGGAACTCAATGGCTGCGTCACTGACTTTGTGCTGTGTCGCTTCGCCAAGCAATCCGTCGGCGCGCTGGCCAAGCTGTTTGACTTGCTCTTCAATCCAGCGGGTTTTGTATCCAAGCTTCTTCAGTTCGTCTCCCGCAGTGTCGAGCTTGGGAAATACTTCTTCCCGGGCGATTTTGATTGAACCGATGATCGAAAGCCCATCGTCAATCTTTTGCAGGCCTGAAGGAACGATTTCAGACACGGCCTGTACTGGATCAGCTTGGATCAGCGACTCAGCCGAATCGCAATCTGCCTGAACCGAGGGCAACAGCGTTTCGAACAAATTGGGGACTTTAAAATACCGATCCAGTCGCGAAGCTCGTGACAACTCTTGCTCCAACTGACTGGCTTTGTCAATCTTTTGCTGAAGCGAATCAACGTGCTCGTTCACCGAGTCGATACTGTTTTGAAACGAATCGATCTTGGCCGTCACATCCTGCTTCCGCGTGTGAAGCTCGGTGAAAAATTCGTTGAAAGTAACCCACTCAGGCGGCCCCGATTCTACATCGGACTTCCGACCAGACTTTGACGAACGCGAAATTTGCAAGCTCGAACCGTTAAGTTCGTTGACACAATTCTCATAACGAGCAGACGAAAACATGTTGGCTGCTTCGGCAAGCGGATTATTCGGATGGATCAACGACGCTGCTGTGTCGATCACGCGTTTGGCTTCGCCGGTCATGCTTTTGAGCCCATCGATGTCTTGGTGCGTCGCACTGCCAAGCTCAAGCGTCTGGCCAGCGAACTTTTTCTCAGCGAAGGATTCTGGTGTACCGACAACTTCGTCACTTCTGGTCAGAATCAGATCGACTTCTTCCAGCTCACCGGCAACGGTTCTGGATCGTTTGTCGAATAGAGCGTGTGCCCGACGCAGGGCAGGGCGGCGACGGGCATTGAGAAGCCATAAAATTCCGAGCAAAATTGCGCCAAGCATCGAAGCAATCCCCGCAATCGTCTTGCGAATCAGCGACTTCCGCTGAGCCTCCTGGCGGGCGCGATCCTTCTCCAACCTGATCGCTTGCTTGCCCTGTTCGACCATTTCGCTGGCCTGATGAATTGGATCGGCAAAATTCAACTCGCCGATCGCATGACCGTCGCGGGCTTCATTGAGCAAACGATATGCTTCGACGCTGATCTCGCCTGCCGCACCACTGGGATCATCGGCGATCTCATCCAGCCGAGTTTCAACGGGCGTGATCATTTCCTCAAAAGCCGCGTGGGCCGCGTAAGCATCGAGGAACCGATTGATCTGACCTTCGACATTGCCAAGCGCCAGTTGTGTTTTTCGCACATCGACGGATTCATCACCCAGTTTTTTCTGCTGAGCCTGAAGGGCAACTCGCCACTTGTCGACCGGCGGCATCGCCAGCTTTGATTGGCTTGCCTTGGGAAACTTGCTTTTAAGCTCCCGAGCCGCCTTCTCGACTCGACCGATTGCGCCCTCGTCGATCACCTCGATTCGTGATTTCAAATTTTCGATTTCGCGAACGCGCTCGCGGATGGCTCGCTCCTGGTTTGCTTTTACTTGTCTGGCTTGAGCTTCTTCGCGCGCAATCTTTCGAGCCAACTCGCCATCGATCAGCTTGATCGTATTCTTGACCGCGTCGATGATGCGACCACCATTTCGCATCGCCCGAACGGCTTCCCGGTCCAGAGTCCCTTTCCACTTCGACTCGCCAAGGTTCCTCCGATCATGAACATCGGATCCGTAGTAACTGAACTTTCGCTCGGCCAGAAACAACACAAATACAGCGCCGCTGGCCTCGCCGGTTTTCTCGTGGACGATCGAACCGAAATCGGTTTGGTTGTTGAGGCGATGACCCAGCGCAAACCTCACGGCTTCCGCGTTTCTGAAACGTCGGCCATCCTCGGCCGCGTAGTATTCCTGATTCGCATTCTGCATCAGGACTACCGTCCAGTTGGAAGCGTTCTGCGAGATCCACGTTTCCAGCTTTCGATACTGATCGTCTGAAATTCCCAACTCGCCTTTGACGAACAGATGCTGGGATTTACTCCAATTCTCAATCACATCATCAACGCGGCTAATTTTGACGGGAGCCTGCTGACCGCTGGATTGCGTTGTTGGAATCAGGATTCCAAGCGTGATCACAAACGCTATCAAAGTAGATGTCAAAGTCCTTGATAGCATCACAGTTCCCGCCCTTTTATTTCCCAAGATTGATTCGCCTCGATATTGCTACCTCATCATAACAGGGGCATATTGGCGAGCAATTTGATGGTTTGTCGTTGAAAATCACCACGGATCAATCGCGTTTGAGCACCAGCACCCGTCATCTGAACACTGTTAGCGTATTCGCAGACCGAGGCCAATTCTTGGATTGGCTAGCTGGAATAGTCCTCCCAGTCAGTAAACTCTCTCAAGTCTCCTCCGCCAAACCGACGATGAAACAGCGTATATATCAAACGGGGGGGCCCGTATGGTGATTGATGCGCGCCTGCATCAAGTCAAAAAAATGTCCTCCGTAACTCCTAACAACCCGATACCTCGGCGTCCCGATGAACCTGTGTTTTCCGGCGATGGCGCCGCGCGAACGGGTCTAACGGGCTGGTTCGTGAATTGGGTTTCGGACTGGGGCGGGCTGGTGCTTTCGGCCGTCATGGCGGTCGGAGATTTCAGCCTCTTCGTTCTCCGCACAATGATCTGGCTTTTTACACGGCTTCCGCGCAAGGAAACCGTCTGGCCGAACTTTTACCAAGTCGGCGTTTCGAGCCTTCCAGTTGTGGCGTTAACGGGAACGTTCATCGGGATGGTTCTGGCTGTTCAAAGCTATTTCCAGTTTCGACAGCTTGGCTTGGAAACACGGCTGGGCGGCGTGATCAACATGACGTTGGTACGTGAGCTGGGTCCAGTTCTCGCCGCGACGATGTTGGCTGGTCGAGTCGGAAGTGCCATGGCAGCCGAGCTTGGGACAATGCGAGTCACCGAACAGATCGACGCTCTTTCGGCGATGGGAGCCAATCCGATCAGGTACTTGGTCGTTCCCCGATTTCTGGCCTGTTTGTTTCTGATTCCCACACTGACGGTCATGGCTGACTTCATGGGCGTTGCCGGAGGTCACTTTTACAGCGTTGATATCTTGGGAATTGATATCCACCACTACTGGGCAAATAGCAAAAAATTCGTTTCCAATTTCGATTTATTCGTTGGACTGTTCAAAAGTATCTTTTTTGGATCGGCGATTGCGCTGATCAGCTGCTATCAGGGATTCAACTGTAAGGCCGGTGCAGAAGGTGTAGGTCGCGCCTCGACGGCGGCGTTTGTATACTCTTTTGTGGCGATCCTGGTTCTGGATTTGTTTCTGGGCATCGCGTTGGATTCACTTTACTTCACCATGTATCCTGAAGGAGTTGGCCTCCTGTGATGATCGAAGAACTCTTGAGTGATCAGGAATCGCTCGTCGAAGTCAAAGATCTCACGGTCCAATTTGGGGCCCAGGAAGTTCTGCGCGATATCAGTCTCGAAATTCCTGCTGGACAGACACTGGTTTTGCTCGGAGAAAGCGGATGTGGGAAGACAGTTTTGATGAAGTCGATCATCGGTCTGATTCAACCGACCTACGGCCAGGTCCTATTTGATTCTGAAAACCTCAGTCTGCTTGGCGATCGCCAACTCAGCCACCTTCGCCTGAGGTTTGGTTTCGTTTTTCAAAACGCCGCTCTATTTGACAGCATGACGATTGGGCAGAACGTTGCGTTTCCACTTAGGCAGCATGGTCGTTTCTCTGATGAGCAGGTTCGGGAAATGGTTTTGTCACGACTTTCCGAAGTCGGTCTGCCGGACGAAGTCGTATTCAAGAAACCGGCAGAGCTTTCAGGCGGGATGCGAAAGCGCGTCGGACTGGCGCGGGCGCTGATCATGAATCCGGAGATGATCATGTACGACGAACCGACAACCGGACTTGATCCAATAATGAGCGATGTCATCAATGAGTTGATCATTCGAACCCGGCGCCGCAATCCGGTTACCAGCATCGTCGTAACTCACGACATGAATACTGCCAGAAAAGTCGCTGATCGAGTCGTCATGTTGATGCCGACAGCAAGACTCGACGAAGGCGAATCCCAAGTCGTATTTGACGGCTCGGTCCCGGAACTGGACGCCTGCCGAGATCGTCGCGTCCAACAATTCATCAACGGCGAAGCCGGCGAACGCCTGATGGAAATGCGATCGAGTCAGCTAAATTAAACCGCAGTACAACCAACCAACCTGAACTTAAGTTGCAATTCAATGGATGAGAGCATTCTAAAATTTCGCGTCGGCATCTTTGTCGTCATTGCGATGGTGATTCTCGCGATCCTGATTTTTCTCAACAGCGAAGGCTGGGTTAGTCAGTATACGGTATTCATCAAACCGACTTCCGCGCCAGGGGTGACGACTGGGACTCCGATTCGGAAAAATGGAATTTTGATCGGTCGCGTCAAATCCGTGACCTCCGAAGACGATCACGTTCGGCTTGAATTGGCGATCAACGAAAACGAAAAGATCTTTTCCAACGAAGTCTGCTCTATCGGCGCTGAATCCATTCTGGGCGACGCGGTTGTGGAGTTTCTTCCACTACCAGTCAATCAACGCGGCGATCCGATTCGAGAGAACCATGTGATGCAAAAGGTCGCACTCAAACGAAACCCACTTGAATTTGTCGACATGTTTGCCGACCTCAAGCCGGAATTGAGCGAAACGCTGGCCGTGGTTCGAACTGCCGGAACAGCAGTTAATGACGCTGGCCAAGGGATCACTGAGTTGACCTCAACAGTTCAGGCTGTGTTCAACGACGATGAAAGCGACCTCAAAGCGTTATTGAAAGACATGCGAACGATGAGCCAAAAAGCTCAGGTTTCACTCGACAATTTCAATCGAATCTTCGAAAACGTCAACAACGTTGTAGGCGACCCGGCGCTCAAAGGACAAATCAAGGACGCACTTGCTGAACTGCCAAAAATCTTTCAGGAGATTCGGGTGACGGTCGTGGATACGCGAAAGGCGATTAATGCGTTCGGCGATATTCCAGATGGTGTCAATTCAAATCTGGAAAACCTGGAGGGCTTTACCGGTGCCTTAAAAGAAGAAGGACCGGAGATCCTTGCCCAAGTCAAAAGCAGTTTACGCAATGCGGACAAGTTTCTCGAAAACGTCAGTGGTTTAACTCAGTCGCTTCAGAGCCTGAAAAAATCCGAGGGGACGATCGGCAAGCTTCTAAACGACACCGAAATGTATGACAAAGCTCTCGAAACCGTTGAGGATGCCAAAGCCATGGTGTCAGAGCTGCGTCGAACCTCAACGATGATTTCCAACAAAACCGAACCGCTGCTAAACGACCTCCGAATGGCCGCCGATGCGGTTTCCCGGGACCCGGGAGTGCTGGGGGTCCGAGGTGCACTCGATCGACGTCCTGGCAAAACGGGTTACAAAGGGACTCCGGTTGGACGAGACGGCGGGCTGTTTAATTTTCCTCGCTGATACTTCGATTTGATCTTTAAGCCGCCGACTCACCCTTCGAATCGACTGAAAATTGAGCCAATGAAGCAACAAGAACCTGCCAAGCCACCTCTGGTTTTATCGATCCAAGTCGGAATGCCCCAAACGCTGACTGATGATCAATGGCCCGACCCTAAACAGAAAAGCTGGACAACCGGTTTCTACAAAACGGCAATCGATGGCTGGATCAACGTTGGAAAAACCAACCTCCAAGGCGACGGGCAAGCCGACACGATTAACCACGGAGGTGTCGACAAGGCGATCCTGGTTTATTCAGCCGATCACTTTGGCGATTGGCATTCTGAGCTGAACGATCGCTCAATCACCGGCGGGATGTTTGGTGAGAACCTGACTGTCTCCGGGCTAACTGAAACTGCGGTTTGTGTTGGCGATCGTTTCAGAATCAACGATGTCGTTCTGGAGGTTTCACAACCTCGACAGCCATGCTGGAAGCTGGCACGACGCTGTAATCTGAAACAGCTTCCAAGGCTTGTAATCGAAACGGCGCGGTGTGGTTGGTACTGCCGAGTCATTCAAACCGGTACCATCAAATCCGGGTTGCCGATTGAATTGACCCGGCGGGTTCATCCGACCTGGACGATCAAACGAGCGCACCATACCCATTACGATAAAACGATTGACGACACCGTGCGCCACGAGCTGGCGTCGCTGGAGCAGCTTTCACAAGCTTGGAAGAACGAACTGCTCTAGTTGATCGGCGCTGTCACTGTGCCGCGCTCAATATTGAACCGCAGGTCGTTAGCGCGATCGAGAAGCAAATTCTCCTGAACTTGTGTCTTGGGCTCCATTTGAAACTCGAGCAAACGCTCGTCCCGAAGTTCGCGTGGCCAAAAGTTTTCCGTCACAAAGCTCACTGGAAACTTCTCGTACCAAGTCGGATCGATCCGCTGTTGGACTTTGACCGTTTTGAAACCGTCTTTCTCCAACTGAATCTCACGCGTCCCCGAATAGGTATATGGCACCGAAAGTGGAGTTCGACCGATCGCTTGGCGATCAATCGTGACAAAAGCTCCCTCTGGCTGGCTTCGAATTATCAACCTTCGCTGAACGCAGCCCGCTGAGCAAACCAAACTGGCTACAAACAGGGACGCCACTAGGATTTTTGATATTCTGTTCGGCTTCATCTGCCTTGCCCAATTACTCTGAACTCGCACTAGAAAAAATACGAATAATTTCTCAATTAATTAAATTTGGAACGGCAAACCGCCATGCGACAAATCCGGTTGCGAAGTCTACAAACCCAAACGACTCAGGAATAGGCCGGTTTTCAATGATTAAAAGGGCGAAACCGCTTTCCGACAGAACGTTTTATCCGCTAACAATAAATCTATTTTCACGACCCAGAATTTCTTCAATCCCACTTTTTGTTGGGTGAATGCTGGTTAAAATACTCAGTTGCAAGCATTATTACCGCCTCAGAAAGCACTGATGAGCGAGAGTCTATTGAATTGGGACGATTACCTTCAGGTCGCTTCGGCGAGCGACATAGGTATGCGACGCGCCACGAATCAGGATAACCTGTGTGTTTCGATGGCCAGTAGCATGGAGCATTGGCAGCGAAAGGGACACGTGTTCATCGTCGCTGACGGAATGGGAGCCCATGCTGCGGGCGAGTTGGCCAGCAAGTTGGCGATCGACCACATCCCACACCTCTACGCCAAATACAACGACACCTCTTCGCCCGAAGCAATGAAGCGAGCGGTTCAAGATGCCAATGCCGAGATTCACCGGCGTGGACAGGCCAATGAAGAATTTCACAACATGGGAACGACGTGTAGCGTTCTTTCAATCTTGCCTCAGGGCGCCGTTTGCGCCCACATCGGCGACAGCCGCGTCTACCGCCTGACACAAAACAGAATCGAACAGCTTACGTTTGACCACAGTCTGGTCTGGGAAATGCGAGCCGCCGGTCAATTAACCGCCGAAGAAGAACGAATGGGGAAGGTTCCCAAGAACGTCATCACCAGGTCGCTGGGACCGTACGCGGAATGCAAAGTCGATCTTGAAGGACCGTTTCCTGTTCAGGTCGGAGATACATTTCTCCTGTGCAGTGATGGTTTGACAGGAGTCATTTCGGACACCGAGATCGGCTCGATTCTGGCAAACATGACGCCCGACGAAGCTGTCACGGTGCTGGTCGATTTGGCGAACCTTCGTGGTGGCCCCGACAACATTACGGTCGTCGTAGTCAAGCTAACTCACCCCAAACTCGCCACTGCATCCAATGCCGGTGCCGGTTTGTTGAAGGTTAATTCGAAACAATCCAAGCACGGTAAATCGCCGCTCCTCTGGGCAGTCTTCGGTGGCTTGCTCTTGCTGACCCTGCTTTTTCTTTTCGTTAAGAACATAGCGTTTGCTACGGTGCTGGGGGGACTCTCGGTTGGATTGCTGGTGTATCTGGTCGCCCAACTGATCATGAGCGCCAACAGTGGCGACAAAGTCACAGCGAACAAACGATTTGGCAAAGGGCCTTACACGAGATACAACTGCGCTTCGAGTGCTCAGTTCGGCCAGCAGTTGTCCGAAATGTTGAATAAGCTTCAACAAGGAGCGCTGCAGGAGAACTGGCAAGTCGATTGGGCTCAATTGAAATCACTTACTAGTCAGGCTCAAAAAGCCGCAGACGACGGTGACCACTCGACTTCTATTCGCTCCTATGGCAGAGCGGTAAGCTTCCTGATGGATCAGCTTAGAAATCAATCCGACGCCAGCAGCTCTTCGGTCGAACTGTAGTGATTTGAAATCACAGTCCCAGTGCTATCGCCAAGGGGCACTTCTTCAAATCGACCTCGGCCCCGGTGCGATATCGGCTGAGCAGCTGCTTGGACTCCATGGCCAACATTCTCCGCACTTCCCGGCGCTTTCCCTTAACGCGTGGTATCGTCATGTGATCGTACGCGGTTGTTTGATGTCGCATCCATGCGATCACCGCTGATGCGGCACGACGCTCGATTGGAATCCGCTGAGTTCGAGCAACCGTTCCACTGCCCACAGGAGTCGCATGTTCGCTTACCGCCTTTGCCAAAGCAGTAGCAAGCATCGAATAGGAATCGTCAAAGTCCAGAAATTGAACGATCGCGACGGTAAAGTCTTCGACGTATTGAGCCTGTTTCTTTTCTCTCCGCTTTGCGGCCGCAGCCTGCTTCTTTGCGTAACCCTCAGTACCACGCTCAACTTCGAATTCTGCTTTGACTTTCGCAATGCGATCTCCGGGAGCCCAGACTCCTCGTGAAAAAGTGCGGCGTCCCTTCTTCTCTTTCATTGTCCAGCTCGGTCCGCGAGCTTTGACACGACGGGTTACTCCAGCATCACCCGGCGGCAACAGCTTCCAGCCTTTAGGGACTTTTAGCACATCCCCTTTGTCGGTTCGCACCGTAAAAGGTTTCGGCCCCGGAGCGACAATTCTTGTTTCGGTAGGCATGATCTTTTTTGTTAGCGCCTAAGCTACGTCCATCTAGTTCAAAAAACTGGGTTATTGGAAAAACTGGTTTTGGAAAAACTGGGTTATGGGTAACGGCTTTCAAGTTACATGTCCAGTGCCCAAACTGCCCAAACCCAGCCTGCTAAAAATGCCAGCAGATTTTGGCTGAACTGACATTGCCCGCTTCCTAGCGTCCATGTAATTTTTGCACGCCGAAAACTGGCCAGATTACCGGGCCAGGATTCTTTAGACGAATCTGAAATTATTTGGAGCTTTGCTTGTTCAACTTGCGGCGAATTCGTGACCAGATGCGGTTTGGCGTGATCATGTTATTGATCATTGTCTTGCTTCTTTCTGGGGTCAGCCTGCAAGGCGTAATGAAATTCAGAGAGCTGACAAAAAGCATCCGCGAACGCTCATTGGAGCTTCCCGAAGCCACTAAACTGAGTGACCAAGTCAGCACGCTCCGCTCAAAGCTCTCGGAGTATCGGAGTTATCGACCTAGCAGTGACATTCGCTCGTCGCTTGCGCTAACTCAGATCAGCCGCGCCGATGTCACCCGCCAGCTTCAGCTTGTCGAACAGGCGCTCGACAACTACGAAGTTCAACTAACCAACAGTGAGACCGCTGATCCATGGATGGGCGAGAAACAGCCTGAACTTGATTTCGTGATCAACTTTCGTTCCCGACTCGACGAGATCAATCGAATTGTGCATGGGCAGGACCACAACGACTGGGTTTTTCGACCCGACAAAATTTTCTCACCGCTGGAAACCGAACTCAATGGCTTGCAGATGCTGGCCGCCCAGATTCCAGTATTCATGCAACAGCGAATGCAGTCATTCTCCGAGCGAGCAAGAAATAAATACCACGCTTGGATGATGCTTAGCGTCCTGCTGAGCATTACTGCAGTGGCAACCATCTTCTTCATCATGTCTCGGTTTCGCAAACGAATCATTCACCCGCTCGAAACACTGGTTGAAGGTTCACGCCAGGTCGCCAATGGCAACTACGACTACCGGATCCAAATGGACTCCAACGATGAAGTCGCTGAGCTCGGTGACGCGCTCAATGAAATGACATCCAACTTTCAAGACATCAAATCTGACCTCAATCGTCAGGTTCAACAACGAACCAAAGAGGTAGTGCGCAGCGAGAAAATGGCAAGCGTCGGATTTCTGGCTGCTGGCGTTGCCCACGAGATCAACAATCCGTTGGCCACGATCGCGTGGTCAGCCGAATCGCTTGAATCCCGAATTCACGACATCCTCAACCCAGCCGAGGGCACCGACCAAGCGACGATCGATTCGGAGATCGCGGATATGAAAAAGTATCTCCGGCGGATTCAGGACGAAGCGTTCCGTTGCAAGGGAATCACCGCCGGCCTTTTGGATTTTTCGCGGATGGGTGATGCAACCAAAACCGAAACCAATCTGACATCACTAATCGACGCTGTGATCGACATGGTGAAACCTCTCGGCAAGAACCGTTCAAAAAATATCGTCTTTAACGCTGAGCCCAGCGTCGTTTCGATCACCAACGGGCAGGAAATGAAACAAGTCGCCCTGAACCTAATCACCAACGCGTTGGGAAGCGTTGAAGAAAACGGGACAGTCGAAATCGAACTCAAACGACAAGGCGATACGGCCGTGCTAACCGTTACCGACGACGGATGCGGGATGGACGCAGAAGTCAAAAAACACCTTTGGGAGCCTTTCTTTACCCGACGTCGCGACGGTCAGGGAACTGGACTTGGGCTCTCGATCACTTACCAAATTATCGAAGAACACGGCGGCCGCATCACGGCTCAAAGCGATGGTCCGGGGCTGGGTTCCAAATTTACTGTACGTTTGCCACTGGTGGAAAATGAAGAAAGACAACTCGCAAAATTCGCGGCTTGATCAAAACCAAAAAAGCAAATCTGAATCAAAGAAGATGAAAGTCCTCTTTGCCGACGATGAAGTGCACTTGCAGGAGCTGATCGCTGCCGAGCTGCCACGTATGGGACACACCGTTACGGTTTGCCCAGACGGATTAACGGCCGTCGCAGCAATCGAAAAAGAAACGTTCGACTGCATCATCGTCGACCTCGACATGCCGGGGCTCAACGGGATCGATGTGATCCGCCGAACCAAAGAGCTTGACCCAACCACCGAAGCGATCGTGTTGACCGGAAAAGGATCGACCGACACGGCTATCTCGGCGCTTCGGTTGGGAGCGTTTGAGTATCTTCAAAAGCCCTGCAAACTGGTCGATTTGAAGGCCCTGTTGCAACGCGTTGCGGTGCGTCGAGAGCTAAACAACAAAATACATTCACTGCAGTTGCGCCTCCAACGCGTCGAAGGCGAACCAGAGATGATCGGCAACCATCGCTCATTCCAACGCGTCAAAGCGCTGATCGAGAAAGTTGCGCCAACCAACTCAACCGTGATCGTGATTGGCGAAACAGGAACCGGTAAAGAACTTGCCGCGAGAGCCGTTCATCAGCAGTCGGGCCGCTGTGACAAGCCGTTCGTTGCGATCAACTGCGGAGCGTTACCAGAAAACTTGATCGAAAGCGAACTCTTTGGGCACCGAAAAGGCGCTTTCACCGGCGCTGATGAACATCGCCAGGGTCTGTTCGAAGTCGCCGATGGCGGGACATTGTTCCTGGACGAAATCGGCGAGCTCCCCAAACCAACCCAAGCCACATTGCTACGCGTCCTCGAAAGCGGCGAAGTGAGACGAGTGGGCGACAGTGAACCATTCCAGGTCGACGTCAGAATCGTATGCGCAACCCACCGCGACCTCGCCAAAATGGTCGCCGACGGAGAGTTTCGACAGGATTTGATGTACCGAATCAACACGTTTGAGGTTCAGCTACCACCACTGCGAGATCGCCTGGAAGACATTCCCGAGCTGGCTCATCACCTGATCGCGCGTCACGTACCAGACGCTGCAAAACGAAGTCTGGATCAAGTGTTTGACGCTTCGGCGATCAAGCTGCTTCAATCACACAATTGGCCGGGCAATATTCGTGAACTGGCCAACGTGATCGAGCATGCATCGATCCTCTGTGATGGATTTCCTATCACGGCAAATGACTTGCCCAAGCATTTCGGATCGTCCGGCGCAAGCACCATTCCGATCAATACGGCGGGACGATCGCTCAAAGAGCTTGAGATGGAAACGATCCACGCAACCCTCGAACAGCTCAACGGAAACAAGACCGCCGCGGCTCAGCAACTGGGCATCAGTTTGAAAACGCTGTACAACAAACTCAATGCCGAGGTACTGAAAAAAGCCGGTTAGTTGGACGGCGTCGCGGTATCTTTCACCCAATGGCAACGCGACGAGCTGGTGATAATCGCGGATTGCATTCAGTTGGGCCTAGCGCGCAATGGCCCTTACTTTGTAGCGGTGGAGCGCAAGCTCCCCGGTTTTATTCAAGCGGAACTCTGAGAAACCGGAGGGCTCGCGCCCAAACGCTACAATTTTGCAGGCGAAGTAAGGGCCATTG
>CALJOA010000052.1 GCA_937981585.1 uncultured Pirellulaceae bacterium | reverse complement strand
CCCTCGCTTGCGCTTCGGGCTGGTATCAATTCGGGCTGGTATCAATTCGGGCTGGTACCAGAAAACAGCATCCGTTTTTCCGACCACGGCGCGGCAAGCAAAATACTCCCTACTCATTCACGAAATCAAACACCAGCACTTTATCAATCTTCCCGTCGAGCAATTCGACAAATTTCTTGTGAGCTTGATGTGGTAGGTAAGCATCGCGGTCGGCGATGGTTTTGAAAGTGACAACGAAGCAATGGGTGAAACCCTGCTCAAGGTTTTCCGGGCTGACATTGGTGCCGGCTTCGTACTCGGCGATCTCGCTGATCTGGTTCTTCAGCTCGCCGAATGCAGTCACGATTTCTTCAACTTTAGCCTTTTCAACGTCGTCTTTGAATTTGAAAAGCACGATGTGTCGAACGTTTGAGATCGCGTTGGCCGAACCTAATCCAATTGCCCCCAGCATCTGTTGGGCAACAAACTCATTGCCAGTCGCGTTCAAGTGCACACCGTCGCGGGTCAAGATTCCTTTTTTGAGGTTCTCTGGATTGGCGGTTTTCAAATGGTCGATGAACGCCTTTCGCAAGTCGAGCAGCTGCGATCCCGTATCGGCCGCGACCTTTCGGCTGATCGCGGAGTACTCTTCAAGCATCGAATCCAATGCATTGGTTCCGTCAGTTTTCTCGCCAATCGTGCTTGGCGTGCAAAGGATGACCTTTGACCCAACGTCCTGAATCTGCTTAATGATATCGCGAAGTCCAGAGTCAAAATCTTCTTTCGATGTTCCCCTGCCTTTTTGAGAATGCCAGACATCATTGATTCCAATGTAGATGAAGACGAGATTGGGCTTCTTACTCAGTACGTCTCTCTCAAGCCGCTTTTGCAAGTTGGGGACTTTATGGCCGCTGATGCCCGCTCCGATGACTTCGACGTTCTTTTCGGGCAGCTGCTTTTCAATCTCTGCCGCAAACAGTGAAACGTATCCGTTGGGCTTGGCGCCCGCTTGTGTGATCGAATCGCCGAGGAAGACGATCTTGTCGTTTTCAGAGATCATTTCTTGTCCGGATAACTGGGGTGATGCGAAACCGAGTAGACCGATGACGCAAACGAAGGGCAATAGTAATAGAAATCGCATCTTGTTGTCTCGTGGTTTAAGGATCTAGATTGTTCAAGCGTATTATCATAACCCGACTAGGTTGTGATTTTATTAGCCGTTTTGGCGTTTGGGCGATAGCCCCGGTTGAACTGCCATTAACCGTGGCTATCGCCAAAACGGCTGATGTTGTTAAGCAATGTTTTGAAAAAATCACAGCCTCGAATTGTGAGCCAGGAACTTACTAAGCGAACGATTCGAGTGGTAGTGCCCACTCCAACAACGCCAACAGCAACTTCGATGACTTGGAGATTTATGTGATTCTTGCAACCGAACAAAATGATTGGCATCTCACAATGTCTGGTTTGACCTTGGCTGCTGTCGTTCCCGAACCCAGCTGGCTCGATGGACCTGCAAATGTGAATTGATAGAATGACGGGATGACGAAATTTCGACCCTGTATCGACCTTCACGAGGGGCAAGTCAAGCAAATCGTTGGCAGCACGTTGCTTGACGATGGCTCGCCTCATGAGAATCACGTTGCCAATCAGCCTGCGGCTTGGTTTGCTCAAAAGTATCGGGATGACCGACTGCTTGGCGGCCATGTAATCAAGCTTGGCCCGGGCAACGATGAGGCTGCACGCTCGGCGCTGGCAGAGTTTCCTGGAGGATTGCAAATTGGTGGTGGCGTCAGTTTGGATAATGCTCCGCAGTGGCTCGACGCTGGGGCGTCACACGTCATTTTGACCTCTTGGTTGTTCGACAAAGACGGTCGCTTTCAAACTGAGAAGCTCGACGCGCTGGTTGAGCAAATTGGAAAACAGAAGATCGTCATCGACCTTAGTTGCAAACGCAATGACAATGGTTGGACCGTTGCCATGAATCGCTGGCAGACGTTGACCGACCTCAATGTCGATCAATTGACACTTGATTCGCTGGCCGATCGTTGCGACGAGTTCCTGATTCACGCGGCCGACGTCGAAGGCAAATGCGAGGGAATCGATGCGGATCTGGTCGAGCTGATGGGCAACTGGGGGAAGATTCCGATGACTTATGCAGGTGGTGTCGCCAAGATGGACGATGTGCTGCTAGTCGAATCTTCGGGGTCTGGTAACGTGGATGTGACTGTCGGAAGTGCGTTGGATTTGTTTGGAGGTTCAGGCGTGGCGTATGAGGAACTGGTTCAGTGGAACCAGCGGTGAGCGTTTGGCCGGGGCCAATCGCCGCTAGTTACGGCTATGGCAATAGGGACCGTGGCTAGGTCGCGTTTGGCAAATGTCAAAACATAAATCAATTTGTAAAACGCGGCCTCACGCCAACCGCCCGAACGGCTCGGCAAAAAGTGGCTTTCAAACTGAATTTTTTCAACTTAGGACCCTAGGCTCTATCCCTTAATCCCAATTTATTAGCAATCTTGTGATTGCGATTTTTACCATTGCCATGTAATTGTCAATGATTTTGTCGTATCGGGTGGCGACTCTTCTGAACTCTTTAATCCAACCGATTGCTCGCTCAACA
>CALJOA010000051.1 GCA_937981585.1 uncultured Pirellulaceae bacterium | reverse complement strand
GACACTGGTTATTTCGTATTCACCCCGTGCCGATGGTTGGACATTCTTGGCAATCTCGACGACTTCGTTATCATAAAAATATAGGCCTGGCACCGCATAGTTTGATTTTGGCTTCTCCGGTTTCTCTTCCAGTGATATTGCTTTACGATTCTCATCGAACTCAACCACTCCGTAACGCTCTGGGTCTTGGACTCGTGACGCAAAAACAACTGCTCCCTCCGGACTGCTATGCCGGCGAATCAATTGCCCAAAGCTGGAACCGTAAAAAATATTGTCGCCCAAAATCAAAGCAACTTTGTCATCACCGATGAATTCTTCGCCGATCACAAACGCTTGTGCCAGACCGTTGGGAACCTCTTGTACCGCATACGAAAACTCACACCCCAAATCTCTTCCATCACCGAGCAGTCGTTCAAAACTGGGCAAATCTTGAGGCGTGGAGATAATCAAGATCTCCCGAATGTCGGCCAGCATTAGCACAGACAGGGGATAGTAGATCATCGGCTTGTCGTAAACGGGAATCAGCTGTTTCGAGGTTGCCAAGGTGATCGGATGCAACCGGGTACCTGAACCGCCTGCCAGGATTATGCCCTTCATTTCTTGTTCCGTTGGTTCGTGTTTTGACTATGCATGGATTGCTGTGAAATTGGAAATCCAGATCCCCGGTCCAGCAGCTTCCCCGAGGCAATATCGTACTTTTCGCAAGCAAGCCCGCCGCTTTCTAGCCTGCATACAAAAGCAAACTTTTTCGATGAGCTGATGATTCGGAACTGGTGCGGTTGATCTTTCTCCCAATGATGGTCCCATGATTGGTTTAACGCAAAGCTCCGAAATCGACCGTCGGTAAAGAACTGTGCCTTCACCCATTCTGGGTGTCCGTTTTGCCACTTTACGTTCCAAACGGTTTCAAAAAAATTGTCACCAAGCTCAGCCTTATTGCCTTCTCCCAGCCGTTTTTCAATTCGAGCTTTGGTTAAACCGGTCGTGTCATCTACGATCGCCAAATAAATCTCGAGAGCATGGGTTTTGATTGCAAGAACTTCGTCATTTCCATTTTCATTTTCTCCGAGCTCCCACCATGAATCAGCCAGTGCCACTTTCTCTTTGGTCGTTTCGGCGGAGTTCAGTTCCTGGTTGGCAAGTGTCTTGGTTGCAGCAGAATCGCCATTTGACAAATAGGGGAGACCTTTCTCAAAATCGCCTTTTAAGAAACAAAGAAACTCGCCCACAGCCTGATTAGCGGCTTCATTATTGGATTGGGAATCGGCAATCGAAATCTGGTCTTTGATTGCCGAGTACGCTGATGCCAGCCTTTTTATCCTCTTGGCCGACCGGTCCTGAAGGTTGATTGTCGGTTCGTTGGCGCCTTTTTTGGCAACGGCCAGCAATTTTCTCGATTGGGTTATGGCCAACTCATACTGGTCGAGCTCGATTCGTTGATCGATCAATTTCTGACAATCTGCTACCAGCGTTGAATAGAGAGCAGAGTCTTCAAGCGTTTTGCTAAGGACTCGCAACACCTCGTATTTCAATTCAAACGCATCAACGTCGAATTCTTTGATGATGCCTTCGGTAGCGTCCCAGGCCGTCTTGGCGGCACCGACTTTTTGGGCAATTTCGCTGGCCTGTTCAAACAGTACATACTGGGAAACAGGGTCATCGCTGATATCTTGAGCCTGTTTCAACAGCATGCCAGCCAATTTGCGTTTACCTTCGTCGGATCGATCGGCATACTGACTTGGAAACAGCGAACGAATCAGCTTCAATGACTCTTTTCGTTGAGCCTTACTAGGCACTGGTGTTTTCTGGTCTTGAGCAGTTGCAATTACAGTTCCATCAACGCAGGCGAGGCACGAGTGCGTTACAAAGAAACCTGTAAGCATGAGGCCCAACGCCAATGAGACAACTTTGCGACATCGGAGTGCCAAAGGGTTGTTGTTCAGTTTTGAATTCAAATATTTCAATGCGGCCATTGTCTTTACCTCAGTAATTTCCTGAACAGGTAATCAAGTCAGAGATCTGCCGTTTGTCTCTTCCAGTCCCTGGCGCTGAAGTTGGTAATCTCCCGAGAGAATATCCTGCCACCAAGGTTCGTTTTCGAGATACCAAGTTATCGTTTTTCTAAAGCCGCTGGAAAAATCTTCCTTGGGATTCCAGCCAAGTTCTGTTTTGATTTTCGATGCGTCGATCGCATACCGCATGTCATGCCCGGGCCGGTCAGTGACAAAGGTGATCAGTTCCGAGTAAGACTCGATACTGAGCCCATTTTCCTGTGGCGGGCGGACTTCGTCGAGAAGCTCGCAAATCATGTTCACCAAATCAATGTTTCTTTGCTCATTGTCACCACCGATGTTGTACGTTTGGCCGACTCGGCCTTTGGTCAGCACCAGTTCGAGCGCCCGCGCGTGGTCTTCCACGTAGAGCCAGTCCCGAATGTTCTCACCTTTGCCGTAAACGGGAATCGGCTCGCCACGGATGGCTTTTAAGATCACGACCGGAATCAGCTTTTCTGGAAACTGGTACGGACCATAGTTGTTTGAGCAATTGGTCAACACGACAGGAAGGCCATAGGTATCGAACCAAGCTCTGACCAAATGGTCCGAGGCGGCTTTACTTGCTGAGTATGGGGAATGTGGATCGTAGGGCGTGGTTTCGGAAAATGCTGGGTCATTTGGGCCAAGTGAACCGTAAACTTCATCGGTTGAGATGTGATGAAAACGAAAACGATCCTTGGCTGTGTCCGTGAGTTGCAGGTAGTACGCTCTGGCGGCTTCTAAAAGAACGTAGGTTCCAATGATGTTGGTTTGAATGAAGGCGTCGGGGCCATCGATGGAGCGATCCACATGTGATTCAGCAGCCAGATGCATGACAGCGTCGGGTTGGTGGGAAAGGAAAGCCGCGTCCATCGCCGCACGATCAGTTATGTCTGCCCGAAGGAAGTGAAATTTTGGATTCGAATCGAGACCAGCCAGTGAAGCCAAATTTCCGGCGTACGTAAGTTTGTCGATTGCAACGACCTCGTGATCGCCGCCTTCAACAAGTGATCGGCATAGTGTGCTTCCGATGAAACCTGCTGCTCCGGAGACGAGTATTTTCAACGATAACCTTTCAAGATTGCTGGGCTAATACAGATTAAAGAACAATGTCGATGGACGTTCACGAGAGATCGCCTGCTTGTTGCGCCAGACTCTGCTGCGTGGCTTCGTGCTTTGCCAGCTCCAAATCGTGATCAACCATGATTCGAGCAAGTTCTTCACAACTGGTTCTGGGTTCCCATCCCAAGTGTTGTTTCGCTTTTGAATAATCACCCAGTAATAGATTGACTTCGGTGGGTCGGAAATACCTTGGGTCGATCTCAACGTAATTGGACCAGTCCAGCTCGAGATATCCAAATGAATAGTCTAAAAACTGTCGGATTGTTTGGGTTTCTCCTGTCGCCAGAACAAAATCCTCCGGTGTATCGTGCTGGAGCATTAACCACATGCCCTCAACGTAATCCTTGGCGAATCCCCAGTCACGTTTTGCATCGAGGTTGCCAAGATAAAGTTTGTCTTGAAGTCCCAGTTTGATACGGGTCGCTGCTCTGGTGATTTTCCGCGTGACAAACGTCTCACCACGGCGCGGCGATTCGTGGTTGAACAGGATGCCGTTGACGGCAAACAGATCGTAGGCTTCGCGGTAGTTTACGGTTTGATGAAACGCGTAGACTTTGGCACAGGCGTAAGGGCTCTGTGGATGAAAAGGCGTGGTCTCGGTTTGTGGAGTTTCAGAGACAGCGCCGAACATCTCGGACGACGACGCCTGATAGACCTTGGTCTTTTTACTCTTGTCCAGTTGTCGGGCAGCTTCGAGCACATTGAGCGCGCCGATGCCTGTTGTCTGAACGGTGTACTGGGGCGAATCGAATGAAACGCGAACGTGGCTTTGGGCGCCGAGGTTGTAAATCTCATCGGGTTCCAAATCCAGCACCAGATTGGTCAAGTTCTGACCATCGGTGAGATCACCGTAATGGAGGAACAGTTTGGCCTGAGGATCGTGAGGGTCACGATAGAGATGTTCGATACGATCGGTGTTGAAGGTGCTGCTGCGGCGAATCAAGCCGTGCACTTCGTAGCCTTTTTCGAGCAACAATTCGGTAAGGTAAGAACCGTCTTGTCCCGTGATTCCAGTTATAAGTGCTTTTTTCATACTGTTATTGCTGGTGCGGCGAAGTTCTCAAGCCGTTTTCAATCTTACTGTATCGGACTCTGTTTCTCGAAGGAAATCCTGATACGTCCGTTCAATACCTTCGATCAAACCGATTGTGGCTTTCCATCCCGTGGAATGAATCAGCGTACAGTCGGTACGTTTGACAGGTGTGCCGTCGGGCTTTGTTTTATCTTGAACGATATTGCCTTTGTAGCCAATCGCATTGGCAATCAAACCAGCCAGTTCAGCGATTGTGACGTCTGATCCCGTTCCCACGTTAACCAAATCTGGTGGATCATCGAGTTTGAGCAAATGCAGTAATCCGTCGGCCAAATCGTCAACGTGCAGAAACTCTCTTCTGGGCGTTCCCGAACCCCAAATCACGACCTCGGGTGCATCGGATTGTTTGGCCGCATGAATACGGCTGATCAAAGCCGGAAGGACATGAGAGTTCTTTGGATGATAGTTGTCCCCAGGACCATACAAATTGGTCGGCATTGCCGCGTGATAGGTTACTCCGTACTGCGTTCGGTAATACTGACACATCCGTAGACCAGCGATTTTGGCCAGGGCGTATGCCTCATTAGTCAACTCAAGCGGGCCGGTGAGCAGACAGCTTTCCGGCATCGGCTGGGGAGCCATTCGCGGATAAATGCAGGTGCTGCCAAGAAACAGAAATCTCGGAACATCGTTCTGATAAGCCGCATGAATCGAATGGGCGGCCATCGTAAGGTTTTCGTAAATGAACTCTGCTGGATAAGTGTTGTTGGCGTGGATGCCACCGACTTTCCCGGCACAGAAAACGACGTTATCAGGGCGCTGTTGGGCGAAGAACTTGTCAACGTCGGCTTGATTGGTCAGGTCGAGTTCTTCCCGGGACCTGGTAATAATTTCGCCGACATCGGTTGCCTCCAAAGCGCGAACCACCGCCGATCCAACCATCCCGCGATGGCCAGCGACAAAGATACGTTGTGATGTTAAAGCGCTCATTAGGAAGAGATGTTTGAGACGATTTTCTTCAGCAGAGATCCGGAGTTTTAACCTAACTCAACGCGGACTTCGTCCCCTTGGGTGACACACACCTTTGCGAATTCTTCTCTGCTTTTTTGCGGCTTTTGGTTCCCCAGCAGCCAACTCCACGATAGCAACGCACGAAACGATTCGGTATGCCTTAGATTGCAAACACAGGCAAAATAGGCAAAAACTTAGTGGCTAGCACGGATTTGGCAGTTGTCGGGAATCGCGATTCTAAGTGTGCTCAAAGACCGCAAAAATCGTCTTTGCGTCAGTTTGACACAGCTTAAATCGGCTCCAAGACTCCTTCGTCCATTTCCATGGACACGCCTTTAGCGAGGTATTGGATTGATAGTAACAATCGGGTTTTTCCCTCACGGCGGATAACATTTCCTTCATAGCCCGCAAAAGGTCCGGTTCGGACTCGAACACGAGCTCCTGCGGAAAGTTTCGCTTCGGGAGTTAGCGCCACGCCGGCATCAACGACTTTGAGAATTTGACGCAGGTCTGATACCAGTGCTTCGCGGTCGTCAATCAAGCTACATTTAGAGATGCAGTTTGTATTGATTGCTTTTTGGCGATCTTCGTCGCTTCCAAACATGAACACGTAGTTCGCAAAAAGCGGAATAAAGGAAGTTCGCAATCGGCCGTTGGGCGAACGGTATCGCTTGGGAACAATGGGACCATAATGCGAGATTCCCAGCGTCGCGAGCTTTCGCATCAAGTCTTTTTCGCGTCGCGATTTTGTATAGACGCACCACCACTGACGCTCGAGGTCAGTCAGCGTAGTGTCGCCGTCAAGCAAATCGCTTGGGTAAATGTCGTCTTCGCGACCGAGAATGGGCATCGTCTATAATTGGCTGCAATTGGGAGTTTAGCCAAGCCTAAAATTGAGAGTCTTAAAAATTGAACAGCCTGATCATTGTAATGGGAGTATCGGGAAGCGGTAAATCACTGATTGGAAATCATCTGGCCACTTCACTGCCAAAAATCACTGGCCAGATGGTACATGTGGCGTTTGTTGACGGCGACGATCTGCATCCAGTTGAAAACGTGGAATTGATGCAAGCTGGAATCAAGCTCGATGACGAAACTCGAAAGCCTTGGTTGGCAGCGATTTGCCAATGTGCTCTGTCCCATTTTGCCCAAGATCGGTCGCTGGTCGTGGCTTGTTCGGCTTTGAAAAAGAAGTACCGCGAGCAGCTGAGGACGGTTTCAAGGAACGTCTATTTTGTGTTTCTCAACGGTCCTCAGGAAGTCATTCAAAAACGAATCGATGCTCGTCAGGGCCACTACATGCCCAGTTCATTGCTCAACAGCCAGTTTGCCGATCTGGAAGATCCCCTCGGCGAGCCGGGCGTAGTGAATATCGACATCAACCAATCAAAGGAAGACGTCATGGCACAGGCAGTGGAGAAGGTCAGTGAGCTTTTGAAGACGCAGTAGCCATGAACTCGTGAGTCCAAAGTAGGGCATGCTGTTGCATGCCTCAAAATTCATATTAGCACGGCTGTCTCAGCCGTGAACATGCTGCAAAAAACGGCTGGGACAGCCGTTCTACTATCGATCACAGTGGTTTGCTAAAGCTCAGCAACTATTCGACGTCGCAGACTTTGACACCGTGCCTCAACGCAGCCAATTTGTCTTTCCAGTTTGGAATGAACTCCTGAGCGATGTAGCCATCGTAACCGGTCTCGAGAATCGCTTTGATGATCGGCGGATAATTCAGTTCCTGATTTTGATCCAGTTCACAGCGTCCGGGATTGCCGGCAGTGTGAACGTGTGAGATGAAATCCTTGTTTTGTCGAAAGTGACGGATCGGATCGCCATTCATGATTTGGACATGGTAGACATCGAACAAAAGTTTCATGCGAGGAGAATCGACCGCTTTGATCATGTCCATACATCGGTAGATATCGTCGCCGAAATATCCGGGATGCCCTTTCATCGGATGGGAGTCATCACGTGTGTTAAGCATTTCCAGAACGAGATTGATCTCTTTTTCTTCGGCATACTTGCAAGCTTCTTTCCAAAACTCGACGCAGTTGTCGAATCCTTGTTTGTCCGAGATGCCCTTTTCCCGCATGCCCGTGAACGTGATCACTCCGGGGCTGTTCCATTGGGCAGCCAGATCAATTCCATCGCGAATCTTTTTGGCACAAGACTTGTGATTATCCTTGTTAATAGGGCCGTCCTTAAAACCGTGGCTACCACAAATCGAAACGCCCAGCCCGTGCTTTTTCATTAGCGGGTAGTGTTTTTTATCGATGCCTTCGATCGCCTTTAGGCCCATTTTGGCACAAGCCGGAACAAACTCGGTCATTGGCATCGGATTGAAGCACCAAGCCATCACCGACTGTTTCGCTCGGCCATGGAGGACTTTGTAGTCTTCGCCAGGGACATCGACATCCTGAGGGACCGGCTGATCGGCCCGTAGTGGCGAAGTGTACAATCCGAAGGTAGCGGCCAGTCCGGCCGTTGCTGTAGTTTGCCGCAACCAGTTTCGCCGAGTGGAGACTGTACTCGAAGGTTCGCTCTGGCTTGAAAGTCGTTTTGCGTTTTTCATTCGATTTTCTCTTTGGTTGCTCGAAGTGGCTGTGATTTTATTAGCCGTTTGGGCGATAGCCCCGGTTGAACTGCCATCAACCGTTTTGGCGATGGCAACGGTCAATGGCGATTCAACCGTGGCAAGCGCCTAATAGCGCTGGGCTATCGCCCGAACGCCCAAACGCCAAGACGGCTTGTGTTGTCGAGGCGTGTTGCAAAAAAAACAACTTAGACGGTTTGCGACGTTCCACCACATTCATAGCGGTATTGAAAACGCTCTATCGTGGTTCGGGGCCGTATTCGTGGCTGAGGATTGATCGTCGATCGTTAAACAATGTTCGGTTGTTATAGATCGTGGCGTAGAACTCTCCGATTTTTTTCCGCAGGTCGGCGTCAAGAAGGTAGCTGCTTCGCTCTTCGCGAGTCATCTGAGTCAGTTCGTCCATTCGCACCTTAAACTCTTTTCCGTCAGGAAAGCTGATCAAAATATGATCGTCGTCGATGACTCTTCTCGGGAAACAAATGACGGTCATCCCATCGACTTCCCAAAAACTGTTGACCAGAGTTGATTCTGAGGCAGACGTGTCTTCTTCGCTGTCGCGGACTAATCCGATTTCGAAAAGACCGTTTTCTCCACGGGAAGCCGTACGACTGCTACCATTGACAACGATGTCTTCGTACTCAACTGTGAAGGGTTGGTTCACAAATAAATGCAGCAAAGGGACACCGCCAACACGGATTCCACCGATTGACTCATCGACCAAGTACCCCTCGGTCGCAGCGCCGTTCATTCGAATGACACATTTCTGGTCATTGATTCCGATTCGACCGTATTTTCGGCGATTAACAACCAAAACTAGTGCTCATAAAAGAAGGACACAGATACATTTCGGTTCAATCGGCAATATTTGTGCTCAACGCTATCGTAGGTGCATGAGGTCGGTTATTCGGAATCACAAAAATAAACCACATCACCCAAATTCGTTTGACAAGCTATTTGGCAAGTTAAAACGATTAGTTGCCTGCTGTGGATTCCACCGAAATTCGCCCTCCCGGGGAAGCAATGTACAAAGCGCTGAGTTTATAAAACGCGACCTAGCCACGGTTGAACTCATGAAGACGGTCAGTCTTTTCGAATCCAATCTGTTGAAAATCGCTTATTGCGTTTTTGGGAAATACTTGTTGAGCGCCGCGAACTTGATGAGCCACGACTGTTCTGCAGACTGGCTTGACAATCGTGGTGATCCTCGCGGGGAGTTTCTCCGCGTGCAATGCGAATTCAACAAGTTTGATTTCGATTCCGCGACCGTTGCTGAACTCGGATCCGATCTGGCGGTGCGCTGGAGCACTTTGGGAAGGCGAGCCAAACCGCAATCGGTTCCGTCTTTTTCTATCTAGTTGGCTTGGCCAACTCTTTGGGAGGTGTTTGTTGTATAATGATCTGCTCGACTCTCAGCGTTCTTCCGGCAACATACAGACAGGTAACTTTCTTTGAGGCTTCCTCGAATTGCGATCACGATGGGCGACCCAGCCGGGGTTGGACCCGAGCTATGCCTGCGACTGCTTGCCGACACGCGCGTCGTCAACTTCTGCACGCCGATTGTTTTTGGAGACGAGAACATCCTCAAGCGCTGCGGTGAAAAGCTCGGTATTCCACTGCCCGACCGGATTATCAAATTCAGATCGCACGAAACGTTTGAGGCTCTCGAACCGGGAATTCTTGATCTGGATCACCGTTCGGAGAAGCCCTTGGTACCCGGAACCATCAATGAAGAAACTGGTGCGGCTTCGTTTCTTTACATAGAACATGCAATCAAGGCCGCGCTTGCCGGCCATATCGACGCCGTTGCCACTGGTCCAATCAACAAGGAGGCTTGGCAAGCCGCCGGGATTGCGTTCCCCGGGCACACGGAACTTTTTGCAGATCGGGCCAACACTGATCGCTTTTGCATGATGATGACCGCGCCTGCGTTCAGTTGCAGCTTGGTCACGACTCACGTTGGCTACAACGAAGTCGCCCAAATGTTGACAACCGATTTGGTATTGGAAGTCATTCAGTTGACCCACGAAGCACTAACTCGAATCTGTGGACGCAAACCGAAACTAACGACCCTGGGTCTGAACCCTCACGCTGGCGAAGGCGGGTTGTTCGGTAACCGCGAAGAGGAAACCATCATTCAGCCGGCCGTTGATGCTGCGATTGATCAAGGTATTGACATCAGTAGTCCGATTCCGCCAGACACGGCTTTTCTGCCTTGGCGACGCGAAGAAACCGATGGCTATATCTGCATGTATCACGACCAAGGATTGATTCCGTTCAAGGCCCTTAATTTTGACACCGGCGTCAACATCACGCTTGGACTTCCTTTGATTCGAACCAGCGTCGATCATGGAACTGCGCTCGATATCGCCTGGCAAGGAAAAGCCGATGTCGCAAGCTTGATTGCCGCAGTCGATTTGGCGGCAAAACTTGCTGGCCAATAAAGGACAGAATTTGAGACCAAATGGCGATGCTGTCGCTGTCACCGTGAAGTCCGGCGGCGAAGGCCAAAAACGACGCCAGCTATCCCAAAAAGCAAAACGCTCGACGGTTCAGGAACAGCGAACGCAATATGAATCCCTCCAGTCGCATCTCCGTCGTCGTTGAAAAACCGACCGTTTGAATCGAAACGATCGCTTCCGGCAAATCCTCCGGCTGACACCTCCCAGCTCAACTCGAGAGAATTACCATGGTTTAATAACAGCTGAACCGTTGAACCGGGAGTAACGTCAGCAAGTGTTTCCGAATTCTGAGCACCCAGAATGCCCCACCAACCGAGCGTGGTTTGCTCGGAAACAAGACTCCAGCCCGCCGGAGCTGCCGGCGGTGCTTGAACCGAGATCGTGGTTCCCCATTGCGAGCCCACTGCAGGAGCGGTAGGCAAACCGAAAATATCATCTGGACGGATGTCCAGAGAATTGCCAAACGAACCGGTCGTTAATTCCATCTCGTACCCTGAACCTTGGATGCCGGTAAAGGGGCTGAAGTTGTAGGTAATGTTAAACGTAGTGCCCAGTCCAGGAACCGCCGAACCGGAAGAGAGTGTGTACGGAACGACCACATCTCCTCCGTTCACGCCGTCCCAACCCATCAGATTGGCTGAGTTGTAGTTGGGCTTGTAGAAGCTGTCTGCATTAGCAACACCAGCAATGCTCAGAAGCAGGCCGACGCAAATAGAAATACGAATTATGTTCATCATCAGATTTCTTTCAAAGTCGATAAGGTTCGCTGACTCTCCGGCCATCGCGTGGGAGGACAAGATAATTTAAAGCAACCTTTAGTCAAGCAACTCGATGGATTGGGATCACGAATATCAGATTGCTGGGCTGAGTTGAGTCCAACAAAAGCTGACAATGTCCCTTTGATGATGTCGCTGCAACTACTGTGTCAGAATTTGCTGCCCAGTACGTCAGCCGTGCTACTAACGTTTATAAACGCCGGATTGCGTCACAACGGCATCGAGCTGGACGTCCCAAGATTGCGGCTCGATAGAATCGAGCTTCTGAAGTTCGAACGCAAACCCGACCAGCATGACTGAATTCTCTTCTCTTGGTTCATTCAAAAACCCAAACGTTCGGTCATAGAAACCGCCTCCCACCCCAATACGATTGCAAGATTCATCAAACGCAACCAGTGGTGTAACCACGAAATCCAATTGCCGTCCGTCGATCCAGTCAGCTGGCTCAGCCACTGGTTCGTCGATCCCAAAACGATTGGGCTTGAATTCTACATCTGGATGCCAAGGCGCGAACTTCAGAGGTTTTGCCTTGCCAATAATGACAGGCACGTAAACCTGTTTCTTCTGCTCGATCGCATCTTTCATCAGACCCATCGGGTCAGCTTCTCCATCGAACGACTGGAAAGCTCCTACCCGTTTGGAGTTCTTATACGCCTCGAGTTCAAGCACTCGCTCGCAAGCGGTTTGGCTCCATTGCAGCCGAGATCGCTGGCCGACGGATTTGCGTTGGGCGCGAATTTTGGATCGAATTTGAGAAACGTCGTTAGGCATCGTTTTAAAGACCGCGTTTATTGTTTTGTTCGATTGATTGTTCAAAATTTGCTAAAGACACGGCTTTGGAATCGTACAATTCATCGACGGTGTCGGCTGCAAATTGGCTTGGAGATCGATTGGCAAAACGTTTTGACTTGTTTGAACGACCCCGGAATAGTCGTTGCAAACCATCGAGCGGAACTTCGGCGCACTCCTGCAAGTCAGCTTACTGCGGGTCAGCCTACTGCAGGTCAAGGCACATTCTAACTTCCCCGGTGAACCTTGATCGACTCTTTTCGGTCCGTTTTTTGGGCAAACACCACTGAAACCCAACGACGATTTTGGTTATCATTCGGGCACAAATCTTCGTTTGCGATTGATTCGTGAATCAAGCGAGAATCCCAATTTGCCCCCATAGCTCAACTGGATAGAGCATCTGCCTTCTAAGCAGAGGGTTGCAGGTTCGAGTCCTGCTGGGGGTGCTTTTGTCTTTGATACGCTACTTTTACTTTTCAACTGACGGCGCTCAAGAGTTTTTGCAGCAGGTCGACAACATTCAAATCGTTGGCGTTTTGTAGTAAGTATTCGCGATCGGCTTGGTCACCAAGAACCTTCATAACGCGGACGACGTCTTCCCATTGCCGCTCTGATACTTCATTTCCCAAGCGATACCATTCCAACTTGCTTAGAATCGTGTCTTCGGGCGAAGCAATTGGGAATTCGGCGGTACTCATCGAATCAATTTTTCCAGCTACCGCTCGGTTCATTGAGTTGATGTCAAAGGGCCGTTTTTTCAAAACAAAAACGTCTACTTTGAACGATGAAGCCAAATGGATGAGGTTAAAGCATGACATTTGAGCAATCGCATCGATGATGGCTGCTTTGCTGACATAGTATTCGCTTTGAAGCCGAGTAACGAATTGATCTACATCTTTTGTCTTAAAGTCTGCCACCAAGTCAACATCCATTGTTGAGCGAGAAGCTCCGTGAAATGAGCTGGCAACAGAACCGCCAATGAAGAACTTGATTTCCATTGCCTGAAGAGCTTTGGCTACGGGCCTCAACGCTTCAATTAGTCCCGGGTTCTCACTCATCTGTTTTTGCCAACGTATGCTCTCACTTTGTGCGCGAGTTCCTGACCATAGTTGAGTGCAATGAATCGAAGTTTGATATCTTCTTCGGAACAATCTTGATTGCTTCTGCGAATTGCTTCTTTGCACTGCCGAGCAACGCGGTTGCTCGCTGCAACGGCATCTCCAAGTCTCGCCGCACCCGGTTTGGCTTGAAGCAAGCGAATCAGTATGGATTCTGCCTCGGGCGTAGTGTCATCAATTGCGGGTGGAGTTGGCATGAGGGGATTATAACGTATCTCAATTCAAGAAAAACTTGAATTCCCCGCGAGTGATTCTGATGATTCCAACCTGTTGGGAGTCGGCTCGGGGTGCTTTTGAAGCCAACGATTCTGGTTCCGCTACTTTTGGACAGAATAGATATTTCTAAATATTGAAAATCTCATTGACTGAGATTTTCCAACCGCCACACAAGTCACCACACGATAGTTCATCGCCACTATGAAGCACTTCGATCTGCGACTTGCTCTTGTACACCCGAAGTGTTTGGTTTTTTGGGTCGGCTACCAAGACTATTCTTGAGCCTGCCTCGAGCCATTGCTCTGCTTTAGCTTCGACATCTGTCGACGAGTCATTCGGCGAGACGACTTCAGCAACCAAATCAGGTGCAACTTGCAAATAAGACGTTGAAGGAGGGGCGGTTCCGAGTCTTTCGTGGCTTACAAACGCAGCATCCGGCGCTCGGACAGTGTCCGGATTAACTTCAATCAAGAATCCTGTTTCGGCAGCGAAAGTCTTACCCAGGTCATTGGCTTCAACATGCGTTCCCAATCGGATAAGGATCCGACTGGCAATCCAACCGTGCTCACTTCCTGCTGGTGACATCACGATTAAAACTCCTCGTACAAGCTCAAAGCGACTCCCATCATCAGAAGACCTGAACAGCTGCTCCGCTGAGGTTATTTCACTATTGGTTTGCTGAATCATTTAGAGCCCTTTCGCCCTATTCTACACCTAGAGTGTCACAAGGCAAAATCAAACTAGCCCGATTTCACCTCTCGTAGTTTTCTGAATTCTCGCGAATTTATGGATCGAAAAAGTAGCGTTGGGAGTCGGCTCGGGGTGTTGAAGCGTTTTGCTGAGGGTATCAACAGGCATCACATCACGCGTTTTAGAACGTTTGTTATTTGGGTTGATTGCTTGCTACTGATAGCTCAGTTTTAGCGCTGATGAGGGTGCCAAGAAGCGTGCCGTTCCCGATGCCGTCTACGACATGGGAAAAAAAGCCGTACCAACCAATTGGAGGCTCAAGCCATTGTTGACGATGCCGTTAAACGCATGAAAGCAAATCTGGATCGACCGGTAGCCAAACGGTTAACGTTTGGTGTGATCACTTTCAATATTCAGCAACAATCGCTGATCCAGGACTTGTTTGACGCGGCTCGGAGAAAATCGCCGGAGATCGAGTGGTTCTTTGACGATGCTCGGATCGAACCGACGGTAGTCAAGAATCTTGAGAACGTTCAAGGCGACGAACGCGATGTGATGTATTTTTCGATTACATTTGGCCCGACGGCAACCAACCCGAGAATCAGCCTCAACTTCGGTGCGTTAAACCGAGACGGTGGCGAGCGACGACTCAACGTTGCTGTGACGCGAGCCCGGCAGCAGATGCTTGTTTACAGTAGTTTCACTGCTGATCAACTTGATTCTTCTCGCTCCAAGTCGGTTGGGCTGAACCATCTAAAACAGTTTCTCGACTTCGCTGAGTCGGGTGGTGAAAAACCGCTTGGTGGCCAAACCGAAGATAGCGTGGGTGGGTTACCGTTGAGCGCCAAAGTAACGCTGTCCAACTAACGCAGTACAACTGTTTTGTTGTTGTTCAAAAATACGCGATGGCTGATATGCAACTTTACCGCTCGGGCAAGCGCCACAGTTTCAGTATCCCGACCAACGGCAACCAGCATTTCGGGCGTGTAACTGTGATCCACCGGTTGAACCGACTGTTCGATGATCGGACCCTCATCCAGATCCGATGTAACATAGTGCGCTGTTGCTCCAATCAATTTTACCCCGCGCCGGTAGGCTTGATGATACGGCTTTGCGCCTTTGAATCCGGGGAGGAACGAATGGTGGATGTTGATTATCTTTCCTGGTAGTTTCTCGCAAAAATCGTTCGTCAAAATCTGCATGTATCGTGCCAGAACCACCAACTCGGTTTCGGTTTCTTCGATGACATCCAGCAAGGCCTTTTCCTGAGTGGCCTTACTCTTTTTCGTAATCGGCATGTGAATAAATCGGAAACCCTCGCGTTCGGCAATCGGACGCAGATCCTTGTGGTTTGAGACGATCGCGGTAACCTCAATATCGAGCTCGCCCTTGCGAAGTCGATAAAGCAGATTGTCGAGGCAATGATCAAACTTGCTGACCATAATCAGGACTTTTGCGGGCTGGCTTACATCATGCATTTCCCATTGCATATCGAATTGAGACGCAACATCCGCAAATCCCTTTGAGACGGAAGCGATCGAGTCCGCCCCAGATTCAATCTCACAGTCAGCTCGCAAGAAGAATTGGCCAGTAACTGGATCATCGAATTGATGCAGTTCCAAAAGATAGCAACCACGTTCAAACAAGAATCCGGTTACACCAGCGACAAGCCCACTTTTAGCAGGACACACGGCTTTAAGAATAAAATTGCTCGACATCTATATTCCCTCTCCTGTTCAGTTGGCAGCATGTTAGCAAAACGCCGTTGAAATGCTTAGGGCATTTCCGAACTGATACGCCCATGCTTCACCAATCAACGCGAAAGCATCAGCCGGTCCTCGATACAGCAGAGAGGTAAGCTGCCGGTCCCACCTTAACGGGCACGCGCATTGAAACTGGAACAAACAAGCTGGGGATACCGAGGTAGGGTCTCACTTCGAAGGTCAGGGCCAAGGTACCGCAGGTTTCTTTCGAATCGTACGTTGAGTCGGAGTTGCCGAAGAAGTTTTTGGGTTTGCTTCGGGTCTGACAGGTTTGGGCTTGGGGTGAGGTTGTGGTTTTGTCGTGACGGGTGCAACCGAAGTCGAAACCTCTTCGGTCAATGGAATAACGGATCCTGGAACAACGGATCCGTCGAGACTTGGTTCCTCACCACGGTAGATCGGCAGCATTCGATGTCGGACTTCCAATGAAAGCAGATTCATTGCGGTGACGTAAATGCGTCCACCGAACGAACCCCAACGATCGGGAACCGGTTTGTAAGGATGCCAGCTTCCAGCCAGATCACCCGAAGTCTCCTGCGAACGAGTCAGAAGCGGACGAAGCTTTTCATTCCAGGCAACCCACATATCACCTCCGACATGTTTGAGAACCTGGGTTGCGTAGTACCAGTAATAAGTATCACGTTGTTGCGGCGTCGCGTCGCTGGGCATTTGGGTGTCGAGCATGTACTGTGCTCCGGCGACCAAACGCGGATCGTTTTTATCCCAGCCGCTGTAAACTCGCATCAGCAGTCCAACCGACGTCATCGTGGGCGATGGTTTTCGGCCTTGAATTCGCGACACGCCCTTTGAGTCGACTGCATACGGGTTGTAGCGGTAGAGTGATTCATTATCTGGATCAGCGGCAACGTCGAGCCAGTCGTCGAGTCCGTCGAAACAGTTCTGGTCCACTTCAAGACCTGCCAGTCGGCCGCTTTGCAGCGCCATCATCATCCAGCCTGAAACCGAAGTATCAGTTGATTTTTTTCCGGGGGCGTCAAAGTAACGCCAGCCGCCTTTGCGTGGGTCGCGAGACTCGGAGATGTAATCAAGCGCCTTTTGAGCGGCCTGCTTGAGGCGAACGTCTTGGGTCATCCCGTAGGCTTCGGTTAGTGCCAGAGCCGCGATCCCGTGACTGTAAAGCCGACATGCGTTATCGGATTTTGCGTTGGTGGGAACATAAAGCCCGCCATCAGCTGACTGGTTTTCGATCAACCACTGGATGGCGTGATCGATTTGCCGAGCGTACTTGAACTCGCGGTGGTTGAAACCAGCTCCCTGGAACGCGAGCAGTGCCAATCCGGTCGCAGCGGTATCGCTCTGAAGCTGCGAAACGTGTTGCGGTTCGTTTTTGTCAAATCCACCCAACGCCCAGCTACCGTCGGGCGACTGGTGACGAGCCAAAAATTCCAAGCCCAAATGAATTGCGGCTTCGGTGGTCGGTTCGGTGACATTGGCCATCGCCGCAGGGCTACGGTTTTTGAAGGCTTCACGTGCGATCACGGCGTCCGGATTGATGGTTGGAGTTCCGCCGAATTTATCGTTCTTGAAACGGTTGTCGAAATCGGGCTGGAGTTGCTTACTTTCCTTGGATGAAGGCCGGGCCATGACCCCAACAAAACTGTCGGGTCGCATGCCCAATCCAGCCGGACCTTCGATGGCCTGGATATCAAGTTCGCTTCCCTGAATTTCGTCCATGGATTCCAGGTTCGACCGCGACAACGAAACCGATGCCGCATCAAGCGCTTCGATCGCACTGGTTGCTGACGACGCTGATGCTGCCGCCGGATTCGAACTGGCGGCCGCTGGAGCGTTGGTTGCCATGCCTGACATCGTTGGTGAGAGGTCGGGAAGCAACGATCTTGATCCGCGCTCATTGGCGCCACCGACCAAATCAGAACTAATTTCGGTTTGAGGTGCGGTCGAGCTGCCCCGGCCGGTGCGCCGGCTAGGCGTTGATTCGATGATCGGCAGCGACGTTGCCGCCGAAAGCAATGCATTGGCGGCTGTCTGGCCTAGCCCAGACCCAGGCAGCATGGCGGTTGACTGGCGGCGAACAACTGCAGCAACTGATTCGGAGGGGGAATCACCGGTTTGATCGGGATTGGCGGCCGAGCGGCCATCTGATTTTGCAATCCCAAGTCCGGGCGCTATGTTGATCACTGGTGATTGAGCGGTGCGAGTTCGACGATTGCCGCGGAGGTTCTCTTCGTCTTCGTCCTCATCTTCATCCCAACTGGCTTGATCCTCGTTGTGTTGGGCGCGGCGGCGGGAGTCGACAAATTGTTCTGCAGTGTCGGATTGTCCTTGATTGGAAATCTCGCCAGCGTTTTGGGATGACCAACGCTCAGCCGTGATTTCCGATTCACCACCGGTCCGAGAGGCGAACGTTGCTTTGTCGGACGCTTCAAAAGCCTCTGTGGCTGGCGTCATGGCGGATTGGTTGCGAGGTGCCGCTACACTTCCAGCCGTTGCTGCGACCAAGGTCGGTTGGACATCCGAACGGTCTTTGGATCGACGAGTTGAGTCAGGGTCAAGCTGTGAGACCTCGGGTTGGCCACCGCCGCTCCGCCGAGTCGACTGTCGGCCCGCGACGATTTTGGTTGGTCCGATATCAACCGACGCTGAACCCCTCTCCGCTGAAATCTGATCCCGCGTTGAACCTGTCCGAGAGTCAATTTGAGCCGCAGAAGATTCGACGGTTTTACTGCGTGGAGATGTTGTTCCGGCGATTTTTGCGGCACCAGACGTTTCGGCCTTGAACGCGCTGGTTGGGAGCTTGGTTTCTCCCACGGTTCGGCGAACTTCGGATTTTGAAGACGACGAGAGCATCCGGGCGTCGGTAGATTTGTTGGTTGTTCGTTCGCGCCGGGCAGAATCAGATGCTCGCACGGCACGGCTTTCGATTCCCCCAACGAATCGGTCAAGATTTTCCGAACGTCCAGCACCGGTCATGCCGGTCGTGCTTTTGGTTACGGACACAGTTTTGGAGCTTAGTTGTCGCGACGCCGTATTGGACTGCGGAGCACGCGAAGGATTCTCGATCGGATTGGGTGTGACGGCGACCGAGGCTTCGGTGACCGCTCGCCGCGGGGTCATAGTTGGTGAAGTTTCGGTTGAGATCGTCGGCTTGACCGGGTTGGGCTTGCGCCGGGTGACTGACCGGGCAAGCTGTGATTTGGGGCTGAGCGATACGGTCGGCTTGTTGGTCATTGCCGGTTTGTTGGTTGCCGATTTGGTTGGTCGTTTGATCAGCTGATCAGCGGTTTTTGAAGGTTGCAGCTCGGCTCGTTTGGGTGCTGGAGCAGAAGCGATTTTCTCTGAAGCCGTCGTTTTACTTTTTGCCAGAGGAATGTTGGGAGTCGTTTTCTTGGTTCGGGCTTGAGACGGAGAAGGATTGGCGGCCGAGTCGACTTTACGATCCGCCAACTGTGCGCGTCGCGGAGACGAGGGAGCAGGTGACATTTCAGGTCGCGGGGAAGTCTTGGGTGCCGAGGTCGATTTGGGAGCAGGTGTTCGCATTACCGGTTTGGGTCGACTTGCTGGCTCGGTCTTTTTGGCCAGCGAGTCGTCTTTGGGAGAGCTTTCGACTTTTGTGTCCGGCTTTGTTTGGTTGGGCTTTTTCTGGCTGGACTTTGCCGGTTTTGTTTTGGCTTGCTTGGTCTTGCCAACTGCTTTTTGGCTGGACTTTAACTTGATCGTCTTTTGAGTCTGTCGCTGAAGCCGAGAGAGTTCAGGATTCTGGCGAGGAATCGATTCGACTGGCTTTTCTTTGCGAACCAGTTGCGGCGAAATATCGGGTTTGACTTCTTCCTTGACTGGAACCGGTTGAGGTTTCTTTTGGGTGGTCGTGGGCCGTTCGACTTTGTCAGGCGCGACTTCGGGTTCAGGCGTATCTCTGGAGTTTGTCTCTTCCCAAACGAAAGACGCGCGACGATCGCTAACTTCGATTGCTCGAACGCGTCGTTGGGCGACCCGCTTTTCCTGTGGCGTATAGGGATTCTGGAAAATGTTGATCACCGATGCGAACACCATGACCAGCAGGTGAAGCGACAGGCTCAGGAGAATCGCAAACTGGAGTGAGCGGCGAAGCCTATGATTGTCCAAATGGAACAGGGCGAACACTGCACCGATGGCAAGCAGCGGAAGCACCAGCAGGCTACCCCATAGCCAGGGACCACGAAGAATCGTCAACACAGCGCCCATCCCAATTCCACACAGAACCGTCAACGCAACCAGCACTGGCCAAAACTGATGGTCCAATGTGCTCTGCTTTGCGGCAGGTTCTATCTTGTGGACGGTTCTACGCTTCAAGGCGATTCAGGGATTTGAGATTGTGGTTTTGCTGTCTGTGATTGATGACCGATGGCCGTCAGTGTTCATCGATAGTAGCAGTGTATTCGTTGATGCCCACTTTTTTACAAAGCCCGATGGCTACCAGCATCGGTTCGCATTCGGTTTTCTTATCGCACCGGATGACGACAGTTTGTGTAAGCGGATTGTTTGTTTTGGCTCTGCGCAGGATTTGTTCGACTTGTTCGAGTTGCCGGAACCCACCGTCGATGTAGTAGCGGCCCTGTGCGTCAATGTTGACGACCAGCTCATGAGGTTGTGCCATAGCGGGAAGGGCTTCTGTGACACTTGGCAGGTTCAGGTCCAATTCGCGTTCTTCCTCAGAGAATCTGGAAGAGACGAGGAAGAAGATCAGCAGCAGGAACACGACATCAATCAAAGGCGTGATGCTGAGCGATCCGACGGCCGAAGTGCGTTTGATGCTTACTGACATAGTTTTGTTTTAGAAAAGATGAAGAACGTTTTTGAAAAAAAAGTAACAACATCAGCCGTTTTGGCGATAGCCACGGTTAATGGTGTTTAACCGGGGCTATCGCCCAAACGGCTAATAAATTCTCGGCCTCTGCGGGTTGTCGTTCACTACGATGTCGCGACGGTTGCGAGGAAGTCAGCGGGCGACTCGTTTTCCTTGTTTGGAATTCTGTTCCGTGTCCGCAAGCGGAGCCGAGGCGTCTTCCGAAGGCTTTCCTCCGTCAAAGTCACTTGAGACGTCCCCGACGCCTTGGGTGAATCTGACTTGACCTTCGTAACGCTCGAATTGCGGCAGCAGGTTGCTCGCCATTTCTTTGATTTCGTTGAGTAACTGAACGATCCGGTTCTCGTAAAAGTGCGAAAGCACCGCAGCCGGGATTGCGATCATCAATCCGACCATCGTGGTTACCAGCGCGACATAAATTCCGTTAGCCAATGCGACGCCGCGATTCTGTCCAGCGTTAAGCTCCGCCAGCTGGGTGGTATCGTAGAACGCTTGGGTGATTCCCCAAACGGTTCCAAGCAATCCAATCAGTGGCGCGATCGCAGCGGCAAGACTCAGCCATGATGTCATTTGGGTCAATCGAGTTGCTTCTCGTTGGCTCGCTTCGTTGATTGAGTTTTCGATCTCAAGTTGTGGACGACCGACTTTGACCAGCATCGAACGTAGGACGTAAGCCGCCGATGAAGGATATCGCTGACACGTTTGATAGGCCCGGCGAGGGTCGAGTCCTCCATCGGATTGACTGAGTAACGAAAGCTGGTCGATCAGTTCGGGAGGAAATACTTTCTCACGACGCAGCGCCAGGTAACGCTCAATTCCGATGGTGACCACGGCAATCGAAAGTACCAAAAGCGGAAGCATGAACCAGCCGCCTTGGGTCAGCAACGAAAGGAAGTTGATTCCTCGCCGCTGCGTTCCGTCAGATGCTGCTTCCTTGGCTTGGGGAGCCAGTGGAGCACTGGCGATTACCGCTGCTCCAACACCTGATTGAATCGATACTTGTTGACCTTGGATGTTGCTGCACGTGTAAGCCAAAAAGCTTAGCACGATCAAACAAAACCCAACTACGAATCGATTTGATCTGGTTTGGGATGTTGAAAAGGAAAAATGCATTGTGACTCCGATATTAGTTTTTGCGCCAACGCTGGTTGCGCGACGCGGCGTTCAAACCTCGAGATCCAAGTGCTAGTTTTTCTAATTGGATTCGTTGAGTAGCACGGCTGTCTCAGCCGTGAACAAGCTGCAATAACACGGCTGGGACAGCCGCGCTACTATCGATGAGCGCTCAGCTTGAGTAGCTACTTTTTAGTTTTGCAAGTGTTTCCAGTTGTCGTTTGGCTTCGGGAGCAAGTTTGTCATCGGGATAGTTTTTGATGAGATATTCAAACTGCCGGATTGATTCAGTGATCAGTTTTTGTTTCGATTCTTCGGGAGCAGTTGCGACTTGGACGAAACTGCAACGAGCCGCTTCGTAAATCGCGTAGGCTTGCCACGGTTTGACGTCGTCGGCAGCTTGGGGGCCTCCGAATCCGAAGTAGACCAATTTGAATTCGTTCTCGGCATCCTGGAACTTTTTGTTTGCGAAATGCATGTCGCCGATCATGCAACGCGCTCGAGCCCCGGTTCGTCCGAGGTTTTCTGCGGCGGTGCGGTAATACTTCATCGCCTGTTCAGGTTGATTGAGGGAAGCGTAAGCAGTTCCCAGTTCAAGGGCGGCGTCCTGTTTGTAAGTGATGTCAGCCTCGGTCGATTCCATTCCAGATGCCAGCTTGACTGCGGCATCGTACTGGCCCGCCTGATTGGCACTTTGCGAGCCGTGCAACATTGTGAGCCATTTGATTTTCGGTTCAATGGTTTTAGAAGCGTTGATCGCCGGTTGGGCTTTTTCGTACGCCGCCAGCGCCGCGGAGTGGTTCTTCAGACGGAACTGTGACTCGGCGACCATGAACAACCCGTCGGTGTGCAGGTCGCCTTTTGGGAACGATTCCGTTTGGGTGGTGAACGCCTTTAGTGCAGGTTCAAATTTATTTTGTTTGTAGTGAGCCCAGGCAAGTTTGTAAGCGGCTTTCTCGCGCACGTGATCGTCTGCTTTTGAAGTCAGGCAAGCGGTGTAGGCTTTGACGGCTTCTTCGAACTTGCCAGCGTCGTAGGCAGAAGTGCCCACGTGAAAATTCGATTCACCAGCCAAAAGGCTGTCCGGTTTTTCGGTTGCCAGTTTGGTGAAATACTCCAGTCCCTTGTCCTTTTCGGATTTCGAGTTGTGAGCCCAAGCCAGCTCGTAATAAAACCGGTCCAGTTTTGGCGAGTCAGGAAACTCGGTGATTAGCTGGTTAAAAGTGCCAATGGCATCGTCCCATTTTTTCAATTCGACCTGATTGAGGCCGATTTCAAACAGTGCATTCGATTTGGCTTGTCCGGATGCGTTTCCGGTTGCGATAAACTCCTTCAACTCTGCGATGGAAGCTTCTGTGTTACCGGTTTTTCGGAGCGAAGCACCTCGGCCGACCTTACTCTTGTGAGCCAGCTCGTGTTTGGGGAACTTGCTCATCAGCGTGGCGAAAAGCTTCTCAGATTCGTCAAACTTCTTCAGTTCCATCTTGCTCCACGCGGCATCATAAAGAGCATAAGGCGCAAAGCGTGAATCGGCGTAGTTCTTGATGATCTGCTCAAAGTTCTTGATCGCTTCTTCAAACTGCTCGGCGTCGTAAGCCTGACGACCAAGGTGATAGTACAGGTCACTGAGCAATGGCGATTTTGGAAACTTGGTAATCATCGTGGACGCCGTTTGCTTGCCCGCCTCGACTTGCTTGTTCGCCATTTGGGCTTGGCAAAGCGTCAACAACGTTTCGTCCGCACGCCGCCATTTGTCATTGAGCTGGCTGCCATTGGAAAGCGAGGCGGCAGCGTTTGCATAATCTTTCAATTGAAAATGACTCGATCCGATCCAGTGCAGCGCTTCGGCTTTGACTTCCGGATCGGTCAGAGTTCCAACGACTGGTTGGAGTTTGTCGATCGTGGGCTGGTACTGCTTTTGAATATAAAGCGACCGCGCGGCTCCGAGTTTCCAAAGCGGAGCTTTTTCGTTATCAGAGAACTTTGACGCAAGCTGATCAAAAACTTTGGCAGCTCGCTCGGGTTGTTCGTCGAGCATCAACGCGTCGGCTTTGATTTCAAGTGTGTCAGGTAGATAGTCGGATGAAGCGTAGGCTGTTTCAAACGCAGTGGCCTGCTCGATCGCTTTTTTGTAGTCGCCCAATTCAAGTGATGCGAACGCGGCGTTGTACAACGACTGCGGAGCTAGTGAATGATCGGAATGTTTGTCGACGATCTCTTGGTAGAGCGCGACCGAATCCTTGCGCCGCTCGGGCATCGCGTAGATCGCGTTGGCTTGGTCCATCTTCAGCGATACTAGGATTGTGGAACCTTCGGTCGCTGGATCACTGGTTAACTTTGAGATCCACGACGTCGCGAGATCGTAGGCTTTTTGTGCCTGTGCAGGTTCAGATTTGAGATAGATTTCTTCGGCCAGCCAGTGGGCCGCGTCGGCCGCATATTTCGAATCGGTCGTCAACGATTTTTCCAGAACGACGGTTGCCTTGTCGATCTGTTGGGCGTTGATGTAGTTACGACCCGCATTGACCAGCGATTGGGCGGCACGAGGTGATTTGGGATTGTCGGCAATCGAAGCGTAAAGGCCGGCGGATTTTTCGTAGCGACCCAATCGGGATTCGCAAAATGCCTGTTGAAATCGGGCTTCTTCAACGATCAATTTCTCGTCGTCCGATTCTTGACTCGCGACATCTTGAGCCGACAGCGGAGCGAGAATTTCGATGGCTTGAGTGAGCTGTTGGTTGACGGAATCAGTGTTGCCGCTCTTTTCCTCGGCGATCGCCAGGCGGATCAGGGTCCGACCGGCTTCGAGGTCCACGTCCTTAAGCATCGGGTGGCCGCCTTCGGATTTGGCGGCAGTGCGAAACGCATTGTAGTGTTCGAGGGCCTTGGAATACCGGCCCAGTCTGGCTTCCGCATCAGCCAAGGCAAACAGGCCTTCGTATTTGAAAGTCTGTTTGGCGTAGGTCAGCATTTGCGTGTACGACTTGACCGCTTCTTCATCACGACCAAGCTCCTCAAATGCGCCACCTTGAAAAAAGCAGGCTTGATCTATCTCTTCGAAATTTGGTTCTGAACTCCGTAGGCTTGCGAACGTTTGGGTTGCGGTCGTCAATAAAGTGGTCGCTTGTTGCGATAGAGTTCCAGCTTCTTTGAGGTCTTTGCCGTGACGAAATTGAGCGAAACCGAGAAACAGATTTGACTTTGGTTTGAGGCCTGACTCTTGGTCAAGTTTCGGAGAAGCCGCTTTGAAATATTCGATCGCTTTTTCATATTGTCCCAGCTGGAGGCTGCAGACGCCGGCGTTGTAATTGGCGCGCGGGACCAGCTCCGAATTCGGATGCTGTGTCAGGAGTTTGTCCCATTCATTGATCGCAAACTCATAGGACTCATTGTTCTGAGCCAAGCTGGCTGTTTCAAAAATCCGCTGGCCAGCGTCGTCTTGGGTAGCGGCATTGACGATCGATTGTCCTGGTCCAAAACAGCTTGCCGAGATCAGCAGGGCTAAAATTGCGATGGCTCTTAACCTGAATTGGGGTCGGTTTAGATAGTTCATTTTCTACTGGTAGTACTTGTCTTCTTGGGAAGACGTGAGACGACGTTGCTTGGTTTGATTGAGCTAGTGGTTTGTCGAAATTTTTGGCCGCTTGGGCGATCAGTCCCAGTTTCAATATTAGGCGTTTAATATTAGCCGTTTGGGCGATAGCCCCCGGTTTTTCCCGGCAACCGTGGCTATCGCCAAAACGGCTAATCCTAAAATTCAATGCTGACAAACCACCAGTAAATTTACGGGCCTTCATTATCTACAACCCAACCGAACTTTCCACCAGAAACTTGAATCAATCGTTGGTCTGAAAGCTGGTGAAAGCCAAGCCTGTTGGAAGAATTTGCATATCCAGTAGTGTATGTATGAACGGAAGTGCATCACGGTTCAGCCTAAAACCAAAAGTCTGAGTGCAGTGAGAGGGAGCCGATTGCTACTGCTGGCTGACAAACTGTCCAGATCGAGCGGTTGGCAGAGCCTCAATCCGATTGGCGTTTTGAGGTTCGAGTGGGTTTCCTCAGTCTTCATATAGCGGGTTTTGTGGCTGATCTGGGCAAAACTGACGATGTATTAACCATGGGACACGTAAAATAACGTGTACAATCAAAAGTGGAGTTGTAGAATGGAAAAGCTTTTCCTGAGCCAATCGGTGCTTGACGGACGTGACCCCTCCCTTTCGGTCGCTGCGAGTGCCAACAGATGTTCTTTTTCGCTTTACGTTCACCGTATCATTTGTGGAAAATAGCACGTAGCTGCCACATCCCTCCAAAGGAGCTTTGATGACTGTTTCTCAAACCCGATTCTCATCCAAACCAATTGGGAAGCTCGTTACCAAGCGCGCCGCAAAGCGCGGTTTGACTCTGATCGAAATTATGATCGCGTTGACGATGACCTTGATCGTCTTAGGCGCGATGATGTCGGCATTTCGTTACGCAAGCGAAAAAATGCAAATGGGTCGTGGTGTGATGGAGATGGCCAACCGTCTTCGTTCAGCCGAAGAGCTGTTGCGGAACGACTTGGCAAACCTAACGCTCGATCCCAGACCTTACACCGAGTCGATGTCGCCCAGCGGGTTTTTGGAGATTGTTGAAGGGGCTGGAAACGATGCTGCCAACGCAAACACGCTCGCGGCCAATTACTTAGGCGACATAGATGACTCGATTGGCATGACGGTTCGCAGCGCTGATGGCCGCAAGTTTCGGGGAACGTTAAATGGGGATGTAATCGAATCAACGATTGCTGAGGTCTGGTACTTCACGACGATCAATGATTTGGATAGTTCTGGCACAGTGGAGATTGAAGATTCTGTTCGACTGCATCGTAGGGCATTGTTGATTCGACCTGATTTGGGCGTGCTTGAGACGGGTCAAAATGTGGGTGATGTTGCAGCGTTTGTTCGCAACAACGACGTGTCGGTTCGGGTTGTCCAGACTTCTCCAGGCAGCTTCAATATCGTTGCAAATACATTGGCTGATCTAGCGGTCAGAAGAAACCGATTTGCCCACACCAACGTATTTCCAAGTCAGTTTCAAAAAGCAACGATAGTCGATCCCGCTGACCCTTTGCTCAAGGACAATGGCGAAGACATTCTGCTCACCGACGTTGCTGGGTTCGATGTTCGCGTTTATTCGCCCAACGCGACCGTGCATTATTCTGGTGCTTCCACCGATACGATTCTTGTCGAACCAGGAGACCCTGGTTACTCCCCTTCCGCGACTACATTGAACACCAGTGCTGGAGCATTTGTTGATTTAGGTTATACGGGGCTAAATGCGTCAGAGTGGTTTTCTGGTGCTGCAGCTCCGAAGTCGCAACTGGCTTTGACCTACGATACTTGGTCACCTTCGTACGAGCATGATGGAATTGACCAAGATGGTGTTGACGGAATAGATCAAGGTACTAACGGGATCAATAATGGTGGAACGGCGGCTCCTGACGATGACGGTGAGCGTGAAACTCGGCCGCCCTACCCTTACCCGGTTCGCGGGATTCAGATCTCGACTCGGCTGATTGAGAAAACGACTCGGCAAGTCCATCAGTCATCAGTTATTCAAAGCTACGTTCCTGAGTAGCGGCTTGAACGAAGACCTAGAAATTCACACGATTCGCTTGCATGGACCTTGGGTTGCCAAGGTCCTTGCTGTTTTTGATGGCAACTGTGACGTTGATATCGATCACGAATTCAAGGTCAAAGTTCCCTTGCAATGGGAATCCTGGCCTCTATCAAACTTCCGTGGGCAAATCGAGTTTCGGCGCAATTTCAATCGCCCGACCGGACTTGAGCCGGACCAACCGGTTTGGCTTGTTATCGAGCAAGCCGGCATCGATGGCAAAGTCTACTTGAATGACCGCGAGATCGGTGGGTTGGTTAAGGTTAGACCTCAGGCCAAACTTGAGCCCAACTCACTTGAGTCGGATCTGCGCGTGGACGTGGGTTCACTTCTGGAGCTTTCGAACCTTATCCGTTTTGAGACCGATATGGTTGGGCAACAATCGGGTGAGTTGATCGCGTCTGTTCGGCTTGAGATTCAGCAGTAGCGGTCATCTTCATCATCCAAGTGCGTTTTCTATCCAAGTTCGCCAAACCAAGTCTTTCAGGCGGAGCAGGCTGACTTTTAGGGTTGGCTAGTCCGGATGGGTTGTGTGGGTGTTGAGGCGGGGAAATTCGATTCCCAGTCCGTATTCCGTGATAAACATAGACCACGCTTCCTGAACATACGAAACAAAAGAATAACCGTATCCTCAACCAGCGCGGTGGCGGACTCAGAGAGACTGTCATCGAGATCTGAAAATCGGCAAGTTCTTATCAATGACCTCACATCCTGCAAATAATCAGTCGAATAGACTCACTCATATTCTATCGACGCTCAACAAGTACAAGCTGCTCTGGATCATTGCAACGATCCTAGGGCTGATCTTGTCTGCGGCCTATGCGGTTTTTCTCCGGTCGGAGACTTGGTCGGCGAGGCAGTCTCTGATTGTTCGTGATGATTTGCTTGGACAGTCTTTCAAACCCGGTCAATTCGAGTCGCTTGACACGATGAAGTCCGCACAGGAAACGATTTTCGACATCGCTCGAAAGCCGCAGGTAATCAGAAGTGCGCTTCAGCAACTGGGTCCGCCTTCGAAGGGGCTTCTCGGTCTGGGCTCAGTGGGCTATCCCAGCGAAGAAATCATCGAGCACGTGCAAGGTGCGATCTCATTCAGCGCACCCAACGGCGCCGAGTTTGGGCGAACCGAAGTCATCATCCTCAACACCAAGAGCGGCACACGTGAAAGAGCTAGAGACTTCACTGAGGTTTTGGTCAAGGAAATAATCTCCAAAGTCAACGAAGTTCGTCATCGTAAATTCCAAAGTATGGAAGCCGAGATTCTTCAGACTTGCGAAGCCGCCGAAAGCGCATTGGAGACGTCAAAAGACAAACTCAAAGAGATGGACCAACAACTGGGCCTTGATGCCGCCAGTATGGTTGCCATGAGCGAGTCGGCATTTCGAGATGATCCACTGGCTCGAGAGATCGCTCAGCTGAACTTGGAGCGACGTGTCGTTCAATCGGAAGTGGAGCAGATTCGAGGAATGCTTAAGAGCTTGAAGACGGCCAAGCGAGATCCGGAAGCGCTTCTCAACATTTCAAGCGATTTGACGGCACGCCAGCCGGCCCTTGATTCGCTCAAGCGAGAGATGGCCCAACAAAAAGGTGCTTTTGCGCTCCTGGCAGGACGCTATACCCCCGTCCACCCTGCGGTTGTCAGCGCTCGGGACGGGATAAACGTGATGCAGAAACAGATTCGTTTAGAACTCGCTAACGCTGAATCTGATACCAAAGGGCGGTTGGTGGTCAAAGCCGCCGAGCGAGATCGGCTTGATGCTGACATTGCAAATCTCAAAAAGCGGATGACAATTCTCGGTGAAAAACGCGCAGACAGTATGACGTTGTTTGCAGACATCAAAAAGCGAACTGAGGTGCTTAACAACGCCAGGTCCCATCTGGCCGAGATTCAAGGGCTTGCTTCAACCCAAAACGCAGACTTGTTGACCAAAGTTGACGAGGTGCAAGTCTCGACTCGTCCTGACGGAATGGGAAATCGAGCTCTGATACTTTGCGGTGGGCTTGGTGGGCTGATGATGGGTATGGGATTGGTAATGCTGATTGCACCTCCACCGGCGCCAGGAGATGGACGAAGAGTAGGTCTGACTCCGAACCCTTCGACCGAAGCTCCCTCGGCTGGTCAACCAGTCGGTAGTCCACTTGCCGACATCGGGCTGGCAAAAGCCGAGTCCGGACTGGAGGCTTCGAAAAATGTGCTTCGCAACCTCATGATGAGTGCGAAAAAGAACAACAGGACAACCACCGAGCAAGAGGAAGTAGCACAGGCGAAGTCTCAAGAGATAATTGATAACCGCCTCAGTAAAGCAAAAGTGCTGACTCGGCCAGAAGTTCCGATTGGTTCACAGCCTGCGTCAGAGTCGGCGCCCGAAACTGACAAGCCGGTTACCAGCTCGATTTCAACCGAAGCCGTCGAGTCGCCTGTTTCCAAGTCGTCTGACGGAGTCAAAATCCTCCCAACCAATCCGTTTTCCAAGAACTTAGATGAGCCAACGGTTGAGCCGAAGTCCATCGACCCTGCGGAACTCGTGAAATCTGCGACCCAAAAGTCATCGTTGGCCAAGCCTGAGGTGCCCAAAGTCGAAATCCCTGAGGTCGACTTGACTGAGGAACAAAGTGGTCTCAACAAGATGGTTGATCAGGCTTTTGAGGAAGAACTCAAAAGCACTTCCAGAGTGGAGGCTCAAACGATTCAACTGGACGCGTTGTCCAAAGCGCTTGGAAGCAACATGAATCCCATACCGCCAATGCAGGAGGTCGATCTTTCGGCTCCTGTGTCCTCCGAACTGGCGGCAAAAGAACCTGCTGTAGAAGAAACCGTCGCTGAGGAGCCGTCCAAGCGAGGCGCACAAATCAAACCTCGTTCAGCAAATATACGACCAGTTGATTTGGCGCGGCAGGCTCAAAGTGATGAGTTTGATCGGGTGAAAAAGAATTCCGGTTCGAGTGAACCGTCTATTTCGAAAAAGGTAGGCAACGACTCAACGCCACCGGCGGCATTGCCTGATGGTAATCCGTTCCTCAAGAATCGCAATTTGACTCCATCTGCCTCGGTGAAACCGTCGTCAGTCAAAACCCCGGCACCAAGTTCGGTTGCGAACTCAGACGCTTCGGTAATTCCAGTTCCAGACCAGATTAGAAAACTAAGCGACTCGATCGCCAGTTTTGCAACTCCGGTCAAGAGTCAGGCCGGATCCAAAACGGAAAAGTTCTAGGAGAAAGTAGCTCGGCTCTCCGAGCCGAGAAAGACAAGTTCAACTTCACGGCTCGGAGAGCCGTGCTACTTAACGCCTAAATCTAGTAGGCGTTCTGCCTTGAGAAAACAACCGTGAATGTTCTCAGGATGATTTTGAGATCAAGCCAGATTGACCATTCACGAATGTACTGGTGGTCGAATTTCACCCGGTTTTCCATCTTGTCAAGCGTTTCAGTTTCGCCGCGGCATCCGTTGACCTGAGCCAAGCCAGTAATTCCCGGTTTGACTTTGTGACGAAGCATGTAGCCTTCGATCTGACCACGATAAAATTCATTGTGGGAATTGGCATGTGGACGCGGCCCGACCAGCGACATTCGTCCCGTGAGTACGTTGAAAATCTGCGGAAGCTCGTCCAAAGACGACTTTCTCAAAAAGCCACCGATCGCGGTCAGTCGCGAATCATTCTTGGTCGCTTGTTTGACTTCGGCGCCGTTCTCCTGAACCGTCATGCTACGGAACTTCCAGACGAAGATTTCCTTGCCATCAAGACCATATCGTTTCTGTTTGAACAACGCTGGGCCCTTTGATGTCAGCTTCACGGCCAGCGCGATTAGCGCCATCGGGATTGCGAACACGACTATCGCAGCTGAAGCTAATGCGACATCAACACAACGCTTCAGGACGCCATCAACTCCGTAAAAGGGATTCTCAAAAACACTGACCACAGGCAAGCCCTGAATGTCAGTCCATCGAGAATTGAGTAGTTGGAACACAAACAAATCTGGCACGATGAAAACCGAAGCCGTCGTGTCAGTCAATTCTTGAATGACGCCACGAATCCGTTTTTCGGCCCGCATTGGAAGCACGATGAATACGACTTGGACAACGCCATTCTTGGCGTCCTGGATCAATGAGTCGATCTTGCCCAGGTTAGTTGAGATGTCTTCGGGCAGCTCGGAAATTCGGTTGCTTGGCCGGTCATCGTAAAAGCCTGTGAACTTTAAACCGAGGTCAGGAGCAGAGTTGATATTGCGAACCAGATGAATACCAAGATCGTTGATCCCGATCACGGCAAAGTTCCGTGTGTTGATGCCTTTGTCCTGTGACCAGCTGCAATAAGATCGGTAAAGCAGTCGAAACGCCAACGAGAATGTTGCCGTCAATCCGAACCAGATAACGATGCATTTACCAGTCAACTCGGTCGAGTAGAGACTGAAGTGGCCCAAACCGCAGAGAAATGCGAAGGTCATCACCCAGGCAATCATCGTGCAAGTTGCTTCGCGTGCGAATTTAATTCCTCGCCAGTTACGGAATACACCAACGACTTCTGCCCAAAGATGAAATACGCCGATCGCAACAAGGCTGATCACGATTGTCGATTTACTGTTTACCTCTGGCATCCAGTTGATCAGTGTTGCCACGCCGAGAATGACCGCGAGTGCATCGATGACTTTCATCAACAATCGAGGAACTTTTTCCGCGTGACGAATCTGTTTTCTGGGGTCGTTGTCGAGCATCGTAAACTTTGAGTTCAGGTGAGCATTTTTGAAACCACAAGGGCTCTCAAGTCTCGAACTCTACGTCACGATTTACGAAGCGAAGTCCCACTTCCGATAGAAATAGAAGGCTCAACTTCGATTCAATATTCGGGTTTTGCGGGCAAGGCCGCAGATGGACCAAGAATATGGCGCGCTGATGTTGCAAAAATGCAGCATCGGAGCCTCTATCCCAATGTTTTGTAGACACTGAGCCAGCCATGCGCTGGCGACTACATCGCCCGAATTGCGATCGAGCTGGCTTGGCCTTGCGGGGTGATGCTGGTGCTGATGAAAGACTTGCCAGGCGAGGTTCCGTTTTCCCGAACAGCGGAAATCGGGCAGGCAGCATCAAGCGAGTCACAATTCAAAACTGGAAACAAAGCGTCTTTCTTAATCGCCAAAAGGCTGGAAATCATCTCAATCATCCCACTACCGCCACCAAGATTTCCCATATAGCTCTTGGCCGCCGTGACTGGAGTGTCACCCATTATCGAATTGATCGCTTCGGCTTCTTCGCGATCGCATTTAGGCGAGCTTAACCCGTGGGCATGTACGTGGCCGATGTCAGACGGTTTGAGACCGGATGTTTCGAGTGCACCTTGAAGAACATTTGAAAAAGCCGTTTTGTAATCCCCGACGCCTTGACGACTGGCTACCGATGATGAGCCGTAGCCGACTACTTCGCCAAGGATGTTGGCGCCCCTCTTTTGCGCTGAAGACAGCTCTTCCAAAATCACAACGCCTGCACCTTCGCCCAGCACCATCCCGGATCGATCTTTGTCAAACGGCCGGCACGCTTTGGCGGGATCGCCGTCAGCGGCCTCGGTGTTTCGATCGGCCAGTTGTTCCTGAAGCACCAAATGAACTGTTCGAAGTGGATGGATTCTTGATCCGGTCGATCCGGAAATCATGATGTCAGCCGAACCTCGCTGGATGATCGTTGCCGCTTCGGCGACCGACAGATTCGCGGATGCTTCACGAACGGTCAACGAGTTGCTCGGCCCCCGGAGGTCGTTGAAGATCGCAACGTGACTGGCTGGCATGTTGGGAAGGTACTTCAATAACCACAATGGTTCGACCTTGGGTAAACCGTTTTCGGCCCAGTTCTCAAAATTGAATTCGCCTGATGTCCCGGACTCAGAAGACTCCAGGCAGTTTTGAATTCCAGAGACAAAGTCCTGTGGTGACGTGATGATGTAATCGCTTCCAAACAACGTCCCAAACCGAGTCGGATCAAAGCTTCCTACTTCTAGCCCTGCATCGACGATCGCCAATTGAGCCGCCGCGACGCCCAGTTGAATCTCGCGGCACATCAGCCGAAGGGCCTTTTTGATACTGCGTTGAAGCTTTTTTTCGAGCGGTCCAAAATTCGAAATATTACCCGTGAACTCTGTACACTCTCCGCCAAAGTCAGCCGGAAAATGGTCCGTCGGGATCGCTGAAAGTAGCTTGACGCCGCTTTGCCTGCTCTCCAAAGCTTGCCAAAGGTCTTCAGGGCTATGCCCGAGCGGGCTGATCAAACCCATTCCTGTAATGACGACGCGACGATCTGATTGGGACATGGAACGCAAGCAAAAATGGTTATGGGCGAAAGACTACAGCACACATTCTACGGGAGAGTCAATTGTAGTCGAGGCGACTTTGCCAAGCGTCAACTCGGCGGCAATTGTCTTCCAATCCCCTCATCGTCGGTCGCTCGACACTGGAGCAAGTTGATTTTGAGCCGTTCTCGCGCCGTTGGGGGCAGCACCCGGCCTCGACGCAGGTCCGCGATATTCGATGAACAGCAAGGCATCGGCGCGCTTGGATTTAGTGGCTCGACCGGGCAATCGAAGCCCACCGCCTGAATCGGGTTCGGGCGTTGCGACGACGCCGCAACTGAGCAGGAGCACCTGATCGTTGGGCCAGCGAAATCGTTCGTGCAATCGCCAACTGACCATTTGCGGAATCTGAAGATTCATGGTTTCACCCCCGCCGTTTTGGCCAGGTACATTGACTTTGACTGTCGAAAGCCGCTCGACTTGGTCGACGTCGCATTTAACTACCGCTTCGATCGAGTTGTCGTCCAACGAAGCAAGCGAGCTGATCGAAAGCCGGTAGCCTTCATCGAGACTGGTGAGCAGCGGTTGATAGTTGGGAATTTGATTGGGAACCCACCGGAGGCTTCGGACGAATTGAACGGGCTTGGTTTTCTCTAGCACTAGCGCCTGGCCATCGTGATTAGTAAGCCGTCCACCGGAGTGTTGTTTAAAGTCGCCTCTGCGGCTTAGTTGGCTCAATAGAATCGCCGCATTCTCTTTAGAAACCATCCAAGCCTCAACGCCGGGTGATTTGACCTCGATCGGTTGAAGCATCGTGTACGACTGGGATCGCCAATTCGGTTTCTCAACCGTTACCAGATTGACATCGATGTTCTGAACTTGGCCGCGTGTTCGAACAAACCGGTCAACTATCGACTTAACCACTGCTTGGATTTCGGGAGTGTGATAAACGTAAAGCTGTTTTTTGTTGGCGTGAAGGATTCCCAGTGGTTCTCCAAACCACATCTCCGTGCCAGTCTCTCTTAGGATCCACTCGGTAATTGCTTTTTGGGGATCTTGAGTTGTTGTGATTTGAGAAGTGTATGGCGAGATGTCGTACTCGCGCCAAACCTGACCTGCAGAGTTGGGAAGTTTGTCCATCGTCTTGGTAACTCGGGCCGCGCCTCGCTTGATCTGCCCAAACCGGCGGTCTTCTTCGGGATTGGAATCAGATTTCAAGCTCGGGGCCGTTTCGGCAACCGCACCTCGCTGACGCTGATCTTCATCGCGGTTCTGATTCGAATCGACCGGTTGAATGTTGATTGGACCTGAGTCGTTGTTGGCGCTGTTAGCACCGGAGCCTAGGTCAGAGGGCCGCGAAAGGTCGAAGGATTCGTTGGATTGTGCTTCGGCTGCTTGGCGATTGATTTTTCCAAACGAAGGTCGCCAAGGAGCCGGGGTTTGCCGGCTTTCGACGTTCGTTGACTGGGCCAAGGCCAAGCTGTCTGAATGCCGAGCGATGACCGAGCAGGCAGCGATTGCCAAAATGAGGGTCAAGGATTTTCTTGCGATTCCTGTCTGCATTGCGATCTCCGAGGGCACACTGAACGTGGCTTGGAACTAGTTTTCTAGAGCGGCGGAGTATACGAACAACGCCGACAGCAGAGCAATACGAACACCGCTAGCTCAATTCAAGTTTCGGTGCGTGGTTGGTTCAGGATTTCGGGTGTAGTTCAGTTCGGGCTGTGGTTTGGCTGGTTCCATGCTTTGGGTGGCTGGTGGTCGAGCATAAGCGAGCCCCGAGCTTTCATAGTTTCACAGCCAGACGAACCTCACGATCTGGGGGCTTCTCGCTCGTTACCTCGCGATCCAACCCCAGCCACCCACCCAGCACATTGATTGCGATCAAAAAACACTTTGCCAGCGAATCGATGATTGTCCTTCGAAGCGCAAACGAACTAAGCACTGCTACGTATCAAGTGAAACTGCCGGCTAGGGTGACTGTTTCCGAAAAACGAAAATCAATTGAATGTAGTTCAGTTTGGGCTGTGGTTTGGCTGGTTCCATGCTTTGGGTGGCTGGTGGTCGAGCCCCCAGTTTTCATAGTTTCACAGCCAGACGAACCTCATGATCTGGGGGCTCCTCGCTCGTTACCTCGCGATCCGACCCCAGCCACCCAATGAATTAACCCAGCCACCCAGTGTTCCCACCCAGCCTCCCAGTGAATTCGACCCCAGCCACCCAGTGAATCCCAGCCAATCCCATCCAGTGAATTCGACCACAGCGCCGGCTTTGAATCGCCTTAGCGTAGATTCAGTCAACGTATCGGCGGTCAATGCCGGAATTTCCCCAAGTGACCGATTGAGGCTCTGCGAGTTTGCCAACACTTGCCCTGAGAATCATCCCAAATCCAGGTTTTGAGTTGAATAACCGACTTCCGTGCCGATAATCGTTGAGAGAACACCCTGAGTCGTAATGGCTCAGACGGGCAGGCGAGGAAAGGCAATTTGGATGGATGACGATGGGCCGTTGACGGGAGTGCTTCCAAAGCTGGAGGTGTTGGCACCGCTGCGCGTTGTTAAACGTCAGCAATCTCAACCAGATCCAGGTGCTGCCGATTCGGCTCAAGCGAATGTCAATTCAAAAGACAGTTCATCATTAGATTTTGACAATGATGAATCATGGGAGCCAAACCGAGGCTTGTTTGCTGCGTTGATGATGTTGCCCAGCTGGTTGATGAGCTTCATTGTCCATCTTGCGTTGCTTTTGGTGCTGGCAACTTGCACTTACGTTGCTCAGCACGACGGTTCGATATTTCTTGAGTTTGCTGAAACTGAAAATCCCGGCGAAATGATGGTCGCGGATATCACTTTTGAAGAGCTAACGATTGAAGATTCTCTTGAATCGATGGAGGCAACTGAGCTTCTCGAATCCGAATTGCCGACAGTTGAATTGAGTGATCAAGCCGCGTTGCCTGATCTCTATGATACAGCTGACCCGTTTGTTATGACTGGTCTTCCAGAGTTTTCATCCGAGTCGATCGCCGGAACCGACCACGGCCCGCACGATGCGTCAGAGTCCACCGAGTTCTTTGGAACCAAATCCTACGGTTCTGATTTTGTGTTTGTAATTGATCGCTCCAGCAGTATGGCCCAGTATTCAGGTACGAGCTTAGGGCAGCTTTCTCGGTGGGAGCAGGCGGTCAATGAACTGCTTGATACGCTGGATCAGCTTGACCGAAAACAGAAGTTTCTCGTGCTTTTGTACAATGATCGAAACTACGTGATGTTTGGGGCTCCGACGGATCAAAAACTGATCGCTGCGACGAAGGAGAACAAGCGACGGATCCGGAACTGGCTAAGCGATCAAGTGCCGTTTGCCGGGACTCGGCCAGGCACCTCAATCAGGCTGGCGTTGAGGAAAAAGCCCGATGCGATTTACTTTCTTTCTGACGGTGAATTGCGGGACAATACCATGTTTGGCCTCAGAGAGTGGAACCGGCTGCGAAAGGGTCCAGATGGCATTAAACGCTTGACTCCGATCCACACGATCCTGCTTGGCTCCAACTTTGGTCGCGAGACGATGCGCACAATAGCCGAAGAAAACAACGGAATCTTCACTCACGCCCGCTAGATGAGGGATTTTTGGCCACCAAACAAATTGGCGGTTCTCGTCCCAAAACGTCTTTTCTCCCCACCAAGCGGCTTATTCTCTACCCAAGTTTCGGGTTGTTCCGTTGACTAAAAAACCGCTTGGCGGTATCCTGAAATATTCGATTGTTCGATTTTTGAAGTGATTCCTGCGCCTCGGGATACTCTTGAGGTTGCTCAAATTGCGTTGCGACGACGCTTGATTGGCGATGGCAGCCACGGTGAATTAACTGATGGCGAACTTGTCTCTGGAGAATGTGTCAAAACGATTTCCGGGGGCTGACAAGAATGCCGTAGACCAGGTCAGTCTGGAAATTGAAGATCGAGAGTTTTTTGTTCTCGTTGGGCCCAGCGGTTGTGGCAAGTCCACGACGTTGCGGCTGATTGCGGGACTGGAAACGAATGCTTCCGGTGAAGTGAAAATTGGAAACGATGTGGTCAATCACGTTGCTCCCAAGGATCGCAACATCGCGATGGTGTTTCAGAACTTTGCCTTGTACCCGCAAATGTCGGTGTATGAGAATTTGAAGTTCGGTTTGAGTTTGCGAAGTGGAATTGGAATTTTTGGCGGCGGGGTACTTGCTCGTGGTTTAAGAAAGATATTTCGACCTCAACGTGCAGCGGAGCTTGCTCAACTGCAACATGAGATTGACATCAAGGTTCGACGAGCGGCCGAAAGTTTGGGCATCGAAAATTTGCTCAAACGAAGGTCGCACCAGTTGTCCGGCGGTGAACGCCAACGTGTCGCTTTAGGGCGTGCGATTGTGCGGAATCCGGCGGCATTTTTGTTGGATGAACCGCTTTCGAACCTCGATGCAAATCTTCGACTCCAAATGCGTCGTGAACTTAAACAACTACATAGTGATTTACAGGCGACGATGATTTACGTCACGCACGACCAAGTCGAAGCGATGGCGCTCGGTGATCGGATCGCCGTGATGAACGAAGGAAGGGTGTTGCAAGTTGGCACGCCGCTGGAAGTTTACCAGCAGCCTGCCAACCTGTTCGTTGCAACGTTCGTTGGCAATGTGCCGATGAATTGTTGTCGGGGAACAGTAATGCAAACAGATGAAGCGATTGGGTTTGAACATCGTTGTGGTGATGTTGAAATCCGATGGACTGCGGGTATGCCCGGGTTTGAGGCCGCAAAAAACAGTCTCAATCGTGCAGGCGTGACCAGTGGTTCCAAGCAAAATGTTGTGCTGGGGTTTCGGGCCCATGACGTCAAAGTCATGGGTCAAACTGCGGCGCTGAGTGATTCGCTCGGTGGTTCGTTGAGTGTCAGATTGACTCAAGTCGATCGGCTCGGCGAGTGCACCATGTTGGCTGCATCTGTTGGTAACGATGACAATTTGGAAAGCGAGAATCGAGCTGACTCAGAGATCTTGGTTCGACACGAAGCTGATACAAGTCTTCAGGTTGGAGATGAGGTGAAGCTGATTGTTGATCTGCAGCGAGTCGTTTGGTTCGACCCGGAAACGGGCAAAAATTTGGTGAAAGATAACTAACTATGAATGCCAGCGAAGTATTGCGAATTGTTGATTCACTTCATCGCGAGAAAAACATCCAGAAGGAGATTGTTTTCGTCGCGATTGAGTCGGCGCTGGTATCCGCTGCGCGAAAACACTTTGGCGAAGAAGCCGATATCGAATTTATCATTGAGCGTGATACAGGCACGATCGCCGGTCGCTGCGGTCAAGACGAATTGGATTATGAAGAAGTGATCGGCCGGATCGGTGCCCAGACAGCCAAGCAGGTAATCATCCAGAAGGTTCGCGAAGCCGAACGTGATTCGCAAATCGACGAGTTCAACGAGATCATCAACGACGTGGTGACCGGAACGGTTCACCGAAACGAAGGCCGGGTCACAACGGTGACACTGGGAAGCGTTGAGGCAATCCTGCCGCGGAGCGAGCAAATTCCTGGCGAGTCGCATCAACCCAACGAGCGGATTCGCGCTTTAGTCACCGAGGTCAAGGCTCAAGGCAGCCGCGTCAAAGTCGTACTCAGCCGAACCCGTCCGATCTTTGTCAAACGGCTTTTCGAATCCGAAATTCCTGAGATCGCCGATGGTGTGATCTCGATCAACGCGATCTCCCGCGAACCAGGTTATCGCTCCAAGGTTGCCGTCAGCAGCATTGATTCAAAAGTCGATTGTGTTGGAGCGTGTGTCGGTGTTCGAGGCAATCGAATCAAGATGGTCATCGATGAACTTGCTGGAGAGCGAATCGACATCGTTCGATTTGATGAAGATCCGATCAATATGATCCCCAACGCACTACAGCCGGCAGAGGTCGACGAAGTCATTTTGTGTCACATGATGGGTCGCGCGATCGTCTTGGTCCGGGAGGATCAGCTTTCACTGGCGATCGGAAAACGCGGTCAAAACGTGCGTTTGGCCAGTAAATTGTGCTCCTGGGACATTGAGATCATGACCCAAGCCGAACTCGAGCAGCAAATCGACAGAGCCGTCCAGGGCTATGTTCAACTCGAAGGAGTTGACGAAGATCTTGCAAATAGTCTGGTGGGAGAGGGCTATTTGTCATACGATGATCTGTCTGTTATCGAGCCTCCAGATTTAATGGAAATGGGTGGCCTGACCGAAGAACAGGTCGACGCCATTGTCGAGCAAGCCGACGTGCTTGCTCAAGAGGCTGAGATTCGTGATGCGGAAGCCAAGCGAGCCAAAAAAGCCGCGATGGTACTCGCTGCAGCTGAAGCCGCCCAGGCCGAAGCAGCGGCCAAGAAAGCGGCCGCGGCCGAAGCAGCAGCCAAAGCCGCCCAAGCCACGGAAGGCGATGCAGCTTCTGAGTCCGTCGCCGAGACCGATTCGGGGGCTTCGGAAAATCCGACCGACGCCATTGATGATGATGGTTCTGAGTCGGCAAAGGGGTAAAAAGTTGACGGATCCCGAGTTGGGTTCCGATGAAATATATCGAGTACAAAACCGTGTCTCTGCCAGGTTCAATCGACCGACTTCAGCGTTGGGCGATTAACTTCATTTAGGCTTAAAGGACGATTTATGTAGAACAATTTGTGTCTGCGGAAACGACAGTTTTCGCCAATTAAGGAAGGTCACTCCACGTGCCCGTACGCATCTACGCGTTTGCTAAAGAACTAGGGCTTGATAACAAGCAATTACTTGATATTTGCGAGAAGGCAGATATCAAGGGTAAAGGCTCTGCGCTAGCCAGTCTCAACGATGACGAAGTCACCGCGATCAAAGCATTCATGGACGGTGGCGGTGGCGCTGTTGCCGAACCGGTTGAGGAAAACGTCCCCGTCCGCCCTGCTCCATTTCGCCCTGCGCCTTCTAAGAAGAAGATTGGCGAGATCGTTACTCCGCAGGCAAAAGCCACAGTCGAAGAGACGCCGGTTGAGGAAGCCCCAGTGTCTCCCCCTGAGTCTCCCGCTGAGCCTGAGGCAGAACTCGAGGCTCCAGTCGACGAAGCTGAATCGCCAACATCGACGGCTTCACAGGAAGCTAAGTCCAAAGGTAAGTCTGGCAGTTTGCTCGACCGGATGCGAGGCAAATTAGAAGAAAAGCCAGCACCGCCTGTTCCATCTGCACCCACCGGGCCTACTCGCAAGCGTACGCCAGATCCTCAACAGCCAAGAACCCCTTTGGCTCCGACTCCGCCTCGTCGATCAGGCTTTCGTCAGCAACCGCTACGCAATCTCGATCAACCTTCGGGTGGTTCAGGTTCTAGCTCCGAAAAGAAAGAGCCTCGTCGTAAAGGACAAGCCAACATTCGTCTTGCCGCTATGCCGGAGGTCAAACAGCCTACCGCGGGTGCAAAGACGCCAGGAGAGAAGGTTCAAAAGCCTGATATCGCGCTGCCACAAGACGCCATCAAGAGCGCCAAATCTGGCGGCGGAATTGCTCCACTTGAGCACCTGACCAATTCGAAAAAGAAGGGCAAAGGAAAAGGCAAAGGCGACGGAACTGCCGACGGCGAAGACGGCAAGGGTCGCGGATCATCGGTCCGTCGTGCTGGCTCTGGGCGCGCTATGATGGGTTCACGGCCCAACCGTCGACCCAATCGAAATTTCCGCCGACCTGGTGCCTCGCGTCGGTCTGGCCCCAAAACCAACACGGCTGCTCCACGAAAAGACAGTGTTGTTCTTCAGTTGCCATGTTCGGTTCGCGAATTTTCCGAAGCCGCTGGTGTATCGTCGATTCAGGTTTTGTTGACGATCAAGCAATTCGGCGACGAATCCAATCGAACCATCAACTCGGATCTACCCGATGAAATGGTTGATTTGCTCGTCGAGCACTTCGACGTGCAGCTTGAGATCAGGGAAGCCCAATCGCTCGAAGACGAGATGGTTGCGAATTTTGATTCGGCTAATGAAGATCCTGATTCGCTTTCCCCGCGTGCACCGATCGTCACGTTTCTTGGTCACGTTGATCACGGGAAAACATCGTTGCTGGACGCATTGATTGGTATCGATGTCGTATCGGGCGAAGCTGGCGGAATCACGCAGCACATCAGGGCGTATGAAATTACCAAAGGCGACCAGAAAATCGCGTTTGTCGATACACCGGGTCACGAAGCGTTCACTGAGATGCGAGCTCGTGGTGCCAACGTCACCGACATCGCAGTTTTGGTGGTCGCGGCCGATGACGGCATCATGCCGCAAACCGAAGAAGCGATCAGTCACGCCAAGGCAGCCGAGGTTCCGATCATCGTTGCCCTCAACAAAATCGACTTGCCTGGCATCACTGCCGACAAAGCGTTGCAGGACCTGGCGACCCACGAACTATTACCCAGTGAATGGGGCGGCGATACCGAGGTGATTCAGACCAGTGCCATTGCGGGCACCGGTCTCGATAATTTGCTTGAAACGATTCTCGTTACTGCTGAACTTCACGAGTACAAAGCCAATCACGACCGCGAAGCGTTCGGAACATGTTTGGAGGCCGAACACCAAGCTGACCGAGGTGTCGTCGCCAAAATGATGGTGCAAGGCGGTACGCTCAAGGTTGGTGACATCGTCGTTTGTGGCGGAGCGTTTGGAAAAGTCAAAGCGATGCACGACACGTTGCATCCAAAGAAGAAGCTCAAGACCGCCGAGCCATCGACGCCCGTTAACTTGACCGGTCTCGATGTCGCTCCCGGTGCTGGCGATAAATTTTATGTCGTCGATGACGTCGCCAAAGCGCGTCAGATCGCGGAGACACGGCAGCATCGTGGCAAGGTCGCCCAGGTCGGCAGTCGTTCGGTCGAAACGTCGCTTGAAGATTTCATGCAAATGATGGAGTCGGGTAATCTTTCCCGCAACTCGGACGACATGGTTACGCTTAACCTGATCATTCGTGCCGACGTGAAAGGCTCGATCGAAGCGATTCAAAAAGAGCTAGGCAAGATTTCGCACCCCGAGGTCGAAATCAAAATTCTCCAGGCGCTCGCCGGTGGTGTCACCGTTGGTGATGTCCGACTGGCTGATGCGTCCAAAGCCGTCATTGTTTGCTTCAACGTCGTTGCCAACGAGGATGCCCGTTCGTTGGCCGATGAAGTCGGTGTTGAGATTCGTCGATACGACGTGATCTACAAAATCACCGATGACCTAAAAGCCACGCTCGAAGGACGTTTGAAACCAGAGGAAAACGTTGTCGAGGTTGGTATGGCCATGGTCCTCAAGACCTTCAGCGTCAGCAAGACCGGCATGATCGCTGGTTGCCGAGTGATGCGTGGCTCGATTCAACGCGAGTGTCGCATGAGAGTGATTCGTGACCAAACGGTGATTGGCGACTATCCAATTGAATCGCTCAAACGCGAGAAAGACGATGCCAAGGAAGTCCAGCGAGGCATGGAATGTGGTATCAAGCTCGAGAAGTTCAATGACATCAAGGAAGGTGATACGCTTGAAGCATACAAAATCGAAGAGATCGCACGAACGTTGTAGTCTGATTTAGTATTCGATTTTTATACTTCTGTTTTATTACTTTTTCATAGTTTAGGTCATCAATGAGTTCCCGCAGAGTCTTGAAAGCCGCACAGGCGATTCGCGAAGTTGTCAGCATGGCAATCATCGCGGAACTCAAAGACCCTCGCATCAGCGACGTCACCGTTACGCTGGTGGAGGTCTCGCCCGACATGCGTCTGGCTAAAGTCAATGTCTCTGTCATGGGCGACGAAACCAAGCAGAATCTCTGTCTGCGTGGCCTGCAGAATTCAGCCGGCTATCTTCAGCAAAAGGTCGGCAAACGAATCGATACCAAATACACCCCGCGTATCGAATTTGTCCTCGACGAAGGACTGAAACACGCGATGCTGGTAACTCGAATTTTGGACGAGGTGTTGCCCAAGGAAAACGAATCTGAAGCAGAATCCACCGAGGCAGAATCAGCTGAAGTAGATGCTCAAGCCAATGGGCAATCAGGCTTGCCCGATCAGCCAGTCCCAGAAGCCGGTGATACTCCAAACGATCAACCAAGCTGATTCAGCAGGCATTTTTATTTGTCATCCAGTTGAGCCGAATTCCGCCCAGCAACAACGCCGAATTTTCCCTCAAACCAATTAACCCAACAAACGGTCAACGACCCCAAAGAGAATACATGTCTGCCAAACAACGAGCTGATCTGATCACCAAGCTGCACAAGTTTGTCAAAAAGAACTATCAGGTTATCGCGTCCCCTTCTAATCGCACGGTGCTTGAGCACCTGATCTATGGTTGTTGCCTCGAGAACTCGACTTTCGAGTCGGCCGATGATGCTTTTGCGAAGTTGCAAGAGAACTACTTTGACTGGAATGAAATTCGAGTCACAACGGTTGCCGAACTGTCTGAGGTCACCAAACGACTTAGCGATCCGACGGCCGCCGGAGCGAGTGTGAAGAAAACGCTTCAAGGAGTTTTCGAACACTACTACCAGTTCGATCTGGATTTTCTGCGCAAAGAGAATCTTAGCAAAGCCGTCCAGACGTTTCAAAAATGCCGTGGTGTCTCGCCGTTTGTCGTTTCGCATGTGGCGCAAAATGGTCTTGGTGGCCATTCAATTCCACTCGACGAAGCCATGATGAGCCTGTTTTACGTCTTGGGAATTGTGACACGCGAAGAAGCAGCTAAAGGCAAAGTATCAGGATTGGAGCGAACGATTCCCAAAGCCAAAGGCGCCGAGTTTTTCAACTTGACCCATCAATTGGCCGTTGAATTTTTTAGCTCGCCCAGCAAAACCGCGGTTCGCGACAAGCTTCTAAAGATCAATTCTGATGCCAAGAGCCGATTCCCTAAACGCGGCAAGAAGATTCTTGAGCCGATTGAGCCTCCTAAGCCGCCAAAAGTAGAGGAACCTGAGCCAGAGAAAAATGAGAAGCCTGCTGCCAAGTCAAAAGAAAAGAAGGCGAGCAA
>CALJOA010000050.1 GCA_937981585.1 uncultured Pirellulaceae bacterium | reverse complement strand
TGGGATAGGCTTCCAGCCTGTCAAAACCGTCTTAGTTAGGGATGACAGGCTGGAAGCCTATCCCACCACTTTTGTCGAGCGCATCAAGAGTGCCCGTTCTACAGAATTACCTTTCGGCACGTGCTCAGTTTGTAGCCAAGCCTTAAGCGGCCATAAGCCCGATTACCTGAGATCAGTGCCTACGCCTGGCATCAATCGCTAGGTTAGATAGAGAAGAGTATTCAACGTATTCACTGTAGCGGAACGGCGCAAGCCGTCCGGTCCGGTCGAGTTCTCCGTCTATCGAAACACCTTAAGGCTTGCGCCCTAACGCTAAAGATTTGGTGCACAATCACCTTGCTTCTCGACAAGCTCCAACCGGCTCGGGATTGATGCCGTTCACCTTAATTGTAATGACTGACCCATGCAGCCAACGTCTCTTGTCGACCCAAAGCAACCCTCCAGTTGAGTGGGATTATTCCGATCGCAACATCTCAGGAAAAGCCCCGGAAAATCTCGCCTTTCATGAGCGGGGGGGGGGGCACCGATTGACCGACTTGGCCGCTTTAAAACATAACGGTTAGGAAACCTTTTGCGGCATCAGCGCGTTAAACTTTTGCGCCTTTACGGCTAGTTCTGCTAGACGCGAAAAAAACGAGCGTAATGGCCATGATCCTGTGATCTGTTTGCAACGATTCTCCGATTCGACACATAGATCATCGACTTTAAAATCTCTGGATCAACGACATGCTATCCAAACTCGCTCTACCAATCTTCATTGTGGTTGGATTGGTTTCAAGCAACTGCTCAGCGCAAACTGTGCCAAGCTACCAACCGAACTGGAACTCTTCATCAACCATTCCGGTTTCTCCGGCATCATTCAAGACCTACCAGGACGATGATGAAGCCGAAGACGGTGAGGATGCTGATGCCGCGTTGATCACGCTTACTGATAAGCTATCCAAGCAAGTCGAGCGACTTGAGCTTCGGATTCGAGAGCTTGAAGATGATGTCGAAAACAAGCTCGATGAACCTGAGGATTCAGAAGAACAGTCTGAGACTCTGGAGGAATTCGAAGAGCGATTCGAATCGATCGAAGAAGACCTCGAAGATCAAGAAAAAGCGATCGACAAAGTCTCTGGCTCTCTACCAGGATTACTTTTTCACAGTCACAAGACACCGAAAATGCAATTTTACGGACGAATCCACTTGGACTATTGGGCGTTCCCCAAAGTAGACCAAACGATTTTTCCGCTTGAGGGTGGAAACCCTCAGGATAGAGTTACGTTTCGTCGCGTTCGAATCGGTATCAAGGGCGATCTCAATGATAACATGTTCTACAAGTACGAAGGAGAGTTCGCTGGTGGCGAGGATCCCTCGTACCGCGATGTGTTTATCGGATTTAAGCATGTTCCGATTCTTCAAACCGTCATCATTGGTAACCACAAGCGGCCTTATGGCTTGGATCACCTCAACAGCAGTCGTCACAATGTATTCATCGAACGACCTTTCGTTGTCGAAGCGTTGAATCAGGATTCACGACGACTGGGTGTTTCGGCCAACGGTATTACGGAAGATCTGGGCTGGAACTGGCGTTACGGTGTTTGGAATCAACAGCTAACTCAAACAGGTGCGGGCTGGGTTGACGATGACTATCAGCTTGAAATCGCTGGTCGACTGGCTCGAACGGCGTGGTATGACGAGTCTTCGGGTGGACGTGGATACGCCCACTTGGCGATCGCCGGTTCAATGGGTGTCGTAGATGGTGGCGTGGGCTCAGAAAACAATCAGGCGCGATATCGGACTCGCCCCGAAGCTCGCAGCAGCGGTCGTTGGCTGGACACTGGTCGAATCGCCGGAGCGGATGAGACTGCGATCCTGGGCCTCGAATCGGCTCTTAACCTTGGGGCATTTCACATCAATGGTGAATACATGCGAGCCGGTGTAGATCGAATTGCGGCCGTGGGGCCCGATGTAGAATTCGACGGAGGCTATGTTCAAGCATCTTACCTCTGGACCGGCGAGCACCATCCCTGGAATCGCAAGACCGGTACGCTGGATCGTTTGAAGCCATTTGAGAACTTCTTCCTGGCTCGTGGTCGCGACGATCAAACATTAAGCGGCTGGGGTGCCTGGGAAACTGCGTTACGCTACTCGTGGGCCAACTTCAATGACTCGGACGTCAACGGAGGAGACGGAACCGCTTGGACCCTTGGAGTCAACTGGTACTGGAACGCTTATGCCCGGATGCAATTCAACTACATCAATGGTGAGATTGAAAGTGGTCCAGGGGGATTCGGCGACTATGAAATCTTTGGTGCTCGAATCATGGTTGATTTCTAGTGTCAAACTCGTTTTTGGGTAAGCGACTGCTCGAGCCGGGTCAAAGAACATCCGCAAGTCATTCCCAATTGCACAACATCGGTCAAAACAACAACTAAAAGTAGCAACCAAGTTAGTGTTATTATGAAAATTCGAATCAGCTTGAAAATGTCCCTGATGTTCTCAGTCGTTTTGACTCTCTCTTGCATCTGGTCGGCAGTACTTTCTGCCGCCCCGTTGCAAATTGATGGGGCACAGGCAGCTGCTGCCACTGTGCAAGAAGCTACACAGCCAATCTACGATCCTCAGGCAGTTTACGATCCACAACCAATTTACGATCCACAACCAATTTATGATTCTCAGCAGGTTTATAGCCACCCCGCAGCGTCTGGATGCGGATGCGGTCAGCCGGCATCCTGCTCAAGCTGTACACCGACTCCTGCTCCTGCCGCCCGATGTGGATGTCGCAAAACGGGATGTAAAGGCTGCAACGTGTTCAAAGGATGTGGAATCTGCAAGCGATCGTCTTGCAGCTCCGCTCAATGCCCAAAATGCGAAGGCGACATCTGCAAATTGGAGCTTGATAAAAGCAAAATCACCAAAACCTATTTTAAGACAGAACAGAAACCGGTTTGCATCCCTCCAGTTCGACTTCCTTGGAAAAAGTGCTGCCCTCCGGGAACATCCAAAACTCGATTGGTGACCAAGCTTTCAAAGGGCAAGTACGAGTGCCCGCATTGTGCCTACAAATGGAGCCTGGTCGAACCAGAAGAGCCCAAAGAAGCCGAGGCAAAAGAACCGACAGCGACCGAACAACCAAACGTTTACGAATCGACACCCGTTTACGATTCCTATCTGCCAGCCGAGGCGGGTCAAACTGGCAGCATCACGCCGGCTGAAACTATAACTCCCAGCGTCAACTCGCCGGGAACGTACACTCCGCCACAAGTGGTGCCAGAAATAAAAACTCCCGAGTTGCCAACACCAAAAAGCGTTGTTCCGCCACCGCCAACAACTGGTTCGTTGCCTTGGCGAGTGGACTCGCCGTCAAGCTAGAGCTGCAAAACGGCTCATCCTAAAATTAAGCTGTAACAAAGCACTAGCATTCGCCTCAAAACAGACGATTTAGTCCATTGAGGGCCGCCACTCGGTACGCCTCGGCCATTGTCGGATAGTTAAACGTCGCCTCGGTAAAGTACTTGATGCTATTGGCGTTACCTTCCTGTGACATGACCGCCTGACCAATGTGAATAATCTCCGAGGCGCTGCTGCCAAAGCAATGAATACCCAGCAGCTCCAACGTTTCGCGATGGAACAGGATCTTCAACATCCCGACTTCCTGGCCGATGATTTGAGCGCGGGCCAGACTTTTGAAATGTGCCAGCCCGACCTCGTATGGCACCTTGGCTTCGGTAAGCTCCTTTTCCGTCTTGCCGATGCAGCTGATCTCAGGGCTGGTATAAATTCCTGACGGAATTTCCTGGGCCAAACCAAATTCTTCATCGTTGTTACCAAGAATACTCATCGCCGCGGCGCGACCCTGCGTGTAAGCCGCGCTGGCGAGTGACGGAAAACCGACGACATCGCCCACCGCGTAGATGTTCTCAACGGCGGTTTGGAATTGCTTATTGACGGCCACGTAACCTCGACTGTCGGCCTCCAACCCGACGGCCTCCAAACCAAGCGACTGGGTGTTTCCGGTACGACCGGTCGCCCACAGCATAATATCGGTTTTGAGCTGTTTGCCGCTATTTAAGTGAGCAATCACCCCGTCTTCGACCGGCTCGATGCGCTCGTAGCTTTCGTTGTGGCGAATGACAACGCCTCGCTCGCGCATGTGATAACTGAGCGCCACGCTGATCTCGTCATCGAGAAAATCCAGCAGTTCATCGCGGCTGTTGACGAGATTGATTTTGACAGACAGGTTTCTAAACATCGAGGCGTATTCGCAGCCGATCACACCGGCACCCAATACGGTCATCGAATGGGGCTTGTGTTCGAGTTTGAGGATCGTGTCGCTGTCGTAGATTCGCGGATGATCAAAATCAATTCCGGCAGGACGATAGGGACGTGACCCAACAGCCATCACAACATGATCGGCTTTAATCGTTTGCTCGCCGTCAACGGAAACCGTATTGGCATCCACAAACTTCGCATGGCCATGGACGACTTCAACATCGTTGCGCCCGTAAAACTTTCGCCGCATCGATTCCTGACTGGCGATCACTTGATTGGCTGACTTGGTCAATTCCGCGACCGAAGGTTTGACCGACACGCCACAGGCCTGAAGCAATGGGTTATTCAAAGCTTCGGTCAGGCGGTAGATCGCGAAACGCAGCGCCTTGCTTGGAATAGTTCCCCAGTGCGTGCAACCGCCGCCGATTTTCTCATAACGCTCAACCAGGATGACGTTCTTGCCACCCTTGGCCAATTGCATCGCCGCGCCTTCGCCGCCAGGGCCCGAGCCGATCACGACCACATCTGCTTTACGATCCTTCGTCACTGAAATCCCTCATCTAAGTTCAACGTGATAAGCCCCGATTGTGACATTGGAACCATTTTTTCGCAATCGAACTAAACTCGACCAGCGATCTTCAAAAAATCGAATTCCGGCTCACACTGACCGTTGAGCAAGTCTACAAGGTGTTTTCCCAGCACCGGTGTGAACTTGAACCCGTGGCCCGAGAGCCCAGCCGCAAACACAACATTGGCATGACCGGGGTAATAGTCGGCGAAAAAATGACCATCGGGCGACATGGTGTACATGCAGTTACTGTGATGAACGAGCCGTCTTCGGCCATGCTCGAGGTGCTCTTGCATGAATGCTTCGTTGCGGGCGAGGGCGGTTTGATCGAGTCCGCGATCAAGCTCACTTGGGCCAGCAATCGGTTTGCCGCCAGTGTGCTCACAGACCTTTAGACCGAGATAGTCTATTTCGGGTACGCCATAAAAGCAGTCACCGTTGTCTTGCTCGACAAGGAAACAGGGAAACTGGTTTTCAATTTTGTGATCGACACGATCCAGTTGAAACCAGTGCTGCTGTTTCTGTACGACCTTTAGTCCAAGATTCAAATCTGGAAGAAGCTGCGGATTCCAGGCGCCTGCTGCAATGATCAATCGATGAGCTTGAAACTTTCCGGCATCCGTCGCCACGTTACAGATCCCGTCGTCACCGACGTTCCAGTTTTGCACCACCGTGTTGGAGACAATCTCGGCCCCGTGTTTAACGGCTTGATCAACCATCGCGGTGACACACATCTCGACGCGCAAAAAAGCTGCGTCAGGTTCGAACAACCCGACATGATGTGGTTTAACCTTGAGTATCGGCAGCCTGCGTTTTATCTCCTCAGCATTAAACTGCTCGATTGCAAGTGAATGCTGATCTGCACTTCGCTTTACTCCCTGAATCACTTCGCTATCGGGATTGCCGATTTGAAGCAAGCCAGTCGGTGTAATCAACTCTTTAATTTTCGGAGAGGTCCGATGGCGTTTGTTCAACTCATCCCACATTTCAAATGCCCGCTCGGCAAGCGGGACATAACTGGGATGCTCAAAATAGGCGCGGCGGATCAATCGCGTTCGGCCATGCGAACTGCCTCGGTCATGGGCTGGACCAAACCGGTCGATACCAAGCACGCTCCAGCCGTGTTTGGCGGCTTCTCGCAGCGCGGCGCTGCCTACTCCTCCGAAACCTACCACGATGCAGTCGTAAATTGTGTTCGTTTTGCCTGACAATGCTCGCTCGCGTTTCACCGTCAATTCAGACAGAAAGAGAACCAATTACCATCTAGAAATTTGGGGTCGGCGGACGATAGTCTTCCGGATTGATCGTCTTGAACCACGCGATCGTCTTCTCTAAACCTTCTCGCAGTGGGATTTTCGGTTCCCAGTCAAGATGCTTTTTCGCCAGGGTAATATCCGGTTGGCGGCGAGTGGGGTCATCGGGTGGTAGCGGCTGGTAGATCAACTTGTTGTTGTTGCCAACCAACTCAACTGTCAGTTCAGCGAGTTCCTTGATCGAATACTCGCCCGGATTTCCCAGATTGATCGGTCCAACGACGTCGTCGGGCGCGGCCATCAAACGAATGAACCCCTCGACCAAATCGTCCCGATAACAGAAGGACCGAGTCTGGGAACCGTCGCCGAAAATCGTGATGTCTTCGCCGCTGAGGGCTTGGCGGATAAAGTTACTTACCACCCGGCCGTCAAACGGATGCATTCGAGGTCCGTAGGTGTTGAAGATTCGACAAACCCGAATGTTCGTCTTGTTCATTCGGTGGTAGTCAAAGAAAAGTGTTTCCGCAGCGCGTTTTCCTTCATCGTAGCACGCCCGAACGCCGATCGGATTGACGCAGCCTCGATACGATTCGGGTTGCGGATGGACTTCCGGATCACCGTAGACTTCGCTCGTGGATGCTTGAAAAATCTTTGCATTGCAACGCTTGGCCATTCCCAGCAGGTTGATCGAACCAAGGATCGAAATCTTCATCGTCTTGATCGGATTGTATTGGTAGTGGCCTGGCGCCGCTGGACAGGCAAGATTGTAGATCTCATCGACTTCTAGCAGAATTGGCGACACGATATCGTGGCGAACAAGCTCAAAGTTTGATTTGTCGAGTAGGTGCTCAACGTTTGATTTTTGACTCGTGAAAAAGTTGTCCAGACAAATAACGTCATGGCCATCTTCAACAAGTCGTTCGCAGAGATGGGAGCCAAGAAAACCTGCACCGCCTGCGACTAAAATTCGTTTGATCATGGTAAGCCAGAAAAAAGCCCTGAAATTGTTAGATGTTCATTATAGACAAACGTTTTATTTCGGCGTTACAACAGTTGAGGAAAACAGTTGAGGAATCGCCAAGGAGAACCCAATCAATCCGTCGGTAGAACCGGATAACTGACGCGATCGCAACTGTATCACGGCTCTATGCATGCCAGTCCCACCTAACAACGATCTATGGCCAGTTGGAAAAATCCTTGAAAGACAGAGTTACAAAATTGAGCAAGGACGATTCTCGGAGTTTGCCAGTCATCGGCTGGCGCGAATGGGTTGCGATTCCAGACCTGGGTATTGAGCGGATCAAAGCCAAGGTCGATAGCGGCGCCCGTTCATCGTCGCTTCACGCCAGCAACATCGAAGAATTCGACAAAAATGGGGAACGATACGTCAGGTTCAAGATTCATCCGAAACAAAGAAAACCCGATTTCTTTCAGATGGGAGAAGCCAAGGTTATCGACGTCCGAGAAGTCCGAAGCTCGTCGGGAAAATCGAGTATTCGCACAGTTATTTCCACCAATATTCGGCTGCTGGATCGAACCGTAGCCGTTGAGTTGACGCTTGCAGACCGCAGCGAAATGGGCTTCAGGATGCTCCTCGGACGAGAAGCGTTCCGGGGAAGATTCATCATCGACGCTGGCAATTCCTTCTATGGCGGAAAGCCCAAACGCAGGAAAAAAAGCTAGTTGGGACAGCGTTACTTGGCACTCTTAATGGTACCGAAGCGCTTGTGGTTTTCTACCAACCGTCATTGCTCCGCGGGCGGGAATCCAGTTCTTCAATGCTTTGTGGACTGCCGCATATGCTCGGGAGTGACTAGTAAGAGTCAAATGTGTTACTTCCAGCCAACCAAGCCAACTTTTTTCCTCCCCACCCGCGATTGCACGCTTCTTTCCATAGCAATTTGCAAAGTGTCCAGAAGACGTTTTCGTACCGTGAATTAAGGCTTCGGCTCACCAAAGGTTCCTTTCTCAGCAAATTTCGGGGTGAAATGCAATCAGCATTTGGCTTAGCCTCGAAGAAGGATTTATT
>CALJOA010000049.1 GCA_937981585.1 uncultured Pirellulaceae bacterium | reverse complement strand
TGTCGTCTATCACAGTCCCAATGTAATTGCCAACCGCCGTGAGCGTATCGCGGCGAGTTTGCCCCTCCACCGGGTCATCGAAGCCAAAACCTGTGCTGTTTTCAACATCGTCAAATGTGAAATTGAAACCTAGCTGAGCATTGACAGCGCTAGATGAAGTGAAGAACAAAAAAGAAAACAGGAAAAGACGCAACACAGAAACATTCATTGGCGACAGACATTCACAAAAATGGTACGGATGGTTGTTTTCACAATGGTGCAGCGGACCAGGTGAGTAATTGGTGCGCAGGCCTGATTATGGCACAGGCTCTTGGGAATTTGCCGAAGAAAAAACCCCAAATTTATAGGAAATTGGATGGCTGGGACGGCTAATCGGGTTCTGGTGCAAAGGCCGACTTCTTCCACAAGCTCAATTGCTTGCTGCGACAACACACGCAAAACTAACTCACTTCAACTTTGCCCCAAAGCCGATTGCTGAGACAATCGCCGTTACCTGCTGGGCAAATAAAAAAGCCGCTTCAGAAGAAGCGGCTTTCAAAGATGTTCTAACTCGAAGTTCTTCTAGCGACGACGGGTGAAAAGACCCAAACCGGCAAGCGCCAAAAAAGCCAACGAAGAAGGCTCTGGAACGGCGGCAATGGCGTCCGCAGTGACTACGAGTTCAGCAACGTGGAAGTGCCGTCCACCAAGACCGCCATTGGTAGTATCTTGCAAGCGTAGGTGCGTAGCACCGGTTACAAGTGGGACAGCGAACGTCGTCCCGATCCCATCATCCGGAATCACAGTACTGTTGCTAATGGTTGCTAGGACATTACCACCAGCCGAAGTTGCTCCATCGAGGAGAATCAAATCAAAATTGGCCAGACGCTCAGGGCAGCAGGTAGGTCGTTGAAATACGGTGATCCCACTGATCTCCTGATCAGCATGAGAAGCCGCCAAGCTGTCGAGCCCAAGAGCGATCTCAATAAACGCCGGCGACGTGGGGCCTCGGTCAGTAAAAACGTCTTCCCAGAAGTTAGTGATGACGCCATCAATTGCCTGTGTCCCCGGTCGATTCTCGTCCGAAGCATCTTCGACAGAGGCTCCGTTCGCGATCAGTGCCACATCAACTAAATCCGCCTGAGCAGTAGCAGCTACAGCAGTAGCAGCTAAAGCAAACAAGCAGGTAACAAGAACCTTCTTCATTATCTTCCTCCTAGAAATGGTTAAAAACACCGGAGCAACTCTCAGTCGTTCGGTTGATATTGTTGTATGATAACGAACCTCGGGCGGCTTACAAGCAGTAAGTTACAGAATTTCAGTAAATTAAAGTATTTACTGGCTATTTGCAGGTTATTGCCAATTTACAGGTTAAGCGGGGCGCCTGTTTTGCTATTTTTTCCGGTCTTTAGGCCGATTCTTGGGGCTACGCCGGCGGGTGATTTTTTGTTCTCGGCAGGGACTTTTTCCCGGTGTATCGTCTTTGAATTACACGAATTTATCAAAAGGTTCATGGCGCAACGCCGGATGAACCTTAATAAACGCGAATGTTCTTGATCGAGTTATTTGCCTCCATTCGCGGTAAATATGGTCAGCGCGAAGCGATCAAACCTTCCAGATGCGCCGTCGTAGGCAAGCTGGGATCAGGTTTTACAAGCCGGCGAGTCGTTCTTTCTTTATCATCCTGACAGATACCCCGAACAGAATCAGCAGCGACACCAATAACGAGGCTCCATTGAGTGAAGTGATCGTGTTCCAAAGGAGCGTTTGATTCTCAATCTCAAAGAGCCCCCTGAATTTCATCGTGGCAAAATAGTTGATCGCTGGAATCCCCAACAGCACCACCAACAACCTTCTTTCAAAACGTTTTGCCTCTGGCAGGATCCGATGGCCAAAAAACGCGATTCCAATCCAAGCCACCACCACAAGCAAACAATCGTACGAATGATGATAGATCGAAATCAGAATGACCAACATCACGATCATACCGGTCAGCCCGTTGGCTCCTCGGTTGGACTCCAGCGGCGAAGTCTTCCACAAAATGATTCCAGGCGGAATAAGTAGCAACAGCATCGATGCGAAATAGATTCCGTTGCCCGGCTTCCACGCCATGATCTTGGAGACTATGCCGACCAGATCCAGTCGCGTCCAGGTGTTAACCGGATCTTCGGTTGTATCATCATGGTGTGCCGACTGCCCCTCTTGGACGGCTTGCAGCACGTCGCCAACGCTCGAATGGGTCGACAACCAGCCCAAGCCAGCAACTCCGGCAATCGTACAAAACACCAACCCGATCACAACGGCTTTAAAGTTGCGTCGGCAAAGCATCAAAACAATCAGCGGCAGAATATAAGTCGGCTTTCCCGACGCAAGCATCATCCCCAATCCCGCCAGCACTGGTCGGCGATCAGCGAAATGAACCGCCATCAACGTCCCGATCACCAACATTGCCGTGAAGTAACCCGTGTACAAACTAATGTGACCTGGGCGGCTGATCACGAGCAGCCCCAAAATTCCGATCCAATGACTCCAGTGTGGTTTGACACCGGACATGGAAAAACCGAACCACGCGATCAGCCCAATCAACGCGAGGTTAACACCGAAAAAAACGACGTCGGCAACTCCCAACGACAAATACGAGAATGGCATGTGAAGTATGAATACGATCGGCGAATAAGATGCCGACGGCCTGCTCACAGGATACTGGTCACAAACCTCTAGAGAGTACGGATTGACGCCTTCGCGAAATGCCAACGACGGATAGTAGCCGCCGTTGTGAAAGTCGGACATCCCCGCATCCGAGAACTCAAACGTACCGTCGGGCACAGCGTAGTTCTTGTACGCTCGAGCCGCAGCAAAGGCGACTCCAAGGGCCAGAAAAAGCAAGACGGATACCTTGAACCAAACCGACGGCGTTTTGATCCAATCGATTCTGGATGAAAATTGAGGTTCAGAATCTGACATGTAACCAAATCGCCTTGGACGTCTTCGCTCGTATTAAGCATTTAAGAATCATGACTGCTTTAAACAATCAACATCGTTACCAGACTACTATTCTAATTGGCGACCAGAAAACACAAACATTAATCGACGACCGCAGGCAGCAACAAAGCAAGTATCACCACGCAACAACACTGCTTACATAGCAGAGAGTCGCTCAAGCGTTGGTGTCGCTCTTGTGAAGACGCTCCAGCTTCAAAGCCTGCTCGACGACTTCGTCCCAGGGCTGTAGATACTGAATCGGATCGGGCCGCCCGAACGCGTGAAAAGCCAGGATACGCTCGACGTCAGCACCAGTCAGCCCGTGCGACTTGCCGTCTTTGTCGGGCTGATAACCGGTACAAGTGTTCTGAAAAATGGTATCGAAATCGAGCTCCAGTTTCTCGATTGAGTCATTGGCATCATGGAGGATCTGCGTCTTGTCCATGTTGATATATGGCACATTCAAGAACACTTTTTCGGAATCCCAATTTCCGATTTTGAACGCTGCAAAAATCGCTTCGTAAAACTCCGGTCGGCAATCGGGATAAATCGCGTGATCTCCACTGTGGACGCCGAGACAAAAATCCACCTCCGCGTCTTCTTGAACGGCGATCGAAAGCGCATACCCATACGCGATCGACGAAAAAATCGCGTTACGATTGGGCACGACCGTCTGCTTCATGTTCTCCTGCTCATAATGTCCCGTGGGCACTTTCCAATTCGAATCGGTAAGTGCTGAATGAAACAGCGAGCCAAGCTTTGACATATCCAGGACCTGAGAATCGATCTCCAGTTCTTTCTCGCGCAGGTAAGCGATGTTGGCTTTCATTCGATCAAGTTCGATTCGATGCTTCTGACCGTAATCGAAACTGAGCCCAAAGACTTTCCGGCCCTCTGCAAGCAATCGAAGCAACAACGAAGTTGAGTCCATACCGCCGCTCAAGCAAATAACGGCACGTCTTTTTCTCGACATTCTTTAACTCTCTGAAGTCTCAAAGCTGAACAATTGAAGGCTACCGGGATTCATTGGCGTGCTTCTCGGGGTCGTAAAATGTAACAAGTTTCAATCGGGATTGCAGTTCCTTTCCCAGCTTATTGTTTAGGTCCGATTTCCCTTGTGATTTCCGTGCTTGTCGATGCATCCTATTAGACGCGCTGGTGGTTGGCGACCGGACCCGGAAAGTAGATAATTCAATCGGCATATATCCTAGGCAACGCACCGACGCACAATCCACATGGCGCGAAACGAACAACTCATTCGACAACACAAAGTGCTCCAGATTTTGGAGCGGGTGCGGTTTGGTAAAACGTTGGCTGAGCTTCAGGCCGACATCAAAGACGAACTGGGACTGACGTCACTGCACACCCGAACAATTCGCCGGGACCTCGAAGCCCTCCAAGCCGCCGGAATCGACGTCGACGTACACGATTCACAGCGCGGGAAGATTTGGAAACTGGGTCCGCGTGCCAAGACCACGACCAAGATCAGTTTCTCAGCGACCGAGCTGATAGCGCTTTCGCTGGGTCGTGAAATGCTGCATCCGCTGGCCGGCACTCCATTTTGGATGGGCATCGAGTCGTTCTGGAACAAAATCCAGGAAGAGGTTCCTGCCGGCGTTCTGGATCACTACAAAAAATACTCTCGGACCCTGCGCGTTCTCGGCGTCCCGACCAAGAGCTACGAAAAACATCACGGGATGATCAAGACGATCAACCGTGCGATCATGGAACATCGGATCGTCGAGATCGAATACCAAGCTCCCGGGAAACCGAAAAAGACTCGCAAGATCGAGCCGTACACGATCGCGCTCTTTCAAAGCAGCCTCTACATCGTTTGCGGCGCATGCGAGATTCCCAACGAGACCGAGGAAGACATCGAGAATCGAATGCGGTCACTCAAGCTCGACCGATTCAGCAAGGCCACGATTCAGGACGCCTGGTTCAAGATGCCCAAGGGCATGAACTGGGACGACTTCGTTGGCAAAGGGATGGGAATCTTCGTCGGAAAGCCACAAAATTTCCGAATCCGAATCGCAGCCAAGGCCGCGAACTTTGTCGCCGAGGATCCTTGGCATCCCGACCAAAAGATCAAAGAACTAAAGAACGGTGACATCGAATTGTCAGTTCCGTCATCCAACAAGCTGGAGATCTTTCCTCGAGTACTCAGCCTGATGGACGACGCGGAAGTCATCGGACCTCCCAAAGCAAAGAAAGAGTTCGCTGAGATAGCGAAACGAATCGCCAAAAAATACAAATAGAAAGATCAAAAGCGAAGATCGCGAACCGGGCTGATGATCGGCCAACTTACATTCACATCGCAGAAGCAGCGGACGTTCTTGCTGACCTGCGGTTGTGACAAGCCTCAACCCACGTGACCAAGGAAGTCTCGAATGAACGATCAATCCACAAGCTCGGACAAAAGTCAAAACCTGGGGCGCGGCTCAGGACTACTGGCCAAACTGCGAACTTTTTCACTGCTGGGTATCGAAGCCCAACTGGTCGAGGTCGAGGTCGACGTCTCGCCCAGGGCGATGCCCAAAACAATCCTCGTCGGACTCCCCGAAGCCGCGGTGCGCGAGAGCACTCACCGCTGTGAGCGGGCGATGGTTAACTCTGGATTTCAACGGCCGGCCGATCGAGTGGTGATCAATCTGGCTCCTGCCGAGCTGCCCAAACAAGCCGCTTCTTTCGATCTTCCAATATCCCTGGGGATTCTGATCGGCAGCGGACAGCTTCAATCGGATCGACTTAAACAATACGCCGTCGTTGGTGAACTCGCGCTTGAGGGACACACGCGTCCAGCAAAGGGAGTTCTCTCGATGGCGATCGCGGCCAAGGCAGCCGGTTTTCTTGGAATCGTTGTTCCAGAAGAGAACGCTTACGAAGCCGCCGTTGTTGAAGATCTTGAAGTCATTGCAGTCAATTCGCTTGCTCAGGCGGCGGCGTTCTTTTCGGGACAACTTGAAATCGACCCCACCCCATCTCGAATCGACGACCTGTTTCAGGAGTACTCGCGATACGAGATTGATTTCTCGGATGTCCGAGGACAGGAGATGGCCAAGCGCGCAATCACCGTCGCCGCAGCTGGAGTTCACAATCTGTTGATGCTCGGACCGCCTGGATCGGGAAAGACGATGCTGGCCAAGCGAATTCCAACCGTGCTTCCACAGCTATCGCCTGACGAGTCGATCCAGACCACGCGAATCTACAGCGCCTCAGGAAGGCTCAAAGCAGGCCAACCACTGATGGCGACGCGGCCATTCCGCTCACCACACCACACCATCAGCGAATCGGGTTTAGTCGGAGGCGGAAGCATTCCAATGCCCGGTGAAATTTCAATGGCCCACAACGGCGTTTTGTTTCTTGATGAACTTCCTGAGTTCAATCGCCGCACACTGGAAGTCTTGCGGCAACCACTCGAAGATCGCATCGTAACGATCTCACGCGCGATGCGATCGACGACGTTCCCATGCGACTTCATGCTCGTTGCAGCTCTCAATCCGTGCCCCTGCGGATACCGGAGTGACCCTCGTCGCGACTGCAACTGTAGTCCGCCGCAGATCGAACGCTACATGGGAAAAATTTCAGGTCCGCTACTGGATCGCGTCGACATTCACGTCGAAGTCCCTGCAGCCGAGTTCAAGGAGTTGTCTTCTACAAAACTCGGCACATCCAGCGCCGAGATCCGTGAACAAGTCGTCAATGCTCGCAAGGCACAACTGGAACGGTTCCAGGGTACGTCGATCAACTACAACGCGCAGATGTCCAGTCGTCAGATCCGAGAGTATTGCAAGCTCAACGCCGACGGTATGAACATTCTTAAAGTCAGTGTCAATGAACTAGGGCTTTCCGCCAGAGCGCACGACAAAGTCCTGCGACTGTCTCGCACGATTGCCGACCTGGACTCATCGGACAATATCAAAGTCCATCACCTAACCGAAGCCATCAATTACCGAATGTTGGACCGGGACGTTTGGAAGTAGCATCCATTGGACTCAACGATATCGGTAGTGGCCCGTATGTCGCTGAACGCTTTGCTCAACAACTAAAACCAACAACCGCAGCATCGAACCAACGTGATTCCGACTGAAATTATTTCCAGCGTACGCCGGCACGAACTCTCGCCCACCAAAACACAGCAGCAATTCATGGCGCTGATCGATGGCGGCGCCAAATTGAAAATCGCAGGCAACGCTCGCAAGGATCCAGCGTTGTTGTTTGAATTCGGTTTTCGTCCCAAACATCGACTCGACGTGTTCGACACTAGAATCTATCTGACCAACATTCAGCAGGTGCCTGAGCTTCGCTTTTTTGTGGCTTATGTGGTTCAGGAAAACCGCCGGGGCAAGCCAGAGATATTTCCACGAATCTTCTACAAAGACCTCTCGTTGGCTTGGCGATCGGCTTCTCACTTTTCACGAACTGACGATGGAATTTGGGTCGGCAAAGGCGACGTGCGCCCGGAATTTGAAGACGGAGAGGAGTACCTCGCATCAAACGAATCCACGACTGACCTTCCATTGGAATTGATGGTAGCGTTCGATGAACTGTCACGAAAACTAAAGCGGCCCGGAGGGAGCGAGTTTACGTTGGATCTGATTTTGAGAAAATCTCCGGCCGATCGAGTCGAACCGTACAGCGATTTCACAGCGCCACGGCAACGCGCTGCCTCGGTTAAATCCAACCTGATCAATCGAGGAAAGTCGGTTGCGCGCTTCACCCGCAAAAACGATCCGACGTCGTTGAAGATTAAGTCTGGTTTCGAACCTGATTTTTCCAATGGGATCATCGAGAAATCGACTTCCAAAAGCAAGCTCTACCACGGCCTACTCAAACGATTTCGAATCCTCTCGACCAATCAAAAGATTCAGTACCTATTTATCTCCGGGCCAAAACACACTTGGATCATTCCACCACAAGCCACGACGACGGAGCTTTCAAGCTATTGCGTACGCACCATCGACGTGGTGGCGGACGACGACCTGTTCATCCCCGGATACGAATACCATCATTTCGAGGAGACCCGCTCGGGCGAATTGGAATTGTTCAGTCAGATTCCACCCGGATACGTCGGCGAGATTTGCGAAAGCGATGATGCGAAAGCAGACGCGTCGCCTTGGCTCAACGAGATTCCGGTGATTCAGGAATTCCGCCGAAAAGTCTTGGGAAAACGATAGCAAAAATAGATTCCTTTCAAGACTGCTTCTTCGTGCCTAGCCAATTCACTTTCACGCAGGCACTTTAGCACTGTTGATTTCGCGCCGTTTGGTTGGCAACGATACACAACTTGAATTGCTTCCAAAGTCATAAATCTTTTGTAAGGGGAACCAAGATCCGGCGTCTCAAGTTTAACTCAGTGCTCGAATTGGTTTTTCGAGCACAGTTTTTTGAGAACACCTAACTCTTGGAGACACTAGTGAACCGTATTTCATCCGTATTGAGAGTCGCAAGTATTGCTATCGTGCTTGGTTGCGCTGCAATGACGTTGCCAAATTCAACGTTTGCACAATCCCAAACCAAACAGGTGCTGAAGGTCGGCTATGAGGGCTACTGCTCTGTTTGCTTGGTTGAAATGAAGAAATGGGTCAAAGGCAAGCCACAACATCAGGTGACCTACGACAATACGGTTTACTATTTCCCAGAAGATGCCGCCAAGCAAAAATTCCTACAAAACCCCGCAGCTTATGTTCCCGCGTTAGGTGGCGACTGCACTGTATGCCTAGCGAAGATGGGAAAGCGAGTTCCAGGAAGTATCAAATTCGCTTCGCTGCACAAGAACCGCGTTTTCCTGTTCCCCGAAGAAAAACAAAAGGCGATGTTTGATGCGGCGCCAGACCAGTACGCCAACGTTGACCTCGCCGCCAATGGTAACTGTGTTGTCTGCTCTGTCAAAATGAACAAGCAGGTTGCTGGGTCAACTGAGTTTACTGCGATCCACAACGGAATGCGGTACCTTTTCCCTGAAGATAAAACCCGCCAGATGTTCCTGCAATCTCCAGCTGAGTTTGCGAAAGCCCAAGTCACGGCATCCAGTCCAGTGGCGCTGGGGGGCTATTGCTCAGTTTGTCTTGTCAAAATGCAAAAATGGGTCAAGGGAACCGACGAGCACGAAGTCGAGTATGATGGCCAACGATATCAATTCCCCGACAACGGCGCGAAAGAGAAATTTGCCGCGGCTCCTGAAAACTTTGTCCCAGCACTTGGTGGCGATTGCATCGTCTGTTTTGCCAAAATGGGAAAGCGAGTCCCTGGAACCATTGAGTTCACTTCTCTGAATGGAGGACGCCTGTTCCTTTTCCCGAGTCAGAAGGAAAAAGCGATGTTCGACGCTAATCCAGCTGAGTTTGCTAACGCAGATCTGGCTGAAAACGGAAACTGCATTGTTTGCTCTGCCAAAATGGGAAAGCAAGTCCCCGGCAATGCGGCATTTACGGCAATTCACAAAGGATTACGATACCAATTCCCAAGCGACAAAGAGCGTCAGATGTTTATTCAATCGCCTGAGGAATTTGTCGGGCAGTCATCGAGCCCCAAAGCGATGAAGACTTCTCAAACCGAGCCAGCGCAGACCCAAACTGCTCAGCAGACCGTGTCGATTCAGGGCAAAACCGCTTGTGCGGCCTGCAGTTACGGAGTGACGCCCATCGGTGCCCCCAACGAACTTGGGCTCGCTGTGATCGGACCCTCGGGCAAAATATTTGTTATCGAAGAAAGCCACACACGATGGCCAGAGCTTTACAAAGCACGCTTCGATGGCAAACAGGTTGAAGTTTCAGGGCACATTTTGAAGAGCCAAGGCAACATCGTTTGGGTCCAACCAACCGAGCTTTCGACCCTTTAACATAAAGTTCGTTCACTCACCAACACACGCAGTCCGCAATTGGCGGGCTGCGTCTTTTTATGAAAACTCTCCGTCCCTCGGGAGCTTTTTTGACAAGCCCCCACAGTCTATAGATCGTGACGACGATACTGTCGGGCAATCCACTGGGTCGAAGCGCCCAAGCGATAAGCCAACGCTAGGCTCCAGTTCAAAAAAGTTTGCCGCACCACGCCCAGTCTTTGCCAACGCCTGGCACTTACAAACGTTGGTCCGCCGAGCAACGCCGGCCTTCCAGTTGATTTCAGTGACCTTGAAAATTCAAAGTCCTCCATCAACTCAATTTCCGGGAATCCGCCTAGACTCTCGAACAATTCTCGGCTGACAAACATCCCTTGATCGCCGTAGATTAGCCCCTGCCATTTCAATCGAACTGAGTTTCCCGATTCGATCCATCGAAAAACAAGACGATCGCCGATAATTTTCTGTCGAAAGCCACCAAATCTCCGGTCCGTCTTTCGAAACAGCTCCCGAATCTGTTCACAGCCGCCAGCGACCAACCAATTGTCGGCGTGC
>CALJOA010000048.1 GCA_937981585.1 uncultured Pirellulaceae bacterium | reverse complement strand
CATAAATTCATAGCCTCGACGGACTGAAGATTCGATCCCGACCCCCTTTGATCCCGTGGCTGATTCTCGCTTTGCGATTCGCTTGGCATCATCTCCAAACCGTCACGACCCTCCCGACGCGCACAGTCGCTTCATATCCTCAAACTTTCCCGAGACTGTTCTACCGTCGCCCTCTGGACGATAGCACTTGGTAGATAGCACTCACGTAACAGCATCTGAGTAAATGCCAGCCCCCTAAGTGAACGAATCATCAAATGACAAAAGAAGACGCTCCAACAGTTGATAATGAACTTGGTGATCTCAAAAAAGCCCGTAAGAAGAAGGGTTCGAATCTCCAATCCCCCCTCGAAACTTATCTTCGTGAGATCAATGAAACGGCCCTTTTGACGGCTGACGAAGAAAAGATGCTTGCTCGGGCGATCGCCAAGGGAGACGTTAGGGCCCGTGATCGAATGGTTCGAGCCAACCTTCGCTTGGTTGTCAACATCGCCCGAGGCTACACCGGCAAAGGCCTTGGGCTTCAGGACTTGATCGAAGAAGGCAATCTGGGTTTGCTTCGCGCGGTCGAGGGTTTCGATCCTGAGATGGGGACTCGCTTCAGCACGTATGCCAGTTACTGGATCAAGCAATCGATCAAGCGATCGTTGATCAACTCGGCCAAGACGATCCGCATTCCGGCTTACATGGTCGAACTGCTCTCCAAATGGCGACGGGCAAGCGTTCGTTTAACGGAAGAGCTCAAGCGAAATCCGACGCCCGAAGAAGTCGCCCGTCTGCTGGGTCTGCCCAAGCGAAAACTTCCGATCATCAAAAAGGCGATTCAAATCTACAACTCGACTCCGCAAACCGACCAAGCGGACTCGGGTTGGTCGCTTGGCGAGATGGTGATGGACGATCGGATGAAGCGTCCCGAAGACGAATTGCTTGAGAACGACATCATGGGCGAGATCAAGTCGATGATGGCTGACTTGGATGAACGTGAATTGAGTGTACTGAAGATGCGTTTTGGTTTGGATAACACGGAAACACACACGCTTAAAGAAATTGGTGAACTACTCGGATTGACCCGAGAGCGTGTCCGTCAAATTGAAACTGAGGCATTAAAGAAGCTTGGTGACGGGCTTCGCGATCCTTTCGATATGGAAATGATCATGCCGTTCTAATCGTGGCACTTGTTGTCATGTCATTGATAAAAAATGGGGCAGGAATTTCCTGTCCCATTTTTTTGCGCTAGGCCAAATGAAACGGTGGGACGTGTTTTTGCTGCTTGTTCACGGCTGGGACAGCCGTGCTACTCAGCGAATCCAATTAGAAAAACTAGCACCTGACCGGCCATTTCAGCTTTGACAGACCACTGGTTTTGCCGTGTAAATGCGGCTTGCGCTTCGTGCCTGCATCAGTGCGATAGCAGCGTTGGTGTTGGCCGAGCGAGAGACTTTCGCTACTTAAAACCGCAGTCGGCGTTACGAGCTGACATATTTTGACGCGCAAGCCCAATCGCTCGTCAGTCGTGACTGATAACGCGTGGGTTTCCAACTCTCCACGACTCTCCCACAAATATCGCTTCGCCATGAATGTTTACGTCACGATTTTGCTGACCAGCTTCATCGCTGGACTGACTACTGCAGTTGCCTGGTTGATTCTTCGCCGAATCACCGCCTCCACCAAAGGCGCTTGGGCGCTCGCGATCGCGATCGGCTATGCGGTTGGTCACGTGGGTTTTCTGGCTTCGGCTTCGATCGCTCCCGAGACTGGAATGTCGGCGGCGCTGCTGGAGTGCTTGAAGCAGATCCCGAGTCATTTCGCTGCGGTTGTCTGGCCGACCGAGGTTTTGAATTGGCTCCCAATTGGCGTTCTGCTGGCGGGACTGGTCAGTGCCAACTCAGCCGTGTTTCCGTTTGACCGAAGCATCACAATTTTCGGCTCGGCGTTGGTTTCGTTTTGGTTGGGCCTGCAGTTGATTGGCGGGTTTTCGGCGATGCAGGGAAACTGGTTCTCGGTCGATTACGGAGCCCGGATTGCCATCGGCACGGTTGCAATGTTGCTTTGCTGGATGTCTTTGCAAAACTCGATTCAAGGAAAGTCACGAAAAGTCTGGATTAGTTGTGTGGCCGTCCTGTCGGTTAGTGTCGTCGGCGTACTGGGTTTAATCGGTAGCGGCTCACTGGTCGTGCTTGGCTCGATTCTCCTGGGCGCGATGCTTGGTGGGTTCGGCGCAAGTCTGCTGCGTTCGGCAGGTACGGACAACATTCGATTTTCTGGCGCCGTCATTTCCTGTAGCTGCGTAAGCCTGTTGTTGGTGGCGTGGTGGTCGGGAGTGGCTTGGTATCCGATCGCGTTTTTGATCGTTGGTTTTTTAGTGGTCAACAGCTGGTTGCCGGCTGCGCTGCGCGGTCAAAGAAAACGAGCATCAATTGCCGTTGGGTGCTCGTTGGCGTCGCTAGTCATCGCCGCACTGCTCCGCTACGGCGTGATCTAACTCTTGCTCAGCGTTTCAATTCTTGACGAGTGAACCATTGGCTCAAGCTGCGGTTCATCTATGGCTCAGCCAGCTTGATAGACGCCTGTAAAACCAGCCGTCTATCAAATAGGCTTGGAGCAACGAAAAGGTTCAAGAACATTGGAAATCTTTGATGCGAATTGGGATTGTTGGAACAGGAATCGCCGGGCTAACTGCGGCTTGGTACCTCAATCGAGCCGGACATCATGTCGCCGTTTTCGACCAACAAGCTACCTTCGGGATGGAAGCCCACTGTGTTGAGTTCGAACTTGCTGTCCCAGCCACTACTGATCCAGCTGTTCCAACCAGACGTCGTTTCTACAGCGATGTTCCTCCTCGCATGTTCAACTCGGCTCAATGGCCAAATCTTTGGCGCCTGTACCAAGAGCTGGGCGTCGAAACTGAATCCGTTAATCCGACCAAGACCTTTGCGACAACTGATCAACCTGCGGTCTTGAAGCTGGGCTCAAACTATCAGCCCAAGTTATCTGCTGACCTACTGCTCAACCCCTCCAGCCGCGCCATTCTCAAAGACATCGGGCGGATGATCAGCGCGGCACCCTGGTTTGTAGAGCGGCACGCGACTTTGGCTGTAGAGACAAGTAAACCAAACGAAATCAGCGTTCCGAACGGCTGGGGTTCCGAACCAACGATGCGGCAATACCTGGATGCCCATGGCTATTCGAAACCATTCATCTACCAGTTCCTCTACCCGGCTTTATCGTCCACCGTTTGCACTTGCAGTTTCGAAAGCCTCGATCGCTATCCGGCGGTTACGCTTCTTGAAGCAATGCTGAGGTTGATTGAACCAGAGGGACTGTTCCGAACCACACACGGAACCCGCGATGTTGTGTCTCGGCTTTCCAGCGGTTTCAACGAAGCTTTTCTCGAAACCGCCATCTGCAAAATCAGCCAAACGAATTCTGGTTGCTCAATCGCGAATCATCGCGGCGACGTTTTTCTGTTTGACCATGTAATAGTTGCGACACAAGCCAACGCCGCAATCGGGCTGATCGATCAGATTTCCGACAAAGAGAAACAAGCGCTACAGTCGTTCCGTTACGAACAAGTCGAAACGATCGTTCACACGGACGAGGCGTTGATGCCGCCGCGTCAAAAAGACTGGTCAACGTTCAACGTGATCAGCAACCAAGACCACCGCTCGGCGATGTGCACGATTCATTTGAACCGGTTCTACCCTGAGTGGAACTGCGATGCCCCAGTCTTTCAGACAATCATGCCTTTAAAGGCACCTCGAGCCGAAACGATCATCACACAGGCAACCATGCAGCGGCCGGTTGTGGATTTGGGGTCGGCCCGAGGACATGAATTGCTTGCCGAGATACACTCAGAGACTGATCGCCGAATCTGGTTTTGCGGTTCCTACGCCAGCCCGGGAATTCCGCTTCTTGAAAGTGGAGTTAGTTCGGCGATCGGAGTTGCCGATCGGCTTCTTGCGCCAACACTCATTTGATTCTTGCGCACCGTTTGGGCATTGCAATAGCCAGCGTCGGCGCGCTCATCGCAATCGTTGGGTGAGGATTCCATCAAATTTGCCACCTGATGCTTCAGTGCAATCCGCGCGGTAATCGAGTGCGCGCGACCAAACTCCGGGGTGTCGTGGCGTAGCAAACCGCAGTGTCGATATTGCCAGGTTGATGGCAATTCGATCGTGGGAAACAAAGAGTCGTCGTGGGCTCTCACTGGAGTCGGTCCTGATTTGGCAGAAGAATTTTTACTTCACAACCAAAAGACAATGGGCGCCGATTTAGGTTCGTGCAAATGCGAAAATCCGGCTAAGTTCCACTAAAAATGGACCTTTGCCAGAGCCGCTACGAATCGTAGCAGCCAGCCAGGTTCTACATAATCGAGAAGTAATTCTCGCAAGCAAAGTCAAGCGATTCCTTAGTGAGCTCTTTCTCTCGTTTGAGGTACTTGCAATAGTTGGTGACTTGCAAAAGCAAATCTCGCGGGTGACAGTTTCGAAGCGGTCGATTGGTTGGCAAGTAGTGCTCTTTGATCAAATACTGGATCAATTCGGGCTTCCACTCGAACTTGTAGATGCCGCACATGATTTTGAACAGCTTGACAAAGTTCTCGACTGAAGGATTGGGCACTTCGATCTTGTACGGAATACGTCGTAGGAACGCATCGTCGACAAGGTCTTTTGGTTCGAGGTTGGTTGAAAAGACAACCAGCTGATCGAAGGGAACCTGAATCTTTTTTCCGTTACTAGTGTTCAAAAAGTCATATCGCTTTTCCAACGGAACGATCCATCGGTTGAGCAACTCATCAACTGACATTCGCTGGCGACCAAAGTCATCGATCAACAGCAATCCGGTGTTGCTTTTCATTTGAACTGGAGCTTCACTGATACCGCTTTGAGGGTTGTAAGCGATCTCAAGGTGTTCCATTGTCAATTCACCACCAACAACAATCGTTGGTCGCTTGATGCGAACCCAGCGCTCATCGTATGCGTGTTCTGAGATCAAGCCATCTGTCTTTTCAACGGGACATTCTTCATGGCTCATCGGATCAAACAATCGAACAATGTCTCGATCCATTTGGATCGCCCGGGGGATCCAAACGTACTTACCAAACGCCGCTGTAATTCTCTCCGCGATACTTGTTTTGCCGTTTCCTGGATAACCGAACAGGAACATACCACGACCACTGTTGACGGCAGGTCCAAGCTTGACCATCATCGCCGGGTCGATCAGCAGATCGGAGAAGGCACGGTTCAAGTCTTCTTCGGTTGGGTTCTGGTCGTTAATTGTTTGAGCGTTAACGCTGGCGACGTAGTCTTCGTACGCAACCGGAGTAGCACCGAAATACGAACACAGGTCCGTATACCGAGTTGCCCGGGCCCGACCTGTTTCGGTCAATCGGCAAATGTAGTCGTTCATCGAAGCAGAATCGACATAGCCGAGAACTTGCTCTTGCTTCAAGCATACGATTTGACTCTCGACAAGATGAAACGGCATTTTGATCTGTTCACTGATCTTGCGGATTGAAGCTTCGCCCTTGGCAAGCAGGAACTTACAGATCAGTTCTTCCAGCATCGACGTAGAGACCTTTGAGGCTGCCAGCGTCTTCGGCTCCCGAGGCAAAAACTTGCCTTCGCTGTCCTCGTTTCTGGTTGGCTCGTCGACCAGAATTGACGAAGTCGCAGTAGGTACGGCGGGGATTGGCGATCCAGGCGAGGGTGTTTCTTCGGTTTGACCGGAGGCCAAGCCATTGATTCTCGCCAATAGTTGATCGATATTTTTTTCTTCCGCTTGCGGTGTGACTTCTGTTGCTTGTTCGTCCATCTTCAGATCCGTTATTGTCTTGGGTTTGCGCTGCACGGGAATATGCAACGATCAAAGCTAGGTTGCCACAAACGCAGAAGCAGTAAAACTCAGGTAGAAACTCGTTGAGAGTTCCCGGGTTTAACGTTTCAGATCGGTCAACTGTCAAAACCGGTACTGAACTGAAAACTCACTTAGCAGCTCCAGTTCAAGATCCCAAGAAGGCAGAAATTCCGGTGAAAAGGCGGCTCGTGGTTTCATGGGCCGCCTTTTGTATTTCAGGGCTAACGCAACTTATTCCATAAAAATCACAATTGGATGGCTCATTTACAAAGGGACTTGGGGGGATTTAGGGGGAATCGGCAGTCAGTTTCCTCGTAACTCGTTCAAAATCCGCCTTGACAATTGTTCGCCTAGTTGCACCAACGCTAAAAATGGATAGGATTTTTATCTAGCAGCCGATTTTTTCGGTCGACTGTCCCTCCAAAATTGCTTAATCAGTCAAGCGTTCTGCTTAAATGGAATAGTTGTTTATCAAAGGAATCGATAATAATGTTAGTTCTAAGCCGCAAAGTCGGAGAGCGTATTTGGATCGGAGAGGAAATCTCTGTCACCGTCGTGCGCATCACCGGAGGCGGAGTTCGAATTGGAATTGAGGCGCCCACCGAGATGCCGGTCGTCCGCGAAGAATTGAAAGCCAAACTCGAACAAGCCGACTCTGAAAATGAAGCCGGCTCAAGCATCCCTTCGAATTAGTCGCACTTCTTTTCGACTACCGAGAAATCTAAATTCGGCCAAAGACTTTTCAAAGCAGTCTTCTTTGACTTGACGATTCAACCTCCGTCGATCTCGATTCTAAACGGCTGCCAGATTCGGTAGCACCAATTCATTGAAGAAGACAAAGATTGCCATCGCAAGGATGAACCACGCGAACCAGACCTTGAGTTTGTCCCCTGTGAGGTACCTCGTAAAATAGGTTCCCACCATGATCCCGGCAATCATCAGCCCGGCAAACACGGCGAGGAAATCCCACTCGATCTTGTCGCCGATTGCCAAAACGTCGCCAGAGAACCCGATGATCGACTTACCGGCCATAATCGCCAGCGAAGTTCCGACGACGGTTTTCATCGACAACCCCATGACGATCACCAACAGCGGAACGATCATCACTCCACCACCGGCACCAATGAATGCCGAGAGCACGCCAATGAACAGTCCAGCACAAACGAGCATCGTGTAATAGAGCCTTGGATTGTCTTCTCGCAGGTTGGGACGGGCTTTCATATTGCCACCAATCAAACCGATCATCGACGCAAACGAAACCAATAGAACCGTTGCGAATATCAGCAGAATCAGTTTGCGTTTGGTGACTTCGAAACCCCACAAATCCAGCAGCACGTATGGGGTCGTTGTTGGCAAGCCGTTTGGGCCGTCTACGAAATCAGGAATTTGGTGAGTCAGCCAGCCGCGCACCAACAGCGTTCCCAGCAAAATAGGAATGCCAAGCGTGATCGCTGTCGGAAAGTCTACTCGCTTGTGCTTGATCCTTGGCAAAACGCCGATCAACGCCGTGACGCCGACCAATACGAGCGTATATGCGGTCGCCAGCGTCGTCTCTTTGTCAAACAAATAGACAAACGTCGGCAGCAGCAAAGAGCCGCCACCGCCAATCAGACCCATCACCACGCCGATGAAGAATCCGATGCCGTACCCAAATATTTCGAGAACTTCCATTGGGCTATTAAAATCGAACGATTGAAGTCATCAAGGGGCAAACTCAATAAGAATTATTGGCAGCGATTCATGATCCAGGCAGGATCCGGAGACAAAAGCCTATTTGAGGTTTGCAAAAACATCTTCTTCGTTCGCGGCGGTTTTCGCTTCTTTTGCCAACGTCACGACGCCGCTGCGGATATCGACTCGCTTGCGCTCCTGGCGATGCAGGGCTCCGTATTTGAGCACAAAATCTTCCAAAGCCCGAATCTTGACATCAGCCTTGGCTTCCCCGTCGACTTCTTTGCCTGGAGCATTTCCCCAGATGACCTGGGCTCCAGAATCTGGCCACAGCTCGTACGAGATCTGGGCTACATTCTGCTGATCGGGTTTTCGTCGGGTCATGACGCGAGCCAGGCCAATCGCGTCGGCAGAAGTTTCAAATAGAGCACTGATCGCGGCGGCGTCTTTGATCCGCTCGTCGGGCCAATCAGCCCACGTCACGAGCTTCTCGAGTTGATTGGGCGATGCGACCGGGTAGACAACCAGAATTCTCGGTAGTTTCAGCCCCGCCCCCAATGACTCGGGCATCACAACGCCGAGCCGGTCGACCGGTAGCAAAACGTCTTTGCCGTGATAGTTCTCTGGCCACTCGTAAGGGAACGTGTGCTTGCTCAGCTCCACCAATGCGATCGGCTCCCGATACACGACATCAATTTCCAGACCCGATTTTGATTTGTGGACACTTTTGACTCGTTCAACATACCCAACATTTTTCATCACGCTTGCCGTACGGGCGACCAGCTGTGTATCGAGAATCGAAGCCGAGCTGCGTTGAGAGTTTTGGCCATCGGCAACGGGCTGCTCGTTGGCGTCCGTGACACCTGAGATCACAAGCTGCTTCAGATTGTCGCCGGCCCAAACCGGGGGCGCTGTCAGTTGGATCTTTTCTTCGGTCAGTCGGAACTCTTCCAAATTGACGATTTTGGCTTGATGACGCTCCCACAAAAAGATAGCACCGCCAATCATGATTGCAGTTGCCACAACAAATAATGTTGCCTGGTGAAACGCGATCGAGCGAAGCGAAATTCCACCAAGCAACCGATCCAGGATGTCGTCTTTACGTCGCGGCATTTTTTCCTCGATTCAATATTGCGTCTCACCAGTTTCAGAACGAAAACAGAGCGCTTTACTTCAAAATCGAGATTTCTCGGTGAGGACTTTGGCTCGATATCAACGAGTCTCAAACCCAACCGCGTTGGAATATTCGGAATAGTTCGATATTGGGAACTTGGTAGGCTGTGCGGTAAGAACACGGGCCGCATCGGCTTGCCACGGTTGTTGCATGTTCAACCGTGGCTAAAGGCCAAAACGGCTCATCCTAAAACTAAGCTGTAACAAAGCCTGGTAAAGCTTGGTAAAGCCTAGTTCACTTCTGCCGACGCGACGTTGCTGCGCAATAAGTCTTTGAGCAGGGTTTGAACGTGGTCGGAGGGGATCGCATAGGTTGCGGCTCGACCGTGGCGAGCAATGTTTATTCCGATCACATTGCCATCAAGGTCCGTGATTGGCCCACCGCAAGTTTCGGGAAAGATTGGCGAGTCGTGCTGGAACACGTTTGGAAAATTGTCATTGCGGCGGCTTGGGATCGCACCGAGTCGGTTCATCATCTTGAAACGGGCGGCAAGCTCACCCGAAACGCTGCGGCCGGCCAATACTGCTGTAGTGGTCGATTGAGTACCGTCTCGTAGAAATTCGATTGCGACTTGGTCGCCCGGACGTCGGTCGCGGATCGTTTTCACCAACGCTGCAACATCTTTGATTTGAACATCGGCGAGTTTGGTCAGAACGTCACCGTCGCGCAGGCCGGCGTTATAAGACGCCGAACCTGGTTTGATATCTGAAACGCGAACGCCTTGAGTTGTCGTCTCTGGTAGGACTCCCAGAAACGCTTGTTGTCCTGCGGCAGTCGAATGCGGCACAACACTGTAGGATCCCAAAGTAATGACCTGACCGTTGACGTTGGGCGTGAGAACGAACGAACCAGTTTTAAGTTTCGTGTCTGACCAATTGATAACAGGCAATCCTTCGGCTTCAATTTTCATGACGGCCAAGTCGTTCTTTGAGTCGCTGCGAATCATCTTCATTTCCAGCTTGCGCCCGTCTGATAAATGGCACTTCAGATTCTCGCGAGTTTCGACTTCACTGGCCTTGGTTAGGATGTAGCCATCGCTCTTGACGACGGTGCCGAGCACAATTTGGCGATCACCGCTGTAAATCGCAACAGTGCTCACGGAGGCCGATATGACGGGCCGACTGATTTGGGAAAGCACGATCGGGCTTTGCCGTTCCAAGCTATGGACGGTACGGTTTCGAATGCTGGGAAGCTCGAACTTGAGCGCGATGTTACCGCCGTGTGCATCGAGCTTGATGTTGTTGAGTCCTTCAAACGGATTGGCCGGATTGTTGCGGAATCGCTCGAACTGCTTTGGAGTGAACTCGACAGTAGAAGTGTCGTTCTTGATGGCTTTTTTGAACTTCTTCTGAAGCTCTTCGTCGAGCTCGTCCATCATCCCCTCGAAAACATCCTGCACGTCACGGGCAAGCTGCGCTTGTGTCGGCGAGGACCAACAGAAAACAGCGGCCAACATGATCGCGACGAACAGTTGCGGTTTGATAGCCATGGTTTTCACTCCTTCGAAAAGTTGGTGCGCCCGGAAAGGTTGAAGGGCAGGGGAGGTGCTCATCCAGTTCACCTCAAAATAATTTCGTAGTTGATCTGCTTGCCATTTCTCAAAATAACGATGGGGCAGACGTCGCCTGCTGATTTTCGTTTAATGATGTCGATCAGGTGCCGACCATCGCTGACGATCGTGTTGTCGAACTGAAGCACGATATCCCCGATTTCAAGTCCGATGTCTTCAGCCGGCATGCCTTGGTCGACTGCGCGAACGACGGCTTGAGATTGATTCAAATCAAGCTTGATTCCAATCAGGCCGCGTTTCTTTTTTTCGGTCGGATCGTTGAGATCGGGAAGCTTTCCCCAAACATTGCCTTGCTTAAGTCGATCCCAGTCGCGGCGGAAAATGCTGACGGGAACGTGTCGATTCTCTGCAACTGTGTCGCCGATCGAGCTGTGTATGGCAATCAATTCACCGTCGAGGTTGAACAATGGTCCGCCTGAGTCTCCGCCAATCAAAACGGCGTCGGTCAGTAGCTGATGGGCTTTTCGGGCCAAAACGCGTCCAGTTCTGACCGGAGGATTGCGACCCAATTTCCAGCCACCGGAGTGCCCAAGCGAAACAACCCACTGGCCTTGTCTGAATTTATTGGTTTCATCAAGCTTGGCAAACGGGAATGGCCCTTCCCCGATGATTTGAAGCATCCCCGAATCAACGTCGAGGTTTTTGCCGAGTGCTTTGGCTTTGACGATTTTTCCGGACGACAAAATGACTTCGTATTGCCCGTTGTCGTCACTGGCCATGACGTGACCAGCGGTCAACACTAAACCGTCGGCGCTGACGATCACGCCGCTGCCAAAACCAACTCCGTCGCTCACTGCAACGCAGGCTTTCATGTTCTTTGAAACTACGTTGCTGACTTTCGCCTGAATCTCTTTCAGCTTCAGGATCGCGATGTCGTCTGCCGAAGACGTTCCGGCTGGAGCCAGGAAAAAGATCCCCAAGCACAGGCAGAGCAGAAGAGGAATGTGAAGCGGAATGCGGGAAAGACTGGGAAACTGAAGTTTGGGAGATCCGACCGACGTTCGGTTCGACGCGAATTGGTTCGGGCGATCATCAATAACAAACGTCATGGTTCTTCCGTTCAATGCGTCATCAATTTCCGTCTTGGTGTGATGACTGGCAATCGTCCGTGATTACTCAAAATTCTTATCAAGTTGCTACTCTACGTCGTCTTGTTTGATAGTAGAAAGAGTTGAGCTCGTAAAATTTAGATCAAGTAAAACTAGTTGATAAAATGAGCTGAGCTTAAGTTTCTTCGTACTCGCTGCGCTATTGTGTTAATCAGGCTGAGTTCAGGGTAGTGCATCTTTGGAGTTTCAGTAGTCAGTCGTACCGATTAGGGAAAAAAAGCGTGTCAGAAACCGCTAGCTCTGATTCGCCGGCATCCCATGCACTATTATATTTGGGTTCCTTGTTCTGGCCAACAAACAGCGAATAACAATGGGTACAAAAAAGCGAAGCTCAATCATACAGGCTTTGATTTATCTCTGGGTTTCTCCGAATTCTCTCTTGGGATTGTGTGTTGGACTGTTGGGGCTGGTAACAGGTGGCAAGTCGCAGTGGCGATGCGGGTGTATAGAATTTTACGGAGGCTTTGTGACTTGGTTCCTCGTCAGGATTCGGGTCATGGCCATGACGCTTGGTCACACCATCATCGGGCAGAAAAAAGACGAGCTGGCAATCGTGCGAGACCATGAGCAGGTGCATGTCAGCCAATACGAACGCTGGGGGCCGTTCTTTATACCCGTCTATTTGTGGTATTCGGTTTTGTTGTGGTTTCAAAAGCGGGACAGCTATATGGAGAATCCATTTGAAGTCGAAGCCTACAAGTTGGCGGATCCCAGAGAAAAGAGAAAGCGAAAAGGATAGGCTCAGATTGTGGATTGCGACAGTTTTATTGCACGAAATCGGCCACATCCGGTACAGTGAATTGTCAGCTCAATAGGTTGCAGATATCATGGAATACAGGTTCAAGTACGTTCGGTACACACTCTGGCGATGCTTGGTTGTTGTTACTCCTCGGCAGAAACGAAAGATTGCGATGAGACAAAATTGGTTGCGTCAAAACTGTTCCACTAATCTGGCTTTGATGAATCGACTTGGATGTTGGTTAGTGGTTGTGACCGCGATCCTGACGTTCTGTTGCAACACAATCGTCCGAGCCGACGATCCTGGTTTTACCGAAGACGCGAAAGAGGCGATTGCCCGCGCGGTTGAGCAAGACAAGGACATCATCTTTTTGTTCACCGGTTCGGATTGGTGTCCGCCGTGCAAGCGGTTGGAGAAAGAAGTCCTCTCGGAAAAAGACTTTTTGTTTGAGGTCTCGAAGCACTTCGTTCTTGTCAAACTGGATTTTCCCAAAATGACAGAACAGGATCCTGGCATTGCCAAACAGAACCAAGAGTACCAGGGCAAGTTTGGGATCGGAGCTTTTCCAACTCTGGTGCTGACCGACAGTCTTCTCAAGCCGTTCGCATTCGCTGGTTATGAAGCGGGCGGGTTTAGAAATTACTTGGGAATGCTTGAGAAAGCCCGCGAGATGCGGGTGGGCCGCGATGAGAATCTCAAAGCGGCGAAGGGCAAGAAGGGGGCTGAGCGTGCCAAACTGCTCGATCAGGCGATCGGAGAAATGGGCGAGGAGATCGTGAAGGTCTATTACCCAGAGATTATCGCCGAGATTGTCGAGCTGGATAAGGACAATAGTTTGAAGCTTCGAGAGAAGTGGAATGCATCGGAAGATGCAGAGATGCGGAAGGTCGTGATGACCGATTTGTTGATGGTTGCCCGACTGGAGAAACCGAAACTGGCAATCAGTTTTATCGATGAAGTTCTCGAAGAGGTCGACTTCAACGATGCCGAGAAATTGGAAATCTTCCTGATGAAACTCAACCTTGTTCGTCAGTTAAAGGATGACAAGATGACCGATGAGTTGTTGGACCAGATGATCAATCTGGAAGGCGTTCAAGGCGAAACGCGCCAGCGGTTGATCGTCAAGAAGATCTATTTGATGATCGGATCCGGCCGAAGGGCGGAGGCTTTGAAGACGCTTGACCAGGCGATCGCCGATGGCGGTGGTTCGATTTACTTGTTTCTGGCCAAAGGCGAGTTGCACGATGCAAAGGCGGAATACAAAGAGGCGATCGAAGCTTACGACGGAGCGCTCAAAACAGCCCGCAGCAAGCCCGATGTAATGATTGAGCTGGTAAGCGCAAAAGCAGATGCGCTCTACGAGCTGAAGGACGAAAAGACCGCGTTGCAAATACTTGATGATTTTGCTGACGACACTCAGATGCCCAGTGACCTACGTGCTGAATCGTTGTTGCACAAGGCCATGATCATGCGTGATATGAAGCGAACTCGCCAGGCGCGGTTAGCCGAAAATCGGGCAATTGAAATTACCGAGTCCGCTCAGGAGCGAGCCGAAATCCAGAATGTCGTTGATAAGCTCAGGATAAAATTCGGCGAGCAAGCCATCAGCGAGTAGGCCGTTTGACAAGGCAGGGTTTGGCCTGACTTGGTTGGTGTTTTTCTCCGCAGATAGACGGATCGACGCAGATAGTTGGAGCGACGGAGACACTTCCGTTTTCCCGACGTGCGTCGGCGTCTATCTGGTGTCTCTTTCTTGTCCGGGCCCTTCCAGATAAGTCATTCGCTCCCGATAGCGAGCCGTATTTGCCGTACCACTGGCAATTGCTTTTTTGCTATTATCGGTTATCGCCGAATATCTACGCACAAGGAGCTTTAAAGATGCGACTGCCAAATTCAATCTTGTCGCTTTGCTGGACCGTAACACTGATATCATGTCTAGGCTGTTCACTAGGTGAGATAGAAGCTCAGACCGGAGCACAGACGCCAGGAGTTCAACTATCGACGACTCAAACTCCGCAAGTCCAGACGCCGGGCGCGGCTGTCGAGACGCCAGCTTTAAAGGCGGCTGGTGAGAATCAAGAAAAGGAAAAGAAGATGGAAGTTGCAACATTTGGCGCCGGATGTTTCTGGTGTGTCGAAGCCGTGTTTCAAGAGCTCAAAGGAGTTGGCTCGGTCAAGTCAGGTTACATGGGCGGGCAGGTTGAAAATCCGACCTATGAGCAGGTTTGCACTGGCAGGACAGGACATGCCGAAGTCATTCAAATCGAGTACGACCCGGAAGTCATATCTTTCGATGTATTGTTGCAAGTGTTTTGGAAGACACACGATCCGACAACGCTCAATCAGCAAGGTGCTGACAAGGGAACTCAGTATCGCTCTGCGGTTTTTTATCACAATCAAAGCCAGCAAGAAAAGGCAGCCAGTTACAAGAAAAAGCTCAATGAAGTAAAGGCTTTTCCCAACCCGATCGTGACTGAGATCTCAGCCGCCAGCACATTTTACGCCGCTATCGATTACCACCAGGACTACTTCAAAAACAATCCCAATCAACGATATTGCAAGGCTCTGATTCCGCCCAAGCTCGAAAAGCTTCGTCAGGCGTTTGGGGACAAGCTGAAAACGGATTAGAACGCATTGTGGGAGTGAGTGCTTCCAGACTAGAAGCGCTCGCGTCCGTCACCGGGTTTGGGATGGCTTTTAGGGGCCTTGGCACGAATCTTCCAATTCGGATTGGGCGTGTGGGCTTGCTCCATATACTGCTCCATCTTCTTTACGATCTCAGGGTGGCTGCCAGCCAAGTCGGTGGCTTCGCCGAGGTCGTTTTCGAGATCATACAATTCGGTCTTGCCAGTCATCATCGGCATCCGTACCGCTTTCCACTTGCCCTGTCGCACCGCCTGCTTGCTGCCTTGCTCGTAAAATTCCCAATACAAGTAGTCGTGCTTTAGCTGTTTGCCATTGCCCATCAGCGTTGGAACAAAACTAATCGAATCGAGATCATCTGGAACCACGGCGCCAGACAACTCGGCTGCGGTCGCCATTAAATCCCCGTGATAACTAATGTGGTTGGTGATTGATCCGGGCTTGATTTTGCCAGGCCAAGTGACGATTAAAGGAACGCGAATTCCGCCCTCGTAGAGGTCTCGCTTTTTTCCACGTAACGGGCCGTTGGGGTCAAACGTTTCAGTGTTGTGTCCCCCTTCATCGTGATGACCATTGTCGCTGGTGAACATAACGATCGTATCGTTTGCAATCTTTAGTTCTGCCAGCAAGTCATTGATCCTCCCAATACCCTGGTCCATCCTGGTGATCATCGCCGCCTGGCCCTTGTCTTGATTGATCCAGGGTTGGTCCTTGTATTGGCCGTAGTCTGGGACCTCTTGTCCGTCTTTGGTTCCCAAGGTGCCTTCGTTGTTGGCGTGTGGGATCGTCAGGGAGAGATAAAGAAAGAACGGAGTGTCTTTGTTTTTCCTGATGAAAGATTCGGCTTCCTCTTGAACAAGGTCGTGGCTGTAATCAAGCCGTTCTGAAGAGTAGCCTGCTTCAAAGTAACTATCGGGTTCCTGTTTTCCCAGCGGCACGACTTTGTTGCGAAGCGGTACTCTAGTTTCATTTCGCCAAAGATAAGCCGGATAGTAGTTGTGAGCGTGTCGTTGGTTCTGATATCCAAAAAAGTGATCAAAACCCTGTTTGTTGGGGACGCCGGCGTTGTCAGGATCACTCTTGGTTGTTTCACCAAGGCCCCACTTTCCGCACAGACCCGTGGAGTAGTTTTTTGTCTTGAGCAACTCGGCGACTGTGAAGTCCTCGGGTCGCAGCGTTTGTACGTCAGCACCACCGTTTCCGCGAACGTAAGCGTGCCCCATGTGCTTGCCAGTCATCAGCACGCATCGCGCCGGTGCACACACGGTACAGCCAGCGTAAAAGTTGCGGAATCGCATGCCATCTTTCGCCATCTGATCCAGAACTGGTGTCGAAATTTTCTCCTGCCCATAACAGCCAAGGTCGCCATAACCAAGGTCATCGGCCATGATGAAAATGATGTTGGGCGGTCGTGAAGCTTTGTCTTCATCCTGGGCAAACGCATGGGCTTGAAGCGCGATCACGCAAACGCAAGTCGCGAGAGACAAATGTCGAATTAGAGCTGACAGGCGATAAGGCAGGTTCGAGTTGGGCATAGTTGGTTTCCAGATTTTTTTCGGATCAAATTTGCAATGCGTTTTAAAGTGATTCAGCTTCGGGTTTAAACTTCCTCTGCCGCACATTCCAGCGAGTGCTAAACATTGCAGTGCGCCGATGTTGCAGTTTTGGATGGTTGGCAACGAAGACGATCGGTCTCTTTACCCGACGAATTTCCCCGATTATTATAAGGTATAGCAGCTGTAAAGCAGATCGCCTGTCAGCCGGCGAGATTCATTTTTTGGTATTTCTGCTCCAATCATGACAGCAACGGAAGAGTTCGTCAGGTACGTCAGTCCGCTAAACATGATTTCAAGGACGTGTTGATCAAAGACCCGAATGTGCCGACACTAGCAGTTAACAAAGCTAATTAGCAGTTGGAGATTTTGGATGCGGACACAGTCTATTCTCAGGACCGTTTGTTTGACGCTGATCGTGATGGCTTGTTTGAGCGGCGTTCAGTTTGCTCAGGACGTAGCCGAGTTAAAGGCGTCGCAAAAGTCGGTGATCCTGTTTGATTTTCGAATTTCAAAATGGCTTAAAGAGGCCAGAGCTGCCAAGCTGGATATTTCGAAAGCTGAGGCATTTTTTGAGTCCGGTCCGTTCATAGGGTTCAAGCCCTCTCAGATAGAGCGAATCTATGGTTCAGCCAGTTTTCCCAAAAAGTTCAGCGAGGTTATGGCGCTGAGGCAGGGAGTTTCCAACGAGCTGCCCTTCGATATTTTTGTGCAGGTCCGGTTCGATACTGCTCAGTCAGCCGCGAAGTTTGAAGCCTCGGTTCGTGAGTATTCAAAGGTTGTCGAGCTGGGGGGAAAAAAGTTTCTACAGTCCAAGGACATTGGTCCCGAGAACTTTGTTTGCCATCGATACGACGAACTGACTTTCGAGTTTGGCACTTCGAGCTATTGCCAACAGGACTCGCGCGTGTTTTTGACGGATCGACTCAAGCAAATATATCGAACTGTTCCTGATCAAAGCTTGCGGATTGCTGTCGATCTTGAGACGCCGTCTGAGTTTGTCGAGGAAGTGGTTGGGCTTGCCACTGAGCAAATTACCGATCCCATCGTAACTGCATATCTCGAGTTGGTTGGCAAAGCCAATTCGATCACCGGGGCACACAGCTTGAGTGCCGACAACCTGCTCACGCTGCGCGTTGACTCTCAGGATGATGAGGCCTCAAAGGAAGTCACTGCAGGACTTGAGTCGGCGTTGGCAACACTCAAGCTGTTGCGAGGTAGTAGTTTCGGGCTCCCGGCAAATACGGACGCCACCTCGGTCGTTGAAGAGCTTCTTGGTTCGCTGGTTGCGATACAAGATGGCAGCAGCTGCAAGATCGAAGTTCCGCGTCCAAAAAAGTTCTTTGCTGCGGTCAATCAGTTGCAATCGCTCGCTGCTGCAAATGCCGCTCGGGCTGTGCGAATGAATCGTTTTCGCCAGGTAGCAATGGCGTGCTTGAATTTCGAGGCGGCATTGCATGAGCTTCCATTTAACTACGACAAGAATACCCATGAAACGCTGAGCTGGCGTGTCAAGGTCCTGCCGTTTGTCGATGAACTCAAAATGCACCAAGCGATAGACCTCAAGGCTGGACCGCAGGGCAGCGCGAATTCCAAGTTCGCCACAAAGATGCCAGGGGTGTTTGGCGAAGGTGGGGTGCTTTCAACGGTTTGCTGGATACAATCGACCGCAAAAGGCTTGGCTGACATCACAGACGGCACTTCCAAGACGGTCATGCTGATTGAAACACCCAAGGGTCGGCCTTGGCTAGAGGCAAATCCAGTGACAGTCGATCAGGCTATCGAGATGGTAGTTGGACTCCCCGAGGGAGAAGAATTGGCGGTCGTGTTCTACGATGGCAGCGTGCGAACGGTCGATAACTCGATTGACAAGAAGCTGCTGCGGTGGCTTTTCGAGCCTGCCGACGGAAATAAGATTCCCGAGTTTTAGGTATATCCGCCGCTATTGGCCGCGATTACTTTGTCAGGATGAGCTTTCCTTGTTTGGTCCTTCTTAGTCGATAAATCTGCCCATTATTCTCAATCCAGATCTCGTCACCGCATCGAGCGAGCGAATCAAATTTAATGATTTTGGGCAGTCCTGGCGGCGACTCCAGTTCCTCAGGAGCTTCGTCGTCTTGCCGTTCTTGGTCGCCGGTGCTCATGGTGAAATACTCAAAAAAGGTCCGGAAATTGGCAGTCGTGCTATTGTTTCGAAAGGTTTTGACGATAAACTGGTTATTGAGATTTGATCTCAATTGTGTTCGGCCTCTAATTTAGAGACCTTTCTCGAGCCCAGCAAGCCACCAGGCAGGATTCGTCCGCCTTTCTCAGCCAGCCACGCTCAGCCCCGAAAGTCAACGTGGACTTCGGGCGATCTTTCAGCTGGTACCAAGGAGACGCAAGATGCGTTTGAAGAACTGTTCTGCCATGGCAGATTGTGTGGGTGTTCGTCGCTGCTCGAAACGAGTTGCTGGATTTACGCTGGTCGAACTTTTGGTGGTCATTGCGATCATTGGAATTTTGATTGGAATGTTGCTTCCGGCTGTTCAACAAGTGCGTGAAGCGGCTCGCCGAATAACTTGTAGTAACAACTTGCGTCAGATGGCGCTGGCGACGCTGAATTACGAGTCCACCCATGGGCGATTCCCGTCGACATGGCGAGCGGTTGATGGTGGCGGTTCAGGTTGGTCAGTCCAAGCCCAGATTTTACCGTTTCTTGAGCAGGGCAATTTGTTTGACACCGTCAATTTCAGTTTCGCCTATGACGATCCGGCTCAGGGCACCATCGATTTAGGTGTCAATCCGGTTAGCCTCGCCGCTACCCGAGTTGCTCCTTATCTGTGTCCAAGCGAAGCCAACGATATTGTCAGAACCAAGGACGGTGTCGAGATCCATTATCCGCTTAACTACGGTGCCAACTCGGGTGTGTGGTTTGTGTACGACAAAGCAAGTGGTCAGGTCGGACAAGGCGCTATGGCCGTTGATCGGCGAATTTCGATTGGCTCGGTTTCGGACGGAACCAGCAATACATTGTTCTATTCGGAAGTCAAAGCTTACACGCCGTATCTTCGCGATGTCGGTACGGCTGGCGATTTGCCAATGCCTGTCAGCCCTGGTGACATTTCGGGGCTGGGAGGAAGTTTCAAGCCAACGACTGGACATACAGAGTGGGTAGATGGTCGTGTTCACCAAACAGGTTTTACAGCTGTGTTTACGCCTAACACCTTCGTACCTCACCAAGGAGCGAGCGGGTCTGGCCATGCTGATCATGACATTGATTGGACCAATCTTCGCGAAGGCAAGGATGGAGCCAAGACTTTTGCGGCGGTGACTTCGCGAAGCTACCACCCCGGTGGTGTTAACGCGACCAGAGTCGATGGGTCGGTTGCGTTTGAAAGCGACAACATTTCGCTGCGGACCTGGCAGGCTTTGGCGACACGAAACGGTGGCGAAGTCATTTCAGAGTAAATAGCGCTACTCCGTACTCGATGGCAACCCGACTCGCGAGCGCGGGCGAAAGAAGCTAATTGACCCTTCGCCCCGCTTACGAGAGCTGATCAGACTAAGTTGTGATTTTTGGAACACAGACGCCTAAACTATATCAGCCGGGCCGAGTCAACTTAAACGTTACTTCTGGTCGACACTAAATTCAATGCAACTTGCAACCTGCGTGAGAGCCAAGCTAGAAGCCATTTCAAAACTGTAGTGGGCTGCGCCAGAAGTCCTTTTGGACTCTTAACCGTCAGGAATTCTGGCGAATCCCACTACGAAAAAAGCGTCGAATCAAGTCTTGAAATATCCTCTAGCACTTTCACTCGGCCAGCGAAACGACGTATACGACATCGCCAAGCGTCACCTCGTCGCCAACTCGCAACTGCTTCCTTCGGCGCGTTTCGACTTCGTCGTTGACCAGCACTTCGCCGGACTGGATCAGCACCTTGGCTTGGCCGCCCGTGGCCACCCCACAGGTCTTCAGAAATTGATCCAAGTGGATCGTTGGTTCTTTCTTCGCAACGCCTGCCGGTGCGCCTTTAGCCGGTTCTGATTCTGAATTGCTTTCAGGGGAATGTTTCAGCGAATCCTCTGGCAATTTTTCTGAGGCTGATTCGGGTTCCTGTTCCATCACGCGCTCCAATCGTTGGAAGATTCATAGTCGTATTTGATCAGCTGCTCACCGGCTTCTTCCTTGAACCATTGGCACGTCTGCTCAGTGAAGTAGTTCTTCCAGTCACCGACTTTTCCCTTGCGTAGAAATTCGGCGGGACGTTCTTTCTGGAACCCGGGTTTTAGATGCCCTTCAATTTTGGCGGCTCGGTTTGGATCGACATCAAGAAACTCAAACAGCGCCGCTCGCTCAGCCGAGGTGTCTTGGTGTAAGTCCTCGTAACGCACGAAGCGAATTTTCAGTTTCGGATTCAACTCGACGGCTTGTTCATCTCGCTGAAGAGAATCTCGCCACCACGCCAACGACTCGCGGACCATGACTTCGTGGCAAAGCAATTTCTCAGGGTGCTTTTGAAAGTACCATTGATCTGCTTGAAATGCTTTGAGTGTTTCCGCCATCGCTGGAATACGATCAAACAGCCGGTGGACGCCTGGGTGGTTGTACAAATGAAACGCTCGGCTGACGAGAATGTCGCGTCCGTCACGGATGATCGAAATGTAGGGAACGTTTCGAAGTGTCACCGGAATGATCGTGTGCGGCGTGCGATCCCCGATAACGGTCGCGTCTGGTTCGGCAGCGTCGATGAGGCACTTGCGGATCATGTCTTCAAAGTGATCTCGCGCGCGATTTTTGGCTTCTTTGGAACCGTAGAGAGGAAGCGTGTTCAAATTGTGGTTGAACCGCTCGACCATATCCTGCCAATGAAACTCGCCAACGCAGCTGATATCCTGATGGCTACTTAGCAGGCTGCTAAGCCAGTTGGTGCCGGATTTCATGCAGCCACGGAGACAGAAAAAACGCTTGTTTGTCATTACAGTCGAATAATTGAGAATGGGAATCCGACATTTTCCGCGATCCACTCGCAGGCGTCAACGGACGAAGCCGGTACAAACCCTACTTCATCGCTTCATTGAGCGCCGCCGTTGTAGGTGGCGAGGGTTTGACACTACCAGGGCGTTTGCCCAACGCGATCGAGTGCGGCGTCCAACCGTGTTTGTTCTTGGCATTCCAAATTTTCGGATCGGCACCCAATTCGCTCAGTCGCCTGACAGCCGAAGGAAAGTTGCGATACGCCGCACCATGCATGGCGGTTTCTCCATTTTTGTCGATCACGTTGACGTCGATACCAAGCTCCACCAGCAGCTTGATCGCCTCATCGACTTCTTCTTCAGTTCCCGGCTCTTCACCAACTGCGACGACACCGATGCCTGCGGCTGCCATCAATGCGGTGCACCCATCAGCGTTGGTCAACATTGGATCGGCACCGAGTTCAAGGAACAACTTCATTAGCGGGATGTCGGCCGAACGTGAGGCATAGATGAACGGTGTCATGCCTTTTGAATTGAGCTTCGCTTTGCCCGGTGATTTGCCTTTCTTCAACTGCAAGTTGATATCGGCTCCCAGCTTGACGATCTCTCGAACGAAATCGAGGCTGTTGACCGAACCGGTGGTCCGGGGCGGCGGGTCGCCTGCGGGGCTCTCGCCTCGTTCAGTTTTTCGCACCATCGTGATCGCGTGAAGCGGTGCCAGTCCGCTACGCTCGTCGTTTGGATCCGCGCCTTTGGCGATAAGTTTCAGCGCCAATTCAAAATGCCCGCTCTCGATTGCAAGTATCATTGCCGAAGTTCCATACCGCGGATTGCGTCCGTTGGATTTCTTGGGCTTCATGATCGCATTGATATCAATTCCTTCGGCAAGCAATCGCAAAACGCAATCCGTTTTGCCTTGGCGGGCGGCAAACAGCAGCGGCGTGAATCCCAAGCCGGTGGCATGCTCGAAATCCGCACCGGCTTTGATCAGTTCATCGACGGCTTTGACGTTTCCGGCAGCAGCAGCCCACATCAACGCGTTTTGTCCTTTGACTTCTTTTGCGTCGAGCTTGGCACCAGCATCGATCAAGACGCGAACCAACTCGGCGTTTCCATTTCTCGCGGCGAGCATCAACGGAGTCTCACGACCAAGCCGCTGGGCCTCCAGGTCGAGGCCGGGATTTGCGTTCAACATTCGTTTGACAATTTTGGCGTGTCCCAGCTCGCTCGCGAGACTCAGAGGAGTCACGTCATAAGCGGTTTTTGCATCCGCGTCGGCCCCTCGCTCCATCAAGTAGCAAGCCTTTGTGACGTCGCCGTGGTAAACAGCCCAGTGCAACGCCGTCATTCCGTCGGCTTGCGTGGCCGAAACGTCACCATCGTTTTGAAATTCCTTCAAAACCGTCGTCCAATCCTGCCTTTCCATTGCGTCAGCAATTGGCGATTGAGATTCGGATTGAAGCGCGTTGGCGGTGGCTACGAAGAGGATCGTAGAAAGAAGAATTGGCAAGCAGAAATAGATATTTTTCATTTCTACAGATTGACCGGATCAAAGAGTTCTTCAACCGTCCCGGTGCTATCGGAAAAAGTTTCCAGTGGCACGCCGACTTTGTTGAGTAGCGTCAGGTGCAGATTCGAAAGCGGCGTTGGATTCTTGAACCGGATGTGTCGGCCACCTCGCATTTTGCCGGCCGCGCCACCAGCAACGATGATCGGGAGATTCGAATGATCGTGCTTGTCCGGATCGCCCATTCCCGAGCCGTACATGTACAAGGAATGGTCCAGCAAGCTCCCGTCGCCTTCTGGAATCTCTTTCATCTTCCCCAGAAACTCGGCGAACAGCGACACGTGAAACTGATTGATCTTGGCGACCTTCTCCAGCTTTTCCGGATTGTTGCCGTGGTGAGTGACCGGATGATGCGGATCTGAAACTCCGATCTCCGGATAGGTCCGCGTGCTGGCTTCTCGTGCCAGTTGAAAACTGACGACGCGAGTAATGTCACCTTGGAACGCGAGCAACTGAAGATCGAACATCAACCGTGCGTGGTCCGAATAAGCCGCCGGGACGCCGACGGGCCGATCAAGATCTGGCAGTGGATTGTCTTTGGCGGTCGACTCGGCCATCTCGATCCGTCTTTCGACTTCGCGGATCGATTGCAGGTAGCCGTCGATCTTGCCGCGGTCTGAAGCGCCAACGCGATTCTTGATTCGCTTAATCTCCAGCGTAACCGAATCCAACAGGCTGGCTCGTTTTTCACGTGCGGCTGTTCGTTGCTCAGGAGTTCCGCCTTCGCCGAACAGTGTCTCAAACGCCAGTCGCGGATGGGCTTCTGAGGGAAGCGGCTGAGTTGGCGACGACCAGGATAGGTTATTCTGATAGACGCAAGCGTAACCGTTGTCGCATTGGCCAACGGTTGAAAGGATATCCATTGAAAGTTCAAGCGAGGGAAGCTGAACCCCTTGGCCGATTTTTCTGGCCGCGATCTGATCTACTGTCGTTCCGTTAAAGTAATCGGTACTTTCAGTTCGCTTGGCACGTGCTGCACTCAGAAACGCCGAGTTCGAAGTCGCATGTGAACCAGGATAAGCGTTTTTCAAATCGGTGTTGGTGATAACCGTGACTTGTTTTTTGACTTTCTCCAGCGGTGAAAGGCTGAACGGAAGTTTGTCCAGCGTATCGTTTTCCGGGATCCACTTGGCCGGATTGAAACCCATTGGGATGTAAATGTAGCCAATACGTTTTAGATTCGCCGGAGCTGCCACAGTTGCAGCAGTTGCGGTAAGAGCCGGGATCATTGCATCGAGTAATGGAAGCGCCAACGCAACGCCTGTTCCACGCAGCATCGTTCGCCGAGAAATGCATTTCTTTTTTATGATCATGCCTGACTCCTATCATGTCTAAATACCAGCCCGAAGCGCTAGCGAGGGAACGTCTACCGGAGGAACCCTTGCTCGTGCTTTTTGAAGTTGCACATTGCCAGCCTCGAAGAGGCGACAGGATGTAGCCCCATGCGTCAGCATGGGGTTATCGGCTCGCACAACCAAGCCGCGAAGCGGCGACAGGAATTGAACATCAAGTGTTCATGTCGTCGCTTCGCGACTTTGGGATAATTTATTCATTTTCCGTGGGTTTACACCCACGGCTACATCCTGCCACCGCTTCGCGGTTGAAAGGGTGCAACTTCAAAACTTACGCTGATATTGCTTAACTTAAACAGTAACGGAAACTGGAAACGCTGAAACTGGAAACGCTCAGTCTGAGTAGTTACTTCGAATCTGGACTCTTCATCCTGAATGGCTTGCTCAACACGATGCCCTTTACGAGCGACGAAAACCGAAACTCTTCTCCTGCTGAGTCGGCTGCATTCTGTCGTATCGTCGGACCGTCTTCGGATTCCATTGCCCGTCCGATCGCAAACGTCATCAGCTTTTGAGTCAATGTTCGAGCAAACATTTCTGGTCGGTCCAGTATACCGCGTTCCAAGTCGGCCACCGAGTGAATTTTAGTCCCGTCCGGCAAAACGCCGGCCGAATCAACGTCCAACGTCTCCTCAAAGTCTCTCCATCGACCAATCGCATCGTAGTTTTCGAGTGAAAATCCAATCGGGTCGATCAGGTCGTGACAGCTCGCGCAGGCCGGATTGGCCCGATGTTGTGCCAGACGCTCGCGAACGGAGCTGATATCAAGCGTCGTGTTTTCCTTCAAGTTCGGAATGTCTGGTGGCGGTGGCGGCGCGGGTGAGCCGATCAGGTTCTCTAATATCCAGTTGCCACGAATCGTCGGCGAGGTGCGAGTCGCATACGAAGTCACCATCAAGATGCTGCCGTGCCGCAAGATTCCGCCACGACGTTTGCCGGATTCGGTTTCAGGATCAAGATCGACTTTGCGGAAGTGGCTTCCCGTGACATGGGGGACACCGTAGTGTGTTGCCAGACGCTCATTAAGAAATGTGTAGTTGGATTGGATCAGTTTGAGAATGCTCAAGTCGTTGCGCACGATATCGTCAAACAGGTGTTCCGTTTCGCCGCGAAAGGACTGACGTAAGTTGTCGTCGAAGTTCGGGAAAAGCCGCAGATCAGGAGTTACCGACTCGAGATTACGAAGGTACAACCACTGGGCGGCAAAGTTGCTGGTCAACGACCGAGATTTTTCATTGGACAGCATCCGCTGGACTTGGGCCGCAAGGACATCGTCTTGATTGAGTTGGTTCTGCTCGGCAAGCTTCAGAAGTTCTTCGTCGGGGCAACTGCTCCACAAAAAGTAGGACAGCCGTGACGCCAATTCGAAATCGCTGATTGGGTGTGACGCTGTTGCGTTCTCAGGTTGGGGCTCTTTTTCAGATTCGATCTTGAATAGAAAGTTTGGGTTGACCAACACGGAACTGAGTGCCGACTCAATGCCGGCTTCGAAACCGTTGGCTTCGTTTTCAGACTCGAAGAATCGAAGCGGCGTTGCAAGATCTTCCTGAGTTACCGCTCGCCGATAGGCGCGACGCATGAACTGCGTCAGGATCTTTTTAGCCTGCTCCGTCGCGGCCGCGTCTGTTTGCGGCGTTTTTTTGGATTCGAACTCAGCAAAGTAGTCGTCGCCCAGCACCAACCGACGGCTCGGAGTGTCGCCGGGGCCGTCGGGCGAAAACGGACCGACAATCGAGAGCTGAAAGATCGCGGGAGTTTTTCTCGGGTGCCGATGTCGATTAAAATTCGTTTCAAAAGGTATGCGACGATTTTCAACAAGCGAAGAAAATGTTTTGGGGAATGTGATCCCCACGTCGTGTGGCCCAGCTGATACTTTGATTCGCTTTCTCAAATGAGCGTCGCTAAGCGTATAGTCGCGGTTGTTCCAGTCGCCAGTTCCCTTGGGTGGGTTGACGGTAAAGCGATGAACTCGAGCTCGATCAAGTAAGACGTCGATTTCATGTATTCGAGTAAGACCTTCAACTTTTTCGTCGCGGTCGCGCGCGAGCTTCAATTCGATTTCATACTCACCGGTCTGAGGAAAGTGATGTTTCAACAGCACTCCGCCGCGCGTGCCAAGTGGCAGTCCAGCAACATGTTCTTCTTGGGAGCGGTTTGCCGGAACTCGGATCGTCACTCCGGCAGGTCCGTTGCCCAGTCCTCCCATGGCTGCGCGGCTGATCTTTTGCGCCGCGGTAAGGTAACGGTTCATCAACATCGGAGAGAGGGTTTCGACGGTAATGTTGTCGAAGCCATGACTCGACTGGTCTTGAGGAAGAAAGTCGGCGGCATCAATTTCAATCGCCAGCAGATCGCGAATCGAGTTTTGATACTCGGTTCGAGTCAGCCGCCGCAAGGCTCCGACGGTTCCAGGATTGGGGAACTTCTCGGCTCGTTGAGCAAGCAGCTTCGAAAACACGGCTCCGATACTTTGATAATTGGCTTCCGACGGCCGCGCGGAATTGGGCGGTGGCATTTGACGCGAGTCGATCCGCCGAAGCAATCTTTCCCAAGGCTCGGTGTCGAACTTGGCCTCGTCGAATTGTGCCGGCGTGAAATCAAATGACTCCAGATCCAGTTTGCCCGACGGGTCATCTGAACCATGACACTCAATGCAATGCTGTTCAACGAAGGACTCGATCTCCCCGACCCAGTGACCGGTGTCATCGGCATATAGACCGGTCGAAGCCCAACCGATCAATGCGGCAATCCAAATTCGCAGCACAATGTTCACGGTTTGATTGGTCCTGAGTTTGATGTCGAGCTGACTCGTCCATCGTAAACGATCTTCGAGGAAAGGTATTGCTTTGGCCTGGTTCCAATTTCAGTTGGTTGGTCGGAATTCGATGGCTGGTCAGAATTCGGGTGGCTGGTGGTCGAGCGTAAGCGAGCCCCCAGCTTTCCAAAGCCACAGCGCGGTTCTTTTACCAGACGCCGCTCGGTAAATGTGTGAGCGCCTCGCCGCTAGGCCGCGTTTCATAAATTGCTTCTTAGGGAGTGCGAAGATGGAGGGCGAAGCGCTTAGCACTCCCGAGAATTCTTGTCGCCTATTGGGAACATGTCGCGCATTAAGTGTTCGCATCGGGTCGATGGTTGCCGGAAAGTTGGATTGGGTAATCTGCTTCAGAATCGAATCGGGTTTTGCTCCATTTGCTCAGCAAAATATTGGCTTTACGCGCTCCAAGAAATGATTCAGTAAGTCTTCTGTTTTCCGCAACAAAGGCATTTACGAAATTAGAGACCGATGCAACAATAAGGGCCTCGAAGCTGACATTGCTATGGTTTGTCTTCAAATCGCCTGTTCTTGCGGTCGATTTGCTGTTCACACAAACAACTTTGCCAGCGTCTGGCTTTTAAGCGCTTATTAAGAACTCAGTGCAAACTGATGGCTAAAAAGCGCGTTTTTTTCGGAAATACCCTGTGAAAAATTTCACGATGTCCCGTTGAACTAACGAACTAGTAGTTAGAACCTACGAACTAAAACTGCTTTTTGATCAATGGCAGACGCCATCGTGATGCTGCTCAGATATCAACCACCAGCCCAATTACCAAATAAACATGGCCCATCGAATTAAGGAAGGATTGGATTTGCCGATCGAAGGCAAGCCAGTCCAAAACGTCGAAGTCGGACCTGAGGTCAGTACCGTTGCCTTGCTCGGTGATGACTACATCGGGATGCGACCCACGATCCTGGTCAATGTCGGCGACCGAGTGAAGCTTGGTCAGCCGATCTTTCGCGACAAAAAAACCGAAGGCGTGATTTTCACTTCGCCTGGTTGCGGAACTGTCAAAGCAGTCAATCGAGGCGAGAAACGAAAGTTCCTCTCGATGGAGATTGAGCTTTCAGGAGACGACCAAGTCACGTTCGCCACTCACAGCGATCTCTCGGACATTGGCCAGCAAGCGATCGAGGACCAACTGGTTGAGTCGGGTCTTTGGACGGCATTTCGAACACGTCCGTTCAGTAGAACTCCTGTGTTGGGCACGGAATCCAATTCAATTTTTGTTACTGCGACTGATACTAATCCGTTATCAGCCGAACCTGAATTAATCATCTCCCAAAACGTTGACAATTTTACCTCTGGCTTGCAGGTGATCCGACAGCTCACCGAAGGCAAGACTTTTGTCTGCACGCGAGATGATTCGCGAGTCCCTGGCGAAGGGATTCCCAACGTTGTGATGGAATCTTTTTCAGGTCCGCACCCAGCCGGTTTGGCCGGAACGCACATTCATTTCCTTGATCCAGTTGGACCCAACAAAACCGTCTGGGAAATCGGCTACCAGGACGTGATTGCAATTGGGCATCTGTTCACGACCGGTCAGTTGATGACCGAACGAGTCGTAGCGGTGGGCGGGCCACGCGTTGGCAAACCAACGCTGTTCAAGACTCGGCTTGGTGCCAACCTCAACGAAGTCGTAAAAGCGGCTGATGTCGATCTGAATAACGCTCGAATCATTTCCGGCTCAGTTTTATGTGGCCGAGCTGCAGAGGAATCCGTCAACTATCTAGGGCGATTCCACACTCAGATTTCAGTCCTCGAAGAAGGTAACAAGCGTGAGTTTCTCGGCTGGCAAAAACCTGGCTTTGACAAGTTCTCGCTGACCAAGATTTACGGCGGTTCGTTTTTGAAGGACAAGCTGTTCAAGTTGACGACCAGCACGGGCGGGTCTCACCGGGCGATGGTTCCCGTGGGGACTTACGAACGAGTCATGCCGCTCGACATCCTGCCGACTCAGTTGCTCAGAGCTTTGCTTAGCGGTGACACAGACGATGCCCAGGCACTTGGCGCGTTGGAGTTGTCGGAAGAGGATTTGGGACTTTGCACTTTCGTGTGTCCCGGAAAAAACAATTACGGTTCAATTTTGCGTGAGAACCTGACCGTTATCGAGAAAGAGGGATAAGCGCACATGTTGAGAAACCTACTTGATAAAGTCGAGCCGTTATTCAAACCGGGTGGCCGGTTTGAAAAGCTCTACCCGCTGTACGAAGCCAACGATACGTTTCTGTACACGCCGGGCGAAGTCACCAAGGGCGGCACCCACGTTCGCGACGCAATCGACACCAAGCGAATGATGTCGATGGTGATCGTTGCGTTGATCCCTTGTATCTTGATGGCGATGTACAACACGGGTTACCAAGCCCAAAAACTGATCGCGGCTCAGCAAGCGATTGTCCCGGATGGCGAAGGCTTGTTGGCGGGGCTGTGGAGCGGAAGCTGGCGATTCAGCGTGCTGCGATTTTTTGAAATAATCAACGACAGCAACACTTGTGCTGACCCTGGAGCATTTCTGGGAATTGGCAGTTGGTTCAGTTGCCTGTTCCACGGAGCCCTTTACTTCTTGCCTGTCTATCTGGTTTGCATGGTCGTCGGTGGCCACTGCGAATTGATTTTCAGTATCATTCGAAAACACGAAATCAACGAAGGCTTCCTTGTAACTGGGATGCTGTTCCCGCTCACCTTGCCTCCTTCAATCCCACTGTGGCAGGTCGCGGTAGGAATCGCGTTTGGTGTTGTGGTCGGAAAAGAGATCTTCGGCGGAACGGGGCGTAACTTTCTCAACCCCGCACTTACCGCCAGAGCATTTCTTTACTTCGCTTATCCCACCAAGATCAGTGGTGACGCGGTTTGGACTGCAATGGGATCGTCGACCGAGTCGATGGGTTCCAATATCGACGGCTACACCGGTGCCACAGTCCTCGGCCAAGTCGCTCAAGAAGGTGCGGGGACTGTCGGAGCGACAGTCGCGTCGATGGGTTCTTCCTGGGGTCAATTCTTCTTCGGCAACATACACGGATCGATGGGTGAGACGTCCGTGCTTTGCTGTTTGTTCGGCGCCTTCGTCTTGATCGCCAGCCGAATTGGATCTTGGAGAATCATGGCCGGATGCGTGGGCGGTATGACAGTTTTCTCGACACTGCTGTACTTCCTGCCAACCTCAGAAACATGGGGGTCAGCCTCCAACATCTTGCCGTGGTGGCATCTTGTGATCGGTGGGTTTGCATTCGGAACAGTATTTATGGCCACCGACCCGGTTTCGGCTTCGATGACCAGAACCGGAAAGTGGATCTACGGAGCATTGATCGGATTCATGACGGTGCTGGTTCGCAGTATCAATCCGGCATTCCCCGAAGGCATCATGTTAGCCATCCTTTTCGCCAACGTGTTCGCGCCGTTCATTGACTGGATGGTTGTTCAAGCCAACGTTAAACGTAGAAAGGCCCGATATGTCGCAGGATAAAGACTCTCTGGCAAATACATTCATTGTCGCGACAGTTTTGTGTCTCGTTTGTGCGTTGGTTGTGTCGGCCGCTGCGGTTGTTCTCAAGCCAATGCAAAAACGAAATGCTCAACTGGATCGCAAAAGCAACATTCTTCGTGTAACTGGTTTTACGAATGACGAAATCCGGGAGGCCGGCGTCGAAGAGCTATTCAATCAACGTTTCGAAGCCACGATCATTGACATGGACACGGGCGAAGAAGCATCCGAGGCTTGCAAGGCAGCGATGAGTTCGGCCGGCAAGGTCCTCGACGACGTCGTGACCGAGTACGACCAGCTGTGGGCTTCAAAGTCCAAAAAGGGCGAAGATTGGGCAGAGGGCAACGACAACCGAACCGCTATTTGCCGCAAGCTGGAAAAGAAAGAAGACAAGTGCGGCATCAAGTATCGCGAAAAGTACTCTCACGTTTTCAAGCTCAAATCAGCTGATGGCAAAGTCGAGAGGTACGTCTTTCCAGTTCGAGGAAATGGACTTTGGTCATTGATGCAAGGTTACCTCGCGGTTGAGCCGGACTTCCAAACGGTCGCCGGATTGACGTTTTATGAGCAAGCCGAGACGCCAGGTTTGGGTGGCGAAGTGATGAATCCACAATGGAAGAAAAAGTGGGCTGGCAAACAGATCTTCGATGGCGACAAGGTTGGCTTGAAAGTCATCAAAGGAGATCAGTCCAGCAACCCTTACGGTGTTGATGGTTTGGCCGGAGCGACGATCACTTCGGATGGCGTATCCAATATGACGAAATACTGGCTGGGTCCTTCAGGATTCGGCCCTTACATTGCGAAACAAAAATCCGGCGGTTCAAGTTCGACTGCTGTTACAACGCCTGCTGCTGTGACAACACCCGTTGTTGAAACAACGCCCGCAGAGCCTGTGTTAGGAGGGAGCCAATAATGGCGTCAGAAACTTCTCCCAAAGATTTGATCCTCGATCCGGTCTTTAAGAATAACCCAATCGCGCTGCAGATCCTCGGTATCTGTTCAGCGCTTGCGGTCACGACCAAGTTGTCGACATCTGTCACGATGTCGATCGCGGTTGTCGCCGTTTGTGCCTGCTCGGGCGCAGCGATCGCAGCAATTCGAGATCGCATTCCCAGCAGCATTCGAATCATCGTCCAGATGACGATCATTGCGTCGCTGGTGATTCTTGTCGATCAAGTCCTCAAAGCGTTCGCTTATTCGCTGAGCAAGGAGCTGTCGGTTTTCGTCGGCTTGATCATCACCAACTGTATCGTGATGGGTCGTGCCGAGGGCTTCGCGATGAAGAACTCGACATACGACAGTTTCCTCGACGGCATTGGAAACGGTCTTGGTTACGCCTTGATCCTGATGGTCGTCGGATTTTTCCGCGAGCTGTTCGGCAGCGGAACATTGTTTGGCATTACGGTTCTTCCCAAACAGGAAGTGGTCGACGGCGTGTCACAGGGTTGGTACGAGCCAAATGGTTTGATGCTGCTCTCGCCAAGTGCATTTTTCATTATCGGAATCTTCATCTGGATTCTACGAACGTGGGATCCAAGCCAAGTGGAGGAAGCATAACATGGCCGAAATGTTTGAACTATTTTTGCGGTCGGCGTTTGTCGACAACCTGGCGCTGGCTTACTTCCTCGGGATGTGCACATTCCTGGCAGTTTCCAAGAACGTCAAGACTGCGATTGGACTTGGAATTGCTGTGATCGTCGTGCAAACGATCACCGTTCCCGTTAACAATTTGATTTACAACTTGTTCCTCAAAGAAGGATCAGCGGTCCTCCCGCAATACGACTTGTCATTCCTAGGTTTGATTTGCTTCATCGGCGTGATCGCGGCGATGGTTCAGATCCTCGAGATGACGCTCGACAAGTTCTTCCCTGCCCTTTACAGCGCCCTTGGAATTTTCCTTCCGCTGATCACAGTGAATTGTGCGATTCTTGGTGGAACATTGTTCATGCAACAACGGGATTACTCATTCACCGAAAGCTGCGTTTTCGGACTCGGTAGTGGTTTCGGCTGGGCTGCGGCGATTGTCGCACTTGCTGGTATCCGCGAAAAACTCAAGTACAGCGACATTCCACATGGACTTCGCGGACTCGGGATCACCTTCATCATCGTTGGACTGATGGCGTTGGGATTTCAGGCGTTTCTTGGAATCTAACTGAATTAAGAACTGACAATACGTCGGCGCTCCTAACCCGAAGCGTAAGCGAGGGACCGTCCCTCGCTCACGCTTCGGGTTGAGAAACTTGTCACCTAATAATTGATCAAACAACAGACTTTCGAACTCAGATAAAATCATGGCAGAAATTCTTTTTGGCGTTCTGATCTTCACACTGGTCGTTCTCGCGCTGGTCGCGCTCATTTTGCTTGCCAAATCTTTTCTTGTTGCCAGTGGCGACGTCAAGATCATGGTCAATGGGCAAAAGGAAATCGTTGTCCCGGCTGGTGGCAAGCTGATGAATGCGCTCGCCGACGCCGAGATCTTTGTCTCCTCGGCCTGTGGCGGTGGCGGAACATGTGCTCAGTGCCTGGTCAAAGTACACGAGGGTGGCGGGGACATCCTCGAAACCGAAAAGGGTCACATCAACAAGAAAGAAGCCCGCGAAGGATGCCGGCTTTCCTGTCAGGTCGCGGTCAAGCAGGACATGACAATCGAAGTTCCCCACGAGGCCTTCGAGACCAAGAAATGGGAATGCACCGTTCGCTCCAACGACAACGTTGCGACGTTCATTAAAGAGTTAGTGCTGGAGCTTCCCGAAGGCGAAGACGTTGGTTTCAAAGCCGGTGGCTACATTCAGATCGAATCCCCGCCGCACGTCGTCAATTACAAAGATTTCGACATCGGCGAGGAGTATCACCCCGACTGGGACAAGTACGACGTTTGGCGTTACACGTCTAAGGTCGACGAGACGGTTGTTCGAGCTTATTCGATGGCGAACTATCCAGGCGAAAAGGGCATCATCATGCTCAACGTTCGTGTGGCTTCTCCGCCTCCGCGAAATCCTGACGTTCCGCCAGGCAAGATGTCATCGTTTATCTTCAATTTGAAACCTGGTGACAAAGTCACAATCTCGGGGCCCTATGGTGAATTCTTCATCAAGGAAACCGAGGCGGAAATGCTTTACGTTGGTGGTGGTGCCGGAATGGCTCCGCTACGAAGTCATATTTTCGAGTTGTTCAGGAACCTGAAGACTGGTCGCAAGGTCTCTTACTGGTACGGCGGTCGAAGCCTTCGCGAACTTTTCTACATCGACGAGTTCCGTCAAATCGAAAAAGACTTTCCAAACTTTACTTTTAATCTTGCCTTGTCAGAGCCGCTTCCCGAAGACAACTGGGACGGCTATACGGGCTTCATTCACCAAGTCGTGATTGACAATTACCTCAAAGATCACCCAAGCCCCGAAGACATTGAGTACTACTTCTGCGGTCCGCCGATGATGAACAAGTGCGTCATGAAGATGTGTGAAGATTTTGGCGTCGAGCCTGAGAACGTCGCGTTCGATGATTTCGGTGGTTAGTGGTGCGGCGGTCTGAGGCTGTTATTAGCACGGCTTCCAGCCTGTGATTTAAAGCAGGCCAGCAACGTGCGCCGTTTTGGCGTCAGCCACGTTCAACGGCGGTTCAATCGTGGCCATCGCCAGAACGGTTAATAAAATCAAAAATCATTCACCTTCCAAGATTTTCACGGCAATAAAATCCTTAGTTGCCCATCGAGTAGGTAGTCACTTCGGCGCGAACCGCTTTCGATACTGAAGCGGTGTCATTCCGGTTGACGACTTGAACCCGCGAGAGAAGTGGCTTTGATCATAAAAGCCGCAGCGGTTGGCGATTTCACCTACTGGAGCTTGCTCGGATTCCAACTGATATCTCGCAACTCCGATACGCACTTCGCGAATGTAATCGTTAGGAGTAATACCGAATCGTTTGACAAATTCGCGATGGAGTTGGCTGTTGGACAACCCAATCTCCTGAGCCATATCAGTCACGGTTATCGGATCGGCGTAGTGCTTAGTTACAAACTCGACCACCCGCATCAACCTAGTGAGCCCTTTGGAGGTACTAGTTGCTTGACTATATGGACGTTTTACACCGGCAATCCCAATCACCTCGCTGTTTTTGCCGGTCAAGGGGATTTTATTGCAAGTATACAGTTGTGGAATACCGTTTGAATCGGGTACTAACCAAATCTGATCCGTTAAAGGTGCATTGGTTTTGATTACTCTCCGATCTTCCTCTATATACTGTGAGGCAATCGCGGGCGGAAAAAAATCGAAATCCGTCCGCCCAATGATTTCAGTTTCTTCCTTCACTCCCAACACGCGACATACGACTTTGTTGGCACGAACAAACTCGCCGTCACTATTTTTCGCATAAACGTACAAATCAGGCATGAAATCGAACAATTCCATCAACGAGAGTGGGTTTCCCAACCCTTGAAAGAAGGAAGCTTGAAATGCCAGCCTATTATTTCGAGATTGTGTCATGCAAGGATTTTACAAATCTGTGCCATCGTCATCCTAGACAAAATACCGGGTTTGGTGAACGATAGTAACTAACAATTCATTGGTAACACTGAAATTTCAAATGGCGAAGATAAGACTCATAACCGCTAGTGCTACAGCAATTTTATTCCATTTTGTCAATTTCGGAATTGCACAAGAGCAGATTGACTATAGCCGCGATATCCGCCCCCTTTTATCTGACAAGTGTTTTCATTGTCACGGGCCCGACGAGGCGGGGAGGAAGGCGAATCTACGGCTCGACATTGAGTCAGATGCTCATGATTATGCGTTCGTTCCAGGTTCGCTCGATGACAGTGATGCGTGGCAACGAATCGTTTCCGACGATAAAGATGAAGTGATGCCGCCGCCGAAGAGTCACAAGGAGCTGACTCAGAAAGAAAAAGACTTGATCAAATCTTGGATCGAGTCAGGAGCCAAGTTTCAAGATCACTGGGCGTTCACCCAACCCAAAAAGTCAACTGTTCCTCAGGTTGCAGACCCGCGATTCTCCCGAACTCCAATTGACTCGTTTGTTTATCAGGCAATGAAGAGTCAAGGCTTGAGTCCCTCAGCCCGGGCGAAAAAAGCGACTTTGATTAGACGCGTTTCTCTCGACCTCACAGGATTGCCTCCAACAGTTGCCCAACTGGATGACTTTCTCAACGACGATAGCCCCAACGCTTTTGAAAAAGTCGTTGATCGACTTTTGGCGTCGCCACATTACGGTGAACGAATGGCGCAGGATTGGCTTGACGTTGCCCGGTACGGCGACACCAGTGTCTTTCACGCTGACGGTCCTCGCGACATGTGGCGATGGCGAGACTGGGTCATTGACTCTTATAACGACAATTTGCCGTTCGATGAGTTTACGATCAAGCAGCTTGCTGGAGACTTGTTGCCGGAAAAAACTATCGAAGACCAAATCGCGTCCGGCTTCAATCGTAACAACGCAACAACTGATGAAGGTGGAGTGATCCCCGAAGAGTACCGTGTTGAGTATGCGGTTGACCGGGTCAAAACGACCAGCATGGTCTGGATGGGTCTCTCAATGGAGTGCGCACAATGCCACGACCACAAGTACGATCCAATCAGCCAGGAAGACTACTACCGTTTTTACGCATTCTTTAATCAAGCCGCTGATCCTGGAATGCAATCTCGAAGAGGAAATCAGTCTCCAATCGTAAACGTGGTCGACGAGGCAAAGATTGCCAAGGTTCCCGATGTTGAGAAGAGCGTTGAAAAACTGAAATCCGAGTTGGCTGATCTACGAAGCTCAAGGCAAGATGATTATCAGAAATGGTTGGCCGATCCCAACCTGATAAACCAAACGACTCCCATGCCTGAGGACTTGGCCTCGCATTTTAGCTTTGATCAGGATGCTAAGAAGATCGTAAATCTGGTCTCGGAAAAAGACGAGGTAAAACTATCGGGAAAAGTCGGTTTCCCTGAAGGTAAGTTCGGCAAAGCCATTCGAACGAAGTCAAATGCTTTTCTTCGATCTCCCCAAACGGCCGAGAACTTTACCGCTGCCGAACCGATCTCGTACGGCTGTTGGGTGAAACTTGCTGGCCGCCAAGATGGTGCGCCGATTGCCCGGATGGATGATGGCTCGTCCTATGCCGGATTCGATTTGTATCTGCGGGGGGGCGCTGTCGGTGCTCACATAGTCCACTCGTGGCCAGACAATGCCATCAAAGTCATGGGCAAAAAGAAGTTGAAAAAGGGTAAGTGGCACCACGTCTTCATCACCTATGACGGAAGCAAAAAGGCAAAAGGGGTCAAGGTCTACGTCGATGGCGAGTTCATTAAATCGTCGCCTTCGCATAACAGCTTGACTGGCTCAGCAAAATCCAATGTTCCGTTTTCGGTTGGGCGTCGTAACAACGGTGCTCAGTTCGACGGGTTCGTTGATGATGTTCGGGTTTACAACCGTGAGTTGACGTTGAGCGAAGTAGCTGCGGTCCGTGAATTGGATTCCCTGCCAGAGTTGCTGGCGGTTGAAGAAGCCGATCGAACGGCGGCGCAGAAAGATCAACTGTGTAACATCTTTATGGAACGAAATGTTCCTCGGCATCAAACGCTGAGCAAAAAGATTGCCAAGTTGCAGGCTGAGGTCGCAAGTTTGAAAGCGCCCATCACGACGGTGATGGTGATGCAGGACGTGCCTAAACCAAGAATGACATACGTATTGGACCGTGGGCAGTACGATTCGCCCAACAAGGAGAAACCTGTCGAGCCTGGCGTGCCGGGATTTCTTCCTCAGTTCGAAGATGGTTTTGCGAAGAATCGTCTTGGAATGGCCAAATGGCTTACTTCATCGGACCATCCGTTGACGGGGCGCGTGACCGTCAATCGAATTTGGCGGATGTTCTTCGGAGTTGGAATGGTTGAGTCGGTTGAAGATTTTGGGCTTCAGGGAAGCTGGCCTTCTCATCCGCAACTTCTTGATTGGATGGCAAGCGATTTTGTTGAGCACGGCTGGGACACAAAACGACTGATCAAGATGATTGTGATGTCGGAAACCTATCAGCAGACATCTGCGGTTACGGCGGAGCAGTTGGAGCTCGACCCCGCCAATCGCTACCTTTCTCGCGGCCCTCGATTTCGGCTGGCGGGTGAGTTTCTTCGAGATCAAGCGCTGGCAATCAGCGGGCTTCTCAATTCAGAGATGGGCGGCAGAGGCGTAAAGCCGTATCAGCCCAACGGACTTTGGAATGAAGTCAGTCTCAACAAGGGGTTGAGGTTTAAACGTGATAGTGGCAACAAGCTTTACCGGCGCAGTCTTTACACTTATTGGAAACGTTCGGCACCGCCCCCAAGTATGGTCATTTTCGACGCGCCTTCGCGGGAAAAGTGTACGGTCAGGCGCGGCATAACCAACACGCCACTGCAGGCTTTGGTGCTGCTCAACGATCCTCAATTTGTTGAGGCCGCACGAGTATTTGCCGAGCGGATTATCAATCATGGCGGCGAAACAACGACGCAGCGCATCGAGTTTGCTGTTCTCAACGCGACTTCGAGACCGCCATCGGACGAGATGATAAAGGTGCTTACCAAAATCTACGAAGAGGAATTGAACACGTTCAAATCCGATGTTGAGCGGGCTAAAAAGCTTCTCGCGATTGGCGAGAAACCAAGAGACGGAAAGCTGGATGCTGCAGAGGTTGCTGCCTGGACGATCATCAGCAACCTGATTTTCAACTTGGACGAGTTTGTAACAAGAGGTTGATACGATGAATGAAAAAGCACTTCAAGACTACTGCGATCACGTAACTCGTCGACAGCTGTTCGGATATTCCGGAAAAGCTTTGGGCGCAGCGGCGCTGACTTCTTTGATGGGAGCAAAAGCTCTGGCCGGGGGGGATGCCAAAACCGAAGAAAAGCCAATTGGGGGCCTGCCAGGAGTTCCGCATTTTCCTGCAAAGGCGAAACGTGTGATCTACATGTTCATGTCTGGCGGGCCAAGCCACATGGACTTGTTCGATTATCATCCAGAGATGCGGGAATTCCACGGGGAAGAGTTGCCGGAACGCATTCGGCAGGGCCAGCGGCTGACAAAAATGACCTCGGAGCAAAAATCGTTTCCTTGTGTCGCTCCGATGTTCAAGTTCGAAAAGCATGGAGAGATGCAGACTTGGGTTAGCGAGCTATTGCCGCACACGCAAAAGATTGTAGACGATATCTCGATCGTCAAATCCATGCACACCGAGGCTATTAATCACGATCCCGCAATTACGTTCATCAACACCGGACGCCAACAACCTGGCAAACCTTCGATGGGTGCTTGGTTGAGCTACGGACTTGGAAGCCTCAATGAAAATCTACCGACGTTTGTGGTGATGATTTCTCGCGGCGGAGGAAATCTGCAAGCGCTCTATTCACGTCTTTGGGGAAGCGGCTTTCTACCGTCCAAGCACCAAGGCGTTAAACTCCGAGGCGGCAAATCACCGGTCCTCTACCTACAGAACCCCGACGGAGTTGATCGGGCAATGCGGCGACGGATGCTCGACGGGCTTTCCCAGATCAACCAAAAACACTACGAAGAGTTTAATGACCCTGAGACCCTGACGCGAATCTCCCAGTATGAACTGGCGTTCCGCATGCAGGCGTCCATGCCTGAGTTGACCGATCTTTCCAGTGAACCCGAAAGCACATTTGAACTCTACGGTCCAGATTCAAAGAAGCCGAACACGTTTGCCAGAAACTGCGTTGTCGCTCGGCGGTTGGCCGAACGTGGTGTCCGATTCATCCAGCTCTACCATCGGGCTTGGGATCAACACAGCAATTTGCCAAAGCAGCTGCGAGGCCAATGCAAAGATGTCGATCAAGCGAGTGCTGCGCTGATCAAGGATCTCAAGCAACGCGGCATGTTTGAAGACACGCTGATTGTTTGGGGTGGTGAGTTCGGACGAACGATTTACTCCCAAGGCAAACTAACCAAAGACAACCATGGACGTGACCACCACGGGCGCGCATTCACCAGTTGGATCGCCGGAGCTGGAGTCAAACGTGGTTTTGAATACGGAAAAACCGACGAGTACGCCTACAATATTCTAGAGAACCCTGTTCATATTCGAGACATGAACGCGACGATTCTCAACCAGTTGGGAATTGACCACAATCGGCTGACGTTCAAGTTCCAAGGGCTCGACGAAAAACTAACCGGCGTTGAACATGCTCACGTTGTTAAAGACATTCTACAGTCTTAGATAGCACAACCGGGAATCCCCGTTGCGCTGGTTGAATGAAGAACTTTGAAATCCGACAAGTTGACTGGGCTTCTCATTGCGACGACTTGTACAAAGTACGGCACGAAGTATTTGTCGTTGAACAGAAAGTGCCGGTCGAGGAAGAAGTCGATTCAATGGATCCTGCTTGCGAGCATTTCCTTGCAACCGACTCCGTCGGCGAACCAATCGGAACAGCGCGAGTTCTGCCGGATGGCCACATCGGTAGAGTTGCCGTCTTGAAATCATGGCGAGGCAAAGGCGTAGGGCGTGCGCTCGTGGTTGCGTCGATCGATTGTGTTTCCAAGCTCGGGCTACCTGCTGCGATACTGGATTCACAACTGATTGCTACCGAGTTTTATCAGAAACTGGGGTTCGAGCGTTGCAGCCAAGAGTTCATGGAGTGCGGAATTCCCCACGTCACAATGAAAAAGACGTTTGACTAGTCCAGCAAGCTCGAAAGAGATTATTCCGACGCAATCGCCCGTAAGCCCCATCACGAACGTCATAATCTTCGCTGAAAAACCGCGAAAACGGTTCCTTTCGAAATCGAGAAAATAATTCCCCTTAAACCTGCACCTAAAGCATCTGTCTTTTGAACGAAGTTGCGAAACAAAATGGACGTTCTAAGCGCTACGCCAATTGGGCGTTAACTACCACCAACGCAACTGTTACACTATCTTTGTCGCAGAGTTGAAGTTACCCGAGAAAATCAAGCCTAGAAAGTTCACGAGATGATTCAAAAATCGGTCGCATCGTTCATCGTTTTTGCATTCGCAGTTTTCTTTGTTTCAGCCGCAAATGCCCACGATGTTTTCCAAGACGTCTTGAAAGAGCAATACACGCTTAAATCGTTTTCATGCAAGACTTGCCATCCCGATAGTGACGATCGCAAGATTCGGACTCCATTTGCCGAACGAATCTATCAAACGATGAAGGACAAAGGCTATTCCGAGAAGTTTGCTGCCGCTGTTGCTGCTGACGAAGCCGCCAAAGCAAAGGATCCAGAGTCGGTCGGCAAGGACAAAGGTGCGGTCGCTGAGTTCGAAAAGATGATTGCAGAAGACTTCAAAGAGTCTTTCAAGATTGTCGCGGCTCAGACGATCTCATTCGATGAGTTATTCAAGCAAGGCCTGATGAACGGTGCCCGTTTGGATACAAAGAAGCTCGCCAAAGCTGCAGAAGCCGAGGGTAAGTAACATACTCCGATTTTCCAGACTACCGACTGTCTGCGTTCTCGTTTTACTTGCGAGTTGCGCGAGCTACGTTGATTGCGGACTTTCGGTCGCGTCTGCCCAAAAAACCCAGATCGAGATAACTGGGTTTACGATGGGGCCAATTAGTTACACCGCGCTGGTAGCCCACCATCCTGACTCGGTAACTCCGCAGGAGCTCCAGCAGTTGGTTGATTCGTCGCTCCAGCGTGTCAACCGGCTAATGTCGACCTATATCCCCGAATCGGATGTGAGTCGATTCAACGCTTCCAACTCGACCGATTTCATTCCGGTCGATCCAGAAACCGCCCAAGTCGTCCAACGCGCGATTCAGATTAGCCAACAAACTGAAGGTGCGTTTGATATCACCGTCGGCCCTGCCGTCAATCTTTGGAAGTTCGGGCCGGATAAAGAATCGGTTGAGTCGCTTCCCTCCGAAGATGAGGTCCTGGAAGTGAGATCGCTTATCGGATTTGAAAAGCTTCAGGTGCGCAGTGATCCACCGGCGATACGAAAATCCGAGCCTAAACTAAAAATAGACCTCTCCGCGATCGCCAAAGGTTACGCCGTCGACATGGTTGCAAAAGCGCTTGATGATGCGAGTTGCAAGCAGTACATGGTCGAAGTCGGCGGCGAAGTTTTCGTCCGAGGCCAGCGAGCCAAAGGTGGCCCTTGGCAAATCGGCGTCGAGCGTCCTGATTCCACCCAATCCGCCAATCGTCCTTTGCTGGGAGCCAACCGAGAAGTCTATCGGGTGGCTTCGATTTCCGATTCAGCGCTGGCTTCATCAGGCGACTATCGGAACTTCTTCGAGTTTAAAGGAAAACGTTTTTCGCATACGATCGACCCGAAAACCTGCCAGCCTGTCGAACACGGTTTGGCGACCGCCTGTATTATCGCCGACGATTGCATGACTGCCGATGCGCTTGCAACGGCCGTGATGGTGCTGGGCCCCGAAGCCGGCCAGTCGGTTTGCAAAGCCGCCGGGGTTGAATTCCTTTTGATCACTCGTGATTCAGATTTTGGCACCGAGTTGACAGAGGTCAAATCAGATAGCTTTCCGGTTTCCAAAATTGAATCGGCAAAGAAGTCCAAATCAAGTTCGGCTCAGGGAATCTGGCCGACGTTCATCGCAGCAGCCGTAATTATGGGTTTGGCGATCCTCGGGATGGCGGTCGGATCAATCTTCGCCAACAAACCAGTTCAAGGATCTTGCGGCGGTCTCTCAAGTGCCACCGGCGAAGACGGCGACTCAAGTTGCACGATTTGTTCCAAGCCAACGACCGATTGTGTCGAGCGAGCTGAGGCTTAGCTGCTCATGCTGCGAGTGATTGATCGTCAAAACATCGATCGCATTCTTGGGATTTCTTCCATCAAATCTCGATACCAAACAGCTTCAGCGCCAGAGAAAGTAGTAATGGTGTCAGCAATAGGCTCGCAATGGACGTTGAAATAACGATTTGAGCTGCGACTCCAGGCTTTCCGCCAAAGTGCTTGGCCAGCACGACTGGGAACGCAGCCGCAGGCATTGCGGCTTCGATCAGCAACACTCTTTGAAGATTTGGTGAGAACGAAACGGTGGCGGCCACGCAAAGAATCACAGCCGGCATGATGACAAAACGAACGGCCATTGCGGTGCCGATTACATTCCACTTCGTCTGCCATTTCTCTCGCTGCACAACACCGGCCAACGCAGCACCAACGAGAATCAAGCTGACGGGAATCGAGCAGTTGCCCAACTGAGAAATCGCATCGTTAGCGACTTTGGGTATCAACTGATAGAGCCCGCTAAAATTTAGGACCAGCCCCGTCAGAATTGCAATAGTGGGACCATTGATCAACCGCCTCCACGATCCCTTCGAGTTTCCGCTCAGTATCATCAACCCTATAGTCCACATCGCGATCTCAACCCCCAGATTGTGAACGAAAAGAACGCCTAGTTCTTCGGCTTGATCGCCAAACAAAGCGATCACCAGCGGAATCGGAATGAAGCCGTAGTTTTGCAGTCCAGCAGATAGAGCAAACGTGTTTCGTCCATCTTCGGATGAAATCCTGGCCAGCCAGCCGGAACTCCAAGCAACGGCAAACGCAAGAACCGTAAGCAAGCAACCCGCCGCGATCGCAACTCCAACCACTGTTGCATCTTGGAGGCTTTCATTTCCCGGAACCTTCCAGAGAATGAAGCACGGGTACAGAACCCAGAGAACCAGATTCATTATGCTTTTCTCTGCGTCATCATCGAGAAGGCCGACGACGCGCGTCACACAGCCCAGCCCGATCATCAAGAAAACCGGGATTACAGCGACAAGGATATCGAGAAAGTACATACGCGTTACTGGGCGGTCTGATTTAGAAGATCGGAGTATAGCTTGCCGCGTTAATATTGAGGACTGCCTAAATGCCCGATCCTTGTCGATCAAGCTATTTCTTGGCCACCAAACTCACACCTGCGATCGCAACGATCATGCCCGCAAAATGTTGAATTGATGAAGGCTCGTTCAAGACAACGATCGCCAGTCCCATCGTCAACGCTGGACCAATCGAGCCGACCACCGACGAGCGAGTCGCTCCAATCCGCACGATGGCCTCATTGATCATAAAGCTGGGAAGCACCGTGCAAACAAACGCTAGAACAAGCCCGTAGAGATAAACGATCGGCTTTTGCTTCGCAAATTCTGAGATCGAACAGACGCAAAGAAAATGAACCGACACGAAGAACGTGCTCCCGATCATCGCCAGACTGGTGAACGTTCGACTTCCAATTTTTTGCATCGTGGGCTTGGCCAACAAGACATAAACCGAGTAACTCATTGCCGATGCGAACACCAGCGCAACTCCCCAACTGAGATTTTCGCTTTCGCTGATCGCGCGTTCCTGACCGTACATCAACAGCACGCCGCAATAGGTCAGTACAATCGCAATAATGGTTCGCGGTCCAAGCGACTCACCAAGATACAACCACGCCATCACAGCAATCATGGCTGGATATGTGAAAAGCGTCAGGCGCTCCAATTGCGCGGTGATGTACTGCAGGCCCGTGAAATCCAGCATCGATGCGAGGTAGTAGCCTAGGAACCCCAGCCCCAAACAGCGCAAAACCATTGCATTGGTCAAAGCGCTCGATTCTTCGCGGCGTTGCTTAAGGCCGACCATAAGGACCAGGACGTAAAACGGCAGCGCGAACAGCATTCGAAATGTCAGCAACAAGATCGCGTCGGCGCCTTGAGCAAACGCAAGCTTGATAAAGATCGACTTCAAAGCAAACAAAAACGTGCCTAGAACCGCCAACCCTAATCCGGAAACGAACCGTTGATCTCCGCTACTGTACTCGGTTGGGATCTTCAATTATTGACTAGCCTTTCCGGCCCAGATTCGAGATACAACAGAAGTCCGCATGACGGCTGTTTCGCAAACTATCGCTATAGGTTGGTCGAAAATCCAATCGAAGCACCGTCACACTTTTGTTGGAACGGTTCAACTCGCCGCCTAGGACGCCGGCATGACTTGGTAGTAACCGTTGGCCGATACCAATTCGACATCGACGTCGAACAAACTGCTCAAGCTCTTACTAGTCATCACCGATTTTTTGGGGCCTTGATCGACAACCATGCCGTCCTTCATCAATACGACATTGGTAACCTCTGGAGGAATTTCATGTATATGGTGGGTTACAAGGATCACCGTTTTTCCAGATTTCATCAACTCTCTGGCGGTTTCGAGATACTGAAAAGTGGCCGGCAGATCAAGGCCGCTAGTTGGCTCGTCCAGCAATAAAGCTTGAGGATCGTTGACCAGAGCCCGTGCCAACAGGTGACGCCTCTGCTCGCCAGTCGACATATTCGAAAACGGCTTTTCACGTAGATGGTCAATTCCCAATTCCGCTGAGACGCGATTTGCAGTTTCAACCTGCGCGACTTCAAACTTCTGATGATCGTAGATGTCCACGCTTGAGTGAAACCCTGAGAGAATAACATTGACTCCTTTGGCTGCAGGGGCGTAATTCTGCTGTAAGTCAGGGGAGATCAAGCCAAGTCGTTTTCGCAGTTCCCAAACATTCCAGCGGTCTTTCTCAAAGATTTCGACTTTCCCACCTGACGGATAGAGTTCACGAGCAAGCATTTTGAGCAGCGTTGATTTTCCCGCTCCGTTTGGACCCACGATCGCGGTGTTGTCGCCTTCTTCAATACACAATGAAAAATCAAGGAGAACCTTATGCGGTCCGCGGTAAACGGTCGCATTTTGAATATTTAGAATTTGCATTTACGAATTCTAACCAGTTGCCCTAGGTTTTGACTGTCCCATTTTTGAAGTAACTGGGACTCAACCATGCACTGCCACTTCCCGAATCAGTTTAGTCATCAGGTTCTATTTCGAGTTGTTGCCGGAACCGATTGAAGACCTTGTCGACCGAACCGAAGCCAGATAAATACCAACGCCTGCCCACACAATCAAAAACCCAATCAGCCGCGAGCGGTCCAATGGCTCTTGAAACATATAGGCTCCGATCAAAAACTGAATCGTTGGTCCGATAAACTGCAGCAGGCCTACGGTAGATAGAGGAATATGTTTAAGTGCCGTTGCATACAAAGCGAGCGGAACGACTGTCGCGATGCCACTTCCTACCAACAGCAAATTCAGCCGCCAATCGTGGGTAAAGATCGCCGGCATGACTCCACCGTCTGAGACTCCCGAACCCAAACCGAAGCTTTGCAAATAGCCACAGTGGTACGCCAAAAAGCCGATGCCCGGAAGAAAAAGAAACCCGGTTTCGAACGTCAATCCGGACAAAGCCGAAAGCTGAACTCGCTTTTTCAGAAGCGCGTAAAACCCAAATGAAAACGCCACGGCCAGCGAAACTAACGGCATACTTGCGCTTGATCGAACCATGTACAACACGCCACATGCAGTCAAAGCGAACCCGATCCACTGCAGTCCCTTGAGTCTCTCGCCAAGAAACACCACACCTAGAAGCACGACGACTTGTGGACAGATGTAATAACCGAGACTTGCATCGAGCTTGTGGTCGTGCAGGACCGCCCAAATGAATCCGATCCAGTTGGTCAAAATAAGCAATGAAGCGACAGCGCAGATCAACAGTGTTTTCTTATTGCTCAAACCAGCCTTGATTTCCGAGAAGGATGGAAGATGCGGGCTGCGAACAATACGCGCAAGCGCAAATACGCTGATCAAGAGCGCGAGCGACCAAATGATCCTGTGAGCCACAAATGCAACTGCATCGTAGCCCTTGAGCAGGTCAACGTAGATTGGAAACAGTCCCCAAGCGACTTGCGCGGCGATCGCGCAAGCATAGCCAAGCCGTGTTTTGTCATTTCCCATTAAGTCTACAATCGTTGTATCGGACTTCTCGAGGGACAATGATCACAGAACCATGCGGGCGTTTCAATCGGGGTGAACCAATTTGTTGGTCAAATCTCCCGTCTTCGATTCTGAATCTAGCCTTTGCGAGTCATTCGTCAATTCGAAGAGCCAGAGTCAATTGGTGTACCGAACCCATCATGATTTAAAGCAAAAATCGAAGATAAGTCAGGAGCGATTTCAATCTCTGCGGCCCGCACCTTATAATGACGTAACGAAAATCATCCTTGGAGAGAAATGGCATGACGAGCCTTTTGAGACCTTTTATTTTAGCAACTACATTCGTTTTCACTTTGTTCCTCTCAGCGGTATTCTGCGCCAGCGGATCGGCTCAGTTAACAACGGGCTGGAAAGCCCATGACGCCGATCGACCGCAGCCAAACGTTGTTACACCAGCCGACAAACCGGGGGGTGCGCCCAGCGACGCAGTGGTTCTGTTTGATGGTACCGACATGTCGAAATGGAGAAGCAAAGACGGCAATGATGCCAAATGGAAGATTGTCGATGGGGCGATGGAGTCGGTACCTAGATCAGGATTTGTTTTCTCGAGAGAAGAGTTTGGCGATTGCCAGCTACACGTTGAATTCGCTTCTCCAAAAAAGGTAAAAGGATCCGGCCAAGGTCGCGGCAACAGCGGTGTCTTCTTGATGGGCGAATTCGAAGTCCAAGTCCTTGATAGTTTCAACAACCGAACTTATCCCGATGGAAGCGCCGGGGCGGTCTACGGTCAATATCCTCCACTGGTCAACGCCTCGCGTGGACCCGGTCAGTGGCAAACCTACGACATCATTTTTCGGCGTCCCCGGTTTGACGCAGAAGGAAAAGTCTCAAAAAATGCCCAGCTCACCGTTCTTCATAACGGGATACTGGTTCAGAATGCCGTTCTCGCGCTCGGGCCCACTGGCTGGATTCAACACAAAACTTACGACAGCATCAAAGGTAAAACCAAAGGCCCAATCAGTCTTCAGGACCACGGCAACCCAGTCCGATATCGAAACATATGGGTTCGTCCATTGGTTGAGGAAAGACAGTTGCCCGCAACTCCGTATGACCCCGTCAAAATAGACCTCGATCAAGAAGTTGCGGCGAAGCTTGTTGGCAAGTACGGCGCACACAAGGTCGAACAAAAGAATAAAAAGCTATTCCTGCTTTTCCACGGGCACTCACCGCTGGAGATGATCCCGCATTCCGCAGCTGAGTATGGCTTTAAGAAATCTGCAGGCCAGGTAACGTTTACAATGGACGATCAAGGGAATCCGACCGGGATCGAACTCAAGCTAGACGCGGCCAGACCGATCAAAGCGAACCGTCAGTAACAAAGAGGGAAGTCAAATGAATTCCGAACATCAACACCTTGGTGGACAACTCCGAACTCGCCGGCACTTTTTTGGCGAGTGCGGAGTTGGCGTCGGAAAAATTGCACTGGCTTCGCTGCTGGCGGGAAGCATCAAGCCGGACTCCGTGTTTGGAAGCGATCCAAGCAAGCCTGAAGACACCAATCGGCCTCGAGCAACTCATTTTGCTCCCACTGCCAAACGGGTGATCTATCTGTTTATGGCTGGCGCGCCGAGTCAGCTTGACTTGTTCGACCACAAGCCAAAATTGGCCGAGCTGGAAGGGCAGCCGATACCGCCGTCCGTTATCGCCGGACAGCGGTACGCGTTCATCCAGCCCAATGCTGCCGTCCTAGGGCCGCAGTTCAAGTTCTCAAAACATGGCAAGTCAGGGGCCGAACTTTCTGAACGGCTTCCGTGGCTTAGCAAAGTGGTCGATGAAATTTCCATCGTCAAATCTTGTACAACGGACCAGTTCAACCACGCCCCGGCTCAGCTTCTCTTCAATACCGGCAACGCGATCCCGGGACGACCCAGCATGGGCTCGTGGCTGAGCTATGGATTGGGAAGCGAAGCCGACGATCTTCCGTCGTTTGTAGTTCTTACCGGGGCCGGAAACCTCAGCGGCGGCGCTGCGATGTGGAGTTCGGGATTCCTTCCCGGCACACACCAAGGCGTTCCTTTCCGCCGTACCGGGGATCCAATTCTCAATGTTGCCAACCCAAACGGATACGACAATCGGGCCCAGCGAGACACGCTGGATGTGATCCGCAACCTCAACCAAAAACGTCTCAGCGTCGCCAACGATCCTGAGATCGCAACGCGGATCAACGCTTACGAGATGGCGTTCCGCATGCAGAGCCGAGCCCCTGAATTGATGGACCTCAAGAACGAATCTCAGGAGACGCTTGATCTCTACGGTGCAAAACCAGGCAAGGCTTCGTTCGCCAACAATTGTTTACTTGCCAGGCGACTTGCCGAACGCGGCGTTCGTTTCATTCAAGTTTATCAACCCGGCTGGGACGCACACAGTCAAGTCGCGAGCAGCACGACGAAGCAATGTAAGGCAACCGATCAGGCCAGCGCGGCGCTGATCATGGATCTCAAACGACGAGGATTGCTCGACGACACGCTTGTCATTTGGGGTGGAGAGTTCGGTCGTACTCCGATGGTCGAGACCAGCGTGGCGCTCAATCGTAGCAAGGGCCGCGATCACCATCCGCAAGCATTCTCGATGTGGTTTGCCGGTGGCGGAATCAAAAAGGGGTTTACGCTCGGCGCGACCGATGAACTGGGCTTCAACATTATCGAAAACAAGGTTCACGTACACGATATCCAAGCCACGATTTTGCATTGCCTTGGATTGAATCACGAAAAACTGGCCGTTAACTTCAACGGTCTCAATATTCGCTTGACCGGCGTCGAAGAACATCACGTCGTAAAAGAGCTGTTAGCATGATTTTCAAAAACAATTCAGTCTACGCATTTGATCGTGTTGCTGTCCTGCTTGGATTTTCTGGTAAATTGACAATCGACGCGACGAGGCTGTGATTTATGAGCCGTTTTGTCGTTTGGGCGTTAGGCCAATGGCCCTTACTTTACGTTTGCCATGAGTAGGCACAAGGAAAACGCAATGGAAACCCGACGCGTTAGCGAGGGCGAACTCAATTTTAGCTTCTCCCTCGCTCACGCGTCGGGTTACTATTTCACGAGCTTTCGCCCTTCCAAGAGCGCGTTTGATGAATGC
>CALJOA010000047.1 GCA_937981585.1 uncultured Pirellulaceae bacterium | reverse complement strand
AAATGTGCGTCTCCACACCCAACTTTTGCATTTGTGGAAGTTCGACCGAGAATTCCCAGGCGTCTTTTCCACATGCAAACGCAGTGTCATAGGCTTCGCGAAGCCGATGAATCACTGACAATGCCGATGCGTCGATGTCGGTCAATTGCTCTTTGTCTTGTGAAGCCAAGGAACGATGCGCATCAGGTTCCCCTATTCTGTTTGGTTTTATCATTAATCTCCCCATCAATAAAAATGTCGATTGACACGCCCGAAAAGAGAATTCATTTCGGGCTGTTTGGATGGCTTCTGGTCTCAACAGAAGCCAAGCTATTGCTATAGGGGAATAACTAAAAAGCCTTCCACGGCAGGTCTGGATAGGTTTCCCTGTCTGGTCTTAAATCCCACTAAAACCCTTTAAAACAGGCAATTTTCGATTCTAGAGATTTTTTTTGGTTTCCCTGACTGGCTCATAGGGCCGTAACTTTTCCGACCTCGAACTGTTAAACTGATGCCGAAATCTGATTGAGAGGCTCACGTGTCTCTCGCATGCGCCAAGTATCTCCCCGGATTGGATCAAATGAATCGACGCATAACACTGCTTGCAACCGCTCTCGTTTTGGCCGCTGTGTCAACAACTACAAATGGATTGGCTCAAGAACCGATGGAGTACCCGGAAACAAGACGAGGAAATCAGGTAGATGATTTTTTTGGGGTCGGTGTTCCAGATCCTTATCGTTGGCTGGAGAAGGACGTCCACGAATCAGATTTGGTTCGCGGTTGGGTCGAAGCTCAGAACAAAGTAACCAATAAAGTTATTCAGAATCTGCCTTATCGAAAGGAGATCGAATCAAGGCTCACCAAGCTCTGGGACTATGAAAAATTCGGCGTCCCGTTCAAGCGGGGAGAACGATACTTTTACTACAAGAACGACGGGCTGCAGAATCAAAGTGTTCTTTACAAAATGGACAGCCTTGATGGCGAGCCGGAGGTTTTGGTTGATCCCAATACGTGGACCAAAGACGGAACCGACGCGATGGGTGGGGCGGAGTTTAGTGCCGACGGAAAGTACATGGCCTATGGCATCCAGAAGGCGGGATCCGATTGGAGGACATGGAAGATTCTCGAGGTAGCAACCGGCAAGGTTCTTCCCGACGAGCTCAATTGGCTGAAGTTCGGGGGCGTTTCATGGGCCCCGGATTCAAAAGGCTTTTACTACAGTCGCTACGATGAACCTCAATCCGATGAGAAATTTCAAAGCCTCAATCTTAGTCAAAAAATGTTCTACCACGCTTTGGGTGATGAGCAATCCAATGATCGGCTGATTCACGCCAATCCGGAAAACCCCGAGTATGGTTTTTCACCAGTGGTTACCGAAGACGGAAAATACCTCGTGGTTACGGTTTGGCAAGGCACAGACGACCGGTATCGCGTGCTTTACCGTCCTTTAGCCGAAGAAGGCGAGCTGAACGTCTTGATCGACAATTTCGATAACGAATATAGCTTCATCGGCAACGAGGGAAGCAAGTTCTATTTCAAGTCCGACCTCGAGGCGCCCAAAAAATGCATCCTCATTATCGACGTTGATCGACCAGCCAAAGAGAACTGGAAAGTCATTGTTCCAGAGTCGAGCGAAGCGATGGAGAGTGCCGGTATGGTTGGTGACAACCTGATCCTGGAATATCTCAAGGATGCCAAAACGCAAGTTAAGGTTTTTGATTTGACGGGCAAGCTAATCCGAGAGGTCGATTTCCCGGGGATTGGATCGGCAAGTGGGTTTGGAGGCAAGCGAGAGCATACCGGAACTTTTTACCGGTTCTCAAGCTTCAATTTGCCGCCCAGCGTTTACCGCTACGATCTCAAATCAGGTGAGAGTACCTTGATTCGCACGGCCAACGTCGATTTTGAACCCAAAGATTTCGAAGTCAATCAAGTGTTCTTCGAAAGCAAGGACGGCACCAAGGTTCCGATGTTTATTGCTCATAAAAAGGGGCTACAACTCAACGGCAAGAATCCAACATTGCTCTATGGTTATGGAGGATTCAACATTTCATTGCCACCAGGTTTTTCAATCAGCCGGCTGCAGTGGATGGAAATGGGCGGTGTGTTCGCGCAGGCCAATCTTCGTGGGGGAGGCGAGTACGGCAAAGACTGGCACAAAGCAGGCACGAAAACGAACAAGCAAAATGTGTTCGATGACTTTATCGCGGCTGCCGAGTATCTGATCGAAAACAAATATACTTCCTCGGCCAATCTGGGAATTCAGGGTCGCAGTAACGGCGGCTTGCTCGTGGGAGCCTGCATGACACAGCGCCCCGAATTGTTTGGGGCTTGTCTGCCTGCGGTCGGCGTGATGGATATGCTGCGGTTTCACAAGTTTACGGCCGGCCGGTTCTGGGTTGATGATTACGGTTGTGCTGAAACCGACGAAGCAGAATTCAAGGCACTATATGCCTACTCGCCCTATCACAATCTAACTGATGGGACGGAGTATCCGCCGACAATGATCACAACGGCGGACACCGATGATCGAGTCGTTCCGGGTCACAGTTTCAAATTCGCAGCGCGTCTTCAGGAAGCTCATGCCGGTCCCAACCCCGTCCTGATTCGAATTGAATCCAAGGCAGGTCATGGCGCCGGCAAGCCAACGGCGAAGATTATCGAAGAGGTCGCAGACGAGTGGGCGTTCTTGGCCAAGTACCTCGATATGAAACCAAGCCTCAAAAGTGACGAGTAAACCAACCGACGACAAGCCGCACTGCTAACTCAATTGACCGGTATTGGGAATTTAGCCCGTCGGAATAAAGTCGATTTTCGTGTACAACTAGACTCGTATCAGTTGTTTGAAACTCGCCAGGAAAATTTGATGTCAGAGCGTCCCGCACGTCCAGAGAGACCCGAGTCAACGGAAACCAATGGGAACATTAGTCTCGCCGAAAAGGGTCGCGGACCTGACGGTCCTATTTCGCTTGACCGTCGTCTGTTCATGCAGTTCATGGCGTTTCGAAATGCCGATCAGGAGTTTCTGACCAATCAGTTGCAGAAGGTGTCGGCTCAAGCGGTAGTTTATCAGGAGCTCAGTGACGCCAAGGGTGTCGGCCTAATAGTATACTGCGAGGATCCAGGTTACATCGTTGATCAGATTCATCCGATCCTCAATGCTGCGGAGCTTTCTAAGATGGAGTTTCGTGAAGAGTATACGATGGTAGGTCGCACCTATTCGATCGGCTATGAATCGGATTTGGAAGACGTATTGATTGCCCGTTCGGCTCGCCGGGTTTGCGATCCCGCAACGCCTTGGGCGGTTTTCTATCCTGTTCGCCGAAGCGGTGCGTTTGAGCGGGAGTCGCGGGAAGAGCAGGGCAAGATGTTGTCCGAGCATGGGGGCATTGGCCGCGCCTATGGAAAAGCCGGTTTTGCGACCGACATCCGCTTGGCCGCTCATGGTTTGAACAAAGACGACAACGATTTTATTGTCGGCCTGCTCGGGAAAGAACTGTTCCCGTTATCGGCTTTGGTCCAGCACATGCGTCGAACCCGACAGACGTCCGAGTTCATTGAGAAAATGGGCCCCTTCTTTGTTGGCCGCGCGCTGTGGCAACCGGAGTTCGATGAGAATGCCGCAATCGTCTAAGCATTTTCGCGCACCGTTTCTACCGGCGATGATGGCCTCTGAAAAATCTCGATTCACTGTAGCTGAGCATTTGGTAACCCGACGCCGTTAGCGAGGGGTGAAGATTCTTAACGATCCATCCCTCGCTAACGGCGTCGGGTTACCATTCGTGGTAAAAACGCTCAGCGTCCACAGTAACTCTGTGAACTCTGTGCCTCCGTGTTTTTCCTTGCGTGGAATGATCGCGAACTGAGCAATAGGGCGACGCAAAATCGGCTACGGGAGGGCCGATTCCCGGATGATTCAACCCTTCCCGCCCGAAGCAGATCCACATGGCCGTTGCGGCCCTGTCTTGTCCCATCTGTCACGGGAGACAAAACAGCTACTTAAGTTCAAGCTGTTTTTGCATCTGATCCATTTGCTGGCGCATCTCTTTCATCTGCTCCTGGATCTGTTTGTGTAGTTGCTCATTGATCCCGCGCATTTCGGGAATCATGATTTTAGGCATGTCGAACTCGTGAGCAGTTGGCAGATCGAGGATCATACCGGGCAGAGCCTGTCGCAATTCAAAGTCCAAACCCGGCATACCTGGCATGCCGGGAAAACCGGCGATTGGATTGTTGGCCTGCTCGGGTCGCTCGACGACACCGACGTCGATACCGATTTCTTTACCGCCGCGAATGATGGTCAGAGAAACACCGGCCTTCTCCTTGCCGGCTTTATCGACGACCTCGTTGAGATCAGAAATTTTGGAAAGCTCACGGTCTTCGACAAACATGAGAATATCGTGCTTTTGAATTCCTGCTTTTGCAGCGGGAGAATCGTTGCTGACTGATTGAACTACCAAACCGGTGTTGGGCTCGAGCCCTAGCTGCGAGGCGAGTAACTCGCTGACACGTTTACAGTTAACGCCAATCATGAATTGATTTGCAGCTCGTTCAGCTCTAAATGTACCGCGAAATCTGGGGAAGGCAGGACTGGGACCATCAGCTCCCGGCTCTTGAGCTCCTTGTGGAGCCAGTTTGTACTCATGGCGTTCTCCGTCAGCATCGACAACGACCGCTTTGCCTACAACTTCTGTTTTGGTTTCACCATCGACCACAACGGTGCGCGAGCTTTGACTGACGCTTACGCTTCGCGCACCTTGCACGTCGATCTCGCGCTTCTCTCCATCGCCGTCGATGATTGTGATTTTACCGTTGCCGTTTCGGATCATTGCGCCGGCTCCAATTCTTCCGGGCATCCGCCAGGCAGCCTTTCCGCGCCGGGCAAGGGGACCAGCAGCTTGGGCGGATTCGATTTCTTTTCCATCGCCAAGCTCAGCCGAATCAACGGCTTCGCCGTCGCGATCAATAATCTCGATCGGTGCTTCCACTTTTGAGGGATTTTCCTGAGCTGCGGTCGGCGTTGAAATTATTAGAACCGAGAATCCCAAAAGACCGGCCAAGCCAAACAGAAAAAGGTTGTGTTGAGTGTTCATATGAGTCTCCTGATCTTATGATCGAAATCTAATTTGGAGTTGGGAGTTTGTGTTTGTTCAAGTAAGAAAGTCAGTAACGGCTAATTACTGTCCAGGAATGAATCGAATCGTTCGCAAAGGAACAACAAACGACCGATCGTCGAGTTGACCGGAAACAAATTCGACTTCCTGTTCGATTTGATAGCCCGAATCAGACAATTGTTCGATGACGCTGCGCGGAAATGCTGATTCGATCTCTCGTTGAGCCCGCAGCTGCCGAAGCTGATCTGCATTGGTGACGCGATAGACCGGAATTCGGTTGTCGAAACCTTGACCGCCGACCGCTGCAAATCCCGAGTCTTCGGGTACTTCGACATGGAAGTCTGGCGTCAACGCGGCTGCCGTTAGTTGGGGCGTGTCAATCGTTTCAGGGCTGACTTCATCATTGGTATCATTGACCGCAATCGAGTCGATTGGCAGTGTTCGGTTTTGAATTTGGCTGGCCATGTAACCGATTGCCGCCGCAGCCAGAAGGCTTGCTGCCATCACCCACCACGGCGAAAGAGCACGTTTTGGATCCGCAGCTTTGGTGGTGGCTTTGGATCGAATTGAGGTGGCAGCGGAGTTTTGACCGAGCTCAACGTTGACGGACCCCATCGATGAATTGCTCTCAGAGTTTTGGCCATCGAACGTTGAACTCAATGCGCGTTGCCAAGCTTGATTCTCTACGAAACCAACGGCGATCGTTTCCCACTGCCAAGGAGAAGCCTGAGCCTGCGAGAGGATTTCCTGGACCTGTTCGGTTGTCAGTTCCCCGTCGATGAGTCGTTGCAGCATCATCGGATCGAGATTTGATTTTGAATTCATGAATGCACTCTTGGTGTATCAGCTTGGGCGATCAAGGTCAGATTCTTTCGCAGCATGTTTCGAGCGTGAAACAATCGCTGCTCAATCGTTCGGACCGAAACGCCGAGGTGTTTGGCGATTTGTTTGTAGGACCAATTTTCGCTGTACTTCAACGCCAGTATTTCTCGGTGTTGAGGTTTGAGTCGTTCCAAAGCGGTTTGCAAGTTTTGTTTTTGTTCCTTGGCCAGCATCCAATCGAGTGGTTGAGGCTCGGTGGCAAATGTGTCGAGTTGTGAGTCAGGACGAGCCTGGGATTTCCGATTGATTCGTCGGTGAAAATTGACGGCTTGTCGAACCGCCAGCCGGTAAAGCCATGGTGCAACCTTGTCCGGATCTTGCGGAGTGTTGGCCGGCTTAACCGTTCCGTCGGATTGTTGTTGTGGTTTGGACTGTCGAAAAACCGTCAGAGCAATTTCTTGAAATAGATCTTCGACCTCATGCTGATCACCGATTCGGGAGCGCAGCACTTTGTGCAACCACGACTTGTGTTGTGTAAGCGCAGCTGGCCAATCGATTGCAGGGTGTGCGTCGGGCATTGATCCGTGGCGTCTAAGCAAGTTTTGGTTCAAACGACTGTGCATCTATTAAGTCGTTGTGGCCGGGATCTTCCCACCCAAAAAAACACGATTTTCTCTACTTTTGGGGTTTTGTTTTGGGAAATACTTCAAAAAGCACTGCTGTCGCTCGGTGCATCTTGGACCGGGTTTCAAGCTTGGAAAGCCCGCGATTCCTATCTTCGGTGACATCGGTAACGACCCGAATATACGGTAAAAAACGTTAAGACGTGCAAAACCGAGGCCGTCATTCCCGCCCATGGCCAACCCTACTCGAAAATTAAGCTGCGAAAGAGCGCTGTTGTGATTGGGTGGCTGGGGTCGAACGTAGTAAGCCCCCAGAACATTGCGCCCAGAACATTGCGCTCTATCGGCATACCAACTGGGGGCTCGCTGCGCTCGACCCCAGCCACCCCAAACAGATGCACGCTTCAATGGACTATTTTTGTAGCACCGAGATGCTTGCCGGTTCGATGGCCGCTGGTTTGACTCGAGCGTTGATAACGCCCTGCCACTTGGCGATCCGGCCTTCGTTGCCCACTGCCCAGCCGAAACGGCCGTCCGGAGCAAAGTCCACCGCATGGAAGCCTTCATTTGAAATCCGGTGCCATTTATTGCCTAGGTCGGTCGAGCGATCGGTACCGTTGGGTCCAACAGCGATCATGTTGATCTCGCGTCCGTACTTCAACCACACCGCAACGCAACTTCGGAAACCAGTTGGTGGTTCGCGTAACTCGGGTGTTGACCAAGTCCGACCGCCATTGCTCGTCACAGCGTAGTTGCTGGACGAATCATCGGGACGTTTGAAATCGCCTCCAACTGCAACGCCGTCTTTCTCGTTGGCAAAACAGATTGAGAAGATGCCGGCTGATGGATTCCTGGCGATTGGAACATCGGTTTTTTTCCATGATCTGGCCGAGTCCAAAGTGAACAGTATCCGGCTGGTCTGGCTGAATTGTCCTTCGAGATGACTTCCCAGTCCAATAAAGACTCTCTTGCCACCGATGGAGATCATGTTGGTACCACTGGCGGCGAATCCGGCTTCTCCGGTTTTGATTCGAGGGACTTGCTTGAATGGACGCCAAGTCTTCCCGCCATCTCGCGTCGCCAGCAGAAACAGGCCGTCGCCCACCGGGTCACCCATCACGATGCCACGGCGGTCATCAAGGAAACAGACTGAATCGAGAAAGATTCGTTTGTCATCGTTTTCATAGCACAGGCTCCAGTTCGCGCCACCTGTCGTTGTGCGATAGATTCTGGCCGGCGTACCGGACGAGATAGCCACAACAGTTCCGTCATCAATCGCATGGACATCGCGAAAATCAAGTTCTTCCGCGCCAGGAATTTTGTGTACCTGCCACGTTTCGCCACCGTCAAACGTATTGACGATCGTTCCATTGGATCCGCTGGCCCAGACATCCTCGCGGCTGAAAACATGTAGTCCACGCAGACTGGATTTGGTATCGACATCGACTAGCTTCCAGGGGCTCTCAACTACGACGGCAGAATTATCGTCGATGCGAAGCTTTTCCTGAGAAACAGCCAACGTCGCGCACGCGCAGCTAATCGCAATAAAGCAGCTAATTGAAATGATGCAGCTGAAATTGAGCGTGCGATAACGAGGCGACTTGTTCATGAGTGACCAAAATAAGTTACGGAAGTGGCTCGGCGGATTGATAATAGTAGTCATGCCCAAACTGTGCAGAAATGAGAAAAATACCAGCCTCACAAGCCGCTTTTTTCGACTCGACATTTGTTCGACATTTGTGTTACCGAGAACGAAACAACCGACCCCAGCTAAAACTCTGATCAAACGCTTGGACCACTGTTGTTTCAGAAGGTCGAAGTAAAGCTCATCACCGAATTGGAATCCGTTTTAGAGTTGCCAACAGGTAGTCCCAGTACTTTGCAACACTTGCGATGTCACATTTTTCGTCAGGCGAGTGCGGGTTCTTGATCGTTGGCCCAAACGAAATCATATCCAATCCAGGGTATACACTTCCGATAATCCCACACTCAAGTCCGGCGTGGACTGCATTGACAAGTGGCTCGACGCCGAACAACTCGTGATAACAGTCTTTCATAATCTGAAGGATTTGCGAATCGGCATTCGGTTTCCAGCCAGGATAAGCCCCCGAGTGCTCGACCTGTGCTCCGGCGAGCCGAAACACAGATTCGATCATGTTCGAAATATCATCTCGAGCGGTTGCCACACTGCTACGCGTTAGAAACTGAATCTCGACCGTTCCAGCCTCAACTTTCACACGGGCCAAACTCGTTGAAGTCTCAACCAAATCAGGCATTTCATTGCTCATCCGTATCACGCCACAGGGTGCGGCGTAAATCGATTGAATCAATTTCGTTTGACCCTCGACGTCCATCACCGTGTTTGGCATTTCAGCCGATTCAATAGTGACGGTCAAATCGGGTTCGGTTCGAATCAGTTCGTTTTGAATAATCGAAAACAAATCTGCGACATGAAGCTTGAACTGATCGGCTTTTTCAGTATCAACGACGACCGTTGCAAATGACTCACGGGGTATCGCGTTTCGAAGGCTTCCTCCATCGATAGAACCAACCCGGAGTCCAAATATTTGGTCCGTATTCCAGAGCAAGCGGTTCATGACCTTGTTTGCATTGCCACGGCCAAGGTGAATTTCACATCCCGAATGTCCGCCACGCAGTCCGGTGACAGAAATTTTGAGAGCCGTACCTGAACTAACCGGGGTCGGTGTATAAGCCATTTCGATATTGGTATCCAACCCACCAGCACATCCAATACACAATTCGCCTTCGTCCTCAGTGTCGGTGTTGAGGAGTATCGTGCCAGCGAGCACTCCAGGTTGAAGCTTAAATGCGCCGGTCATTCCGGTTTCTTCGTCGATCGTGAACAGCCCTTCGATTGGACCATGTTCAACATCGTTTGAGGCCAGCAACGCCATGATCGACGCAACACCGATCCCGTTGTCGGCTCCCAGCGTGGTTCCTTTGGCGCGAATCCAACCATCCTCACCAATCTCCGACACAATGCCTTGGGTTTCAAAATCGAACTCGGTGTCCGCATTTTTTTGGTGAACCATATCGAGATGAGCTTGAAGAATCACTCCCTGTCGGTCTTCCATTCCTGCGGTTGCTGGTTTGCGGATGATTACATTGCCGACGGAATCCACGATCGTTTCGAGGTCGAGCCCTTCACCGAACGACTTCATAAACTCGATAACGCGTTCCTCTTTTTTTGACGGACGAGGAACAGCATTGAGTTCTTCAAATCGTTTCCAAATTACGGTTGGCGACAGGTTGGCAATGTCTTGATTCATTGTTTGTCTCGGTCAGTTAGTTTCGCTTCCGCGTCCAGCTACTGGCTCGCAAAGCTGTTTTGTGAAAAGAATAAAAAAAAATCCGAGTTTTATTCAATGCGTCAAACATCGCAACTCCTTAAAAAGCTGCAAGGTTCTGTGACCTAAAGTACGTCAGCCGCCTAAGCTTGGATGTTATTGGCTTAAGTTATTGAAGCCATTTGAATTGCTGCTTTGGACGTTTGCTGATTGGTCACCGCTTTTGATAAATTTCTGATCCGTTGCTCATTCACAACAACGCGACGTTAGTTAGTAAGTGGTTTAAACAATTCCAAGAATCAATGAGATGGAAAATGAAGAGAACATCAATTTCGCTTTTTGCCACAGCAGTGGTTTGTCTTATCGGACCAATCGCCTCAGTAGCAGCCCAGCAAGTTTATTACACACAGCAGATTAGCAACAATTGTCCGCACTGTTATTCAACAGCGCCGCAATATTATCAAACGAGTGAATCGGTTTCCCAACCGGTTGACTACGACAACGTTGTTTCAAATCAGCCGACAACAGTATATCAAAATCCAACAACCTACCGTGACTCGTATCCGCCATCGGCAAGCGTATACGGTTCAGGATATTCAACTCCCAATACCTCGAGCTATCGACAATCCTTGCCCACCCAAACGGTTTCTTATTCTGGAGGATCTGGAAACTATTACGCTTCTACAAACCCGACGTCTGGCTTGGCACAACAAAAGGCCGCACAAGCCGCGTCGATGAGTTTCCGAAATCACGTCGGCGGCGGTATGGGCGGAGCTAAATTCGAAGGCGTCGGCTGGTCGAATCAGTCTCCTCAAAAGGCAATCGAAAACTGTTGCCACTGGGGCCAGCGAACTCCAGCCCAAATCGGAATTTCCAAAAGCCCCGATGGATGTTGGTACGCCTGCGTGCTTTATCACTGATTCGAATCGAATAAAAAAGCTGATACCAGGACGCCTCCAGCCATTTGATTGGAGGCGTTTTTTTGTGCCTCTCACGGGACGTTGATCACCGTTACATTGTTTTGGCTCAGCAGTAGAATGAAGGTTAGCAGTTCAATAAAGGTTAGCAGTTCAACCTTGTTCGTAATGCATCCATTTAATTACCAAGGCAAACAATGCGAAATATGATTCTTGCGATCGCCGTGGTCGGTTTTCTTGGCTTTTTCGGCTTGGCCGATGCTCAGGAAAATCTGGCTGGGGATGCGCCGGTTCAGAAAACAGCGGCCGATCATGGCCAACACAAGCACACCAACGAGTTGGCGAAGGAGAGTAGTCCCTATCTTTTGATGCACGCACACAATCCCGTGAACTGGTACGCCTGGAATGACACAACGCTGGCCAAAGCCAAAAAAGAAGGCAAGCCGATCTTTTTGTCGATCGGATATTCGAGTTGCCATTGGTGTCATGTGATGGAACGTGAATCATTTCTCGACGAAGAGATCGCCAAGTTTCTCAATGACAATTTTATTTGCATCAAAGTCGATCGCGAGGAACGGCCCGACGTCGATGAGATCTACATGCAAGCGCTGATGGAAATTCGTCGCGACGGCGGAGGGTGGCCGCTTTCGATGTTCATGACTCCAGACACGCGCCCATTTTTCGGTGGGACTTATTGGCCGGCTCGAGACGGTGATCGCGGCGCTAGAATGGGCTTTCTTTCAATCGCAACTAGAGTCGCTCAAGCCTTTCACGACAATCGGGAAGCGATCGAGAAAGACGCTCAGGTTGTCACCCAACGAACCAGAGCATCGCTTGCGGGAAAAGGCCAGTCCAATGGATTGCCTGTTCAAAAATCGTGGAGTAACAAAACGGTAGAAAATCTTGCTGCGGAATACGATGCTCAGTACGGGGGGTTTGGCTACAGCGCTGTATCGCCCGACCGCCCAAAATTTCCGCAACCGGCCAACCTGTTTTTTCTGGTCAACAAATCGCGCAATGCTGACGCACAGGATCCAAATTCTGCCTCGGCAAAACAAATGCTCATTGCGACTTGTGAGAGAATGATGATGGGTGGAATCTACGACCATCTGGGTGGCGGGTTTCATCGTTACAGTGTCGATCGTTACTGGAAGATTCCGCATTTTGAAAAAATGCTCTACGACAATGGGCAGCTCGCGACGGTTTATGCAGACGTTTACGAACTGACTCAGCGTGGGGAGTTCCGTTACGTTGTCGAAGGCATTTTGGATTTCGTGACCCGAGATTTGGTTGCCCAGTCTGGCGGGATCTACTCTTCGCTGGATGCGGAATCGGAAGGCGTAGAGGGCAAGTTTTATCGGTGGGAACTGGACGAGATCAAACAATCCCTGTCGGAATCCGAGTACAAATTATTCGCCTCGATTTATGGGCTAAACGATCCGCCCAATTTTGAGGAACAATACTACGCCCCCCAGCTCAAGAAGAAGATCTCCGAACTGGCAGCCGAGCGTTCGATCGAGTTGGCAGAACTGGAATCGCAGTTGGTGCCGATTCGCAAGAAACTTTTTGACGTGAGGGCCAAGCGTATTGCACCGCTTCTGGATACCAAGATCCTGACGGCATGGAACGGACAGATGATTCGCGGATTCGCCGACGGTGGACGTGTTCTCAAGAAAACTGAGTACGTCGAAACGGCGGCTCGGGCAGCCGATTTTGCGCTGGCCAATTTGGTCGACAGGGATGGACGATTGCTGCGGACCTTTTCAGACGGAAAAGCGAAACTCAACGGATATTTGATTGACTACGCTTGTTTGATCGATGGACTGATCGCGCTACATCGGGCCGACGGGAATCAAAAGTGGCTTGATGCGGCCAAGCGATTGCAGCAGAAACAGGACGAGCTGTTCTGGGATGAGAAAAACGGAGGCTACTTTTACACGTCCAAGGATCACGAAACATTATTGGTCCGAAGCAAACGTGTTTACGATAACGCGATGCCGGCCGGCAATAGCGTCGCGGCAACCAACTTGCTTTATCTGGCCGAGAATTTCAAAGATGAAAGTTTCAAAGAAAAGGCTCACAAAACCGTTTTATCGGCTTCTTCGATCCTGACACGAGCACCACAAGCTGCTCCCTGGCTGGTGATCGCGGCGGAAGAGTTTGCCAAATAGTTAGTCGCCAATTTGATGGTAACGCGGGTTCTGATGAACTGATCGCCCACTCAATGGTAACCCGACGCGTCAGCGAGGGGGCAAAGCTGTGATTGAGTTCGTCCCTCGCAGACGCGTCGGGTTATTAAATGTCGCGCTGCGAGCGCGAACGGCGGATTTCGCTTGCGCCAATTTGCTCCGCCTTGGAGCCTTCTTATGGCAGCGCGCTGGCTGCCCCGAAATCGTCCACTGTTGGTGCATAAGTTTTGGCACGTTCATTGCTTAAAGAGTGATAGCTGGTCGCGTTGACCAGCGCTCACCTAGGAAATGTGCTTTAAGCAACGCCATTGGCGGGTTAAACGCGAAGATCGGGTTTTGCTCTGCTGGTTGCAGCTTTTCGGGAAACGTAGATGGAAGACGCAACAACACAAACCACCCATAGAGTGCCTCAAACCGGCGGTAGCTTGAGTGTTGCTTCGTTCTTGACCGTAGAAAACTACCCAAATGCTCACTTGTTCAGCAGCGATGCTGCTGATGACGGCAAGTCGGCGGGCTTTCCCAAGCCAATTTTATAGACAACGAATTCTTTTTTGGCTCCCGCCGTTTCCTGAAAAACCAAATCATTGACACCAGACTTTGACCACCAAGGAACTAACGATGCGATCTAAAATTTTACGTTTTTTGCTTTTGTTTATTTTGGCGATGTTCATCATCGCTCCGATTAGTGTGATTGCTCAAGACGCAGCCCAAGCCGCAACAGCGGTTGCCGAAACTGCGGCTGAAGCCCCTGCCGAAGAAACCAGCGCTGCAGCTGAAGGAGATCCGGTAGCTTTCGTATTCAACACTTTGCTGTTTCTCATCGGAGGCTTCCTCGTCATGTGGATGGCCGCCGGATTCGCGATGCTCGAAGCCGGCTTGGTTCAAACCAAAAACGTTTCAATGCAGTGCTTGAAGAACATCATGTTGTACTCAGTAGCTGGAATCATGTTCTGGCTCGTTGGATACAATCTGATGTATGGTGGCGATAGTGCTTTGATCAAAGACTATGTTGGTTCGCTGATGCCTTACAGCTGGGAGGCTCCTGGCAAAGGTGTTTACGGAGATGGATACGCGACGGCGTCTGACTGGTTCTTCCAAATGGTTTTCTGTGCCACTACCGCGTCAATCGTCTCGGGTACGGTTGCCGAGCGGATCAAGTTCTGGCCGTTCATCATTTTTACGATATTTCTAACTGGCTTCATCTACCCGATCGTTGGTTGTTGGGAATGGGGTGGAGGTTGGTTGAATACAAATTTCGAAATTGAGTTTTCCGATTTCGCGGGTTCCACGTTGGTTCACTCTGTCGGTGGTTGGGCTGCTCTTTCGGGTGCCATTATCCTTGGAGCTCGTAGCGGCAAGTACGGTAAAGACGGCGCCATCAGGCCAATGGTTGCTTCCAACATTCCACTGGCGACCCTCGGAACGTTTATTTTGTGGATGGGTTGGTTTGGCTTTAACGGTGCTTCGCAACTGGCTTTAGGTAGCATTGGCGATGCTTCTGACGTTTCCCGAATTTTCTGCAACACAAACCTTGCTGCTTGTGGTGGTGTTGTTGCTTGTGTTTTGTTGTGCCAAATAATGTACGGCAAGATCGACGTGACGATGGCTCTCAATGGTGCTTTGGCTGGGTTGGTAGCAATTACCGCGGAACCACTTTTCCCCAGCCCGTGGGCTGCGATTCTTATCGGTGCCGTCGGTGGTGTAATCGTTGTCGTGACTGTTCCAATTCTCGACAAGCTGAAAATCGACGATGTTGTCGGTGCGATTCCAGTTCATCTGGTTGCCGGTATCTTTGGAACGATGGTTGTTCCTGTCACCAATCCGGGTACCAGTTTTGCAACGCAAGGTATTGGTGTTGTCGCAGTTGGTGTCTTTGTGACAATTGTCAGTGCAGTTATCTGGCTGGCTCTGAAGTACACAATCGGCATCCGAGTTTCTGAAGAAGAAGAACGAGTAGGTTTGGATAAAGCCGAAGTCGGTGTTGCGTCCTATCCAGAATTCGTCAACTAGAGCTTTTGTAACAATACCTAAGACCCGAAACCATGCATTCCTGCACGGGTTTCAGAGCGCGGACCAGGTACAACTGGTTCGCGTTTTTTTGCGCGCTTCCGTGACTTTTCAGCGAGCAATATCGGTAGACGGTTTTCAAATGCCATCTAGAATGAGGGATTGTCCAACAACAACCCGCTGGCTGCCGATGTCTTCCACTGAAAAATCCCTCGATGAACTACGAGTCGGTATCGACGCGGTGGATCGTCAACTCGTCAGCGCCATCAACAAGCGCTCACAATTGACGATTGAGACGTCACGACTTGGCCGGCGCTTGAAGCGTGAGTCTGGCGATTCTTCTCAGCGAGCCGACAACCAGGCTCCGCCCGAACACGATTCGAGGCTTAAGGGGATACTGGGAAGGAACAAAGGTCCTATTCCTGATTCGGCGCTGCGCGGCGTCTATCGGGAGATACTTAACGGCAGTTACTTACTGGGCCGAACAACACGCGTGGGCTACCTTGGTCCGCAGGGAACCTTCAGTCATCTTGCGGCTTCGCAGCATTTTGGTGATCACGTTGACTATGAAAACCTTCGCGCTCTCCAGGGCGTATTCGAGGAGGTTGCCCGAGGCCACGTTGATTACGGATTGATTCCGATCGAAAACAGCACCGGTGGGGCGATCATTGAGTCGCTTGATTCGTTCGCCAACTACTTCGGTCGCTTAACGATCTGCGGCGAAATTCGATTGGCGATTCGCTTCAGCCTGCTGGGAAAATGCGAGCCAGACAATGTGCAGTTGATTTACTCGAAAGCCGAAGCATTGGCGCAGTGCCATCAATGGTTGACCACACACTATCCAGATGCTCAGCGGATTGCCGCCCAAAGCACCGCTGCGTCGGCAGAGATCGCTTATCTCGCCAGCCCGGCTGACGGCGTCGTTGCAGTTGGATCGAGCAAAGCCGGCGAGCTTTATGGGCTAGACACTTTACACGAAGGAATCGAAGACCGTCCCAACAACGTTACGCGCTTTTTAATTCTTTCGAAAAACAAAACACCAGTCACCGGCAACGATAAGACTTCGTTGATGTTTACTTGTTCGGACCGGCCGGGTTCGCTTGTTGACATTTTGCAGGTGTTCAAACGGAATGGGATCAATCTAAGCCATATCGAAAAACGGCCCAGCCGCGAAATTGGAACCGACTATTCATTCTTCGTCGATATTGATGGCCACGCTGAGGATGGCAAGACCGCCGAGATTCTCGGCGAGGTCCGGGCTTATTGTAAGAATTTGTTTGTGCTGGGAAGTTACCCTGCTTTTAGCGACGACACTCGTTATCAGCCGCCAAGTAATTCCGATGAGTTCGAAACGATCGAGGAAATTGAGTCGTTGATCGATGAAGTCGACCTTCAGGTTGTCGAATTGATCAACCAGCGGGCACAACTGGTTGTCGAGGTCGGCGAGTTCAAACGAAAATCTGACGTTCCGATTTATGCGCCGCACCGGGAGGCCGCCGTGCTGACCAAGATCAAGAACCTCAACCAAGGCCCGCTTAGAAACCGGACGCTGGAAGCGATCTATCGCGAGTTGATGAGTGGGAGTTTCGCGCTTGAAAAGCCATTGAAGATCGCTTTTCTGGGACCTGAGGGCGAGTTCTCGCATCTGGCAGCAGTCCGACATTTCGGATCTAGCGTCAGTTTCGCGCCGGCCCGTGAAATTCGGACAGTCTTCCAACAGGTCGCCGCCGCAGAAGTCGACTATGGCATGGTCCCGATTGAGAACAGCAGTGTCGGTGGAATCAACGAGACGATGGACGCGTTCATCGAGCAGCACGACGAGTTGAGTATTTACGGCGAAGTCAAATTGCAAAGCCAGTTTTGTCTGCTGGCTAGTTGTCGGCCCGAAGAAGTTCGCCGCATCTATTCAAAACCGGGTGTGTTCGAGCAATGTCGAAACTGGCTGAGCACTCAGTACCCACAGGCCGTGCGAATTCCCATCGAAAGTTCTTCACTGGCAACTAAAAAAGCCAAGGAAGAAATCCAGCGGGACCCCGATTGTGGAGCTGCTGCGATCGGTTCGTCATTGGCGGGAGAAATTCACGGGCTCAAACCTTTGTTCCAAGCAATTGAAGATCGCCAGAGCAATATGACTCGGTTTTTGATTCTCTCGAAAAGCCGGACAGAAGAATCGGGCAAAGACAAGACGTCGATCATGTTCACGACTGAGGATCGAGCCGGGGCGCTGCTTGAAGTCCTCGAGGTCTTTAAGCGCAACTCCATCAACTTGACTCACATCGAGAAACGTCCCAGTCAGGAAGAAAACTGGGGCTACACATTCTTTGTTGATCTCCAAGGTCATCGCGAGAACGCCACGATTGCCCAAATAATCGGTGAAGCCAGAGCTCACTGTAAGAACCTGACCGTGCTGGGGAGCTTTCCGGCCTGTCAGCGAATTCTGTAGCTACTCAAACTGAGGTTTCCAAGTTTCCGTCAATTTTTAAGTTGAGTAATACCAGCCCGAAGCGCGAGCGAGGTTCCTCCTGCAGACGTACCCTCGCTGGCGCTTCGGGCTAGTATTGGCACGTGAAAATCGAATCAACGTACATTCTTGCGTTCAATCTGAGTAGCTACCAAGTCACTCCCGCGGAGGCGGGAGTCTGTGCTGAGTCCATGCTACATACAAATAAAAGATGAGCCGTTCGGTTTTCAGGGAATGCCTGATGGTGTCATCGAAACAATCCGTATCGCACGATGCACCAGATCGCTTCGATCCCATCTCGCAATCTGATTTTTTTGCCTTCGTCAAAACTGCGGCCTCGATAACGGATCGGGACTTCGAAAACGCGAAACTTGGCTCGGGCAACTCGCGCAGTTAGCTCAGGCTCGATTCCGAATCGTTTGCTCTTCAACGACGGAGCGATCTGCTGGATTACTTCTCGGCTAAAGACTTTGTAACACGTCTCCATGTCGGTCAGCCGAAGATTGGTGAAGACATTGGAAAGCGTCGTCAACGCTCGGTTTCCAACGTAGTGCCAGAAAGAGGAGACTTGATGAGGGCGCGCGCCCAGAAAACGGCTTCCGAAAACAACGTCGGCTTTTCCCTCGACAATCGGTCGAATCAAAGCCGGGTATTGCTCGGGATCGTATTCCAAATCAGCATCCTGGACGATCACAATGTCACCGGTTGCCAATTCGAATCCGGTTCTTAACGCCGCGCCTTTGCCCATGTTTGAAGAGTGTCGGGCGATCCGAATAGAACTGCCGTTGATCGCCGCTTGGTCGTTAAGGGTCTGAGCCAATGATTCGGCCAGTTCGGTGGAACCGTCGGTGCTTCCGTCGTCGATGAGAATAATTTCTTTCCCAATCGGAATCGAAGCGACTTTGTAGATTAGCGTCTCCAGCGTTGCGGCTTCGTTGAAACATGGAATCACAACCGAAAGAACGACGTCATCAGGGATCACGTACAACCCGAGCCGTTGACACGTGGTTTCACCAAGCAGGCGTTTTTGACGCTCCAACCACTGTTTTGACCAAGGGTCCTCCGAGTGAGCGTTTGAATTTTTCAATGGATGTTTCACGGCTTCATTGTAGTTGATTGCGGCTGCATTATTTTTGCACCTCGTCTGGCCAGAAATCCTTGGATCGAACAAAATTACCGCCATGAAAGTCGTCTCGCTGCAATCAGGAAGTAACGGCAACTGCTTTTACGTCGAATCGGGAAACGTTCGTCTATTGTTTGACGCTGGGATCAGTGGAAAAAAAGCCGAGGAACGTTTAGCGAAACATGGTCGTGATATTCGCGACGTTGATGCGCTTTTCATTTCGCACGACCACAGCGACCACACCAAATCGGTAGGCATTTTTCAGCGCAAATTCGGAATGCCGGTCTACATCACTCCGCGTACGTTAAACGCTGTTAACCGCCATCAGAAAATCGGAAAGCTTCAACGAGTTCGCTTGTTCACGGCCGGCAGCTCGCAGTCGTTTGGAAGCGTGACCGTCCACTCGATTCCTACACCACACGACAGCGTGGATGGGGTCGCATTTGTCGTCGAAGACAAAACGCATCGCGTTGGCATCTTGACTGATCTGGGCCACGCGTTCGAAGGCCTCAAAGAGGTGCTTCGGTCGCTTGACGCGGTCATTATTGAGAGCAATTACGATGAGGAAATGCTTGATACGGGTCCGTATCCCGAACATCTTAAACGACGAATTCGAGGCGAAGGCGGACACCTCTCAAACGAAGACTCGGCGATTCTGTTGAAACAATTCACCAGCGCGCGACTCAAGTGGGCTTGTTTGTGTCATCTGTCCGAGGAGAACAACGAGCCCGATCGCGCCCGTGCGATTCATCAAAAAATCCTTGGAACCAAGTTTCCAATTCACGTTGCCAGTCGCTACGACGTTAGCGACATCTATGAGCTGTGAACGGTCAATCACGAGTTGCAGGCGGGGCTTGAATTACCTCAACGCATCGGCGCACAAAAAAAGCTCAGCCGAGAAATGAAGATCCCAACTGAGCAAGAATAACATTCAAGCCAGTTTCCTGACTTGCGTGGAAATTTTAGACAGCCATCAATCAACAAGTCAATAGTTCTAAGAACTAATCTAACTATTGCTCCAAAGGCCCGAAACTCAGACCAATCTGGTTACATCAGGGGGAGTTGGGAAGGACCGTTTTGTTTGGCAATACCATATTGAAATTCTGTTGAGCGCCTTGCTTAAATGTAGCATTAGGCTGAACTTGAAGCTTTGCTTGGCGCGCCGGAACGGCCTGCTTGGCTGGCTGATTGACGATAGGAGTGATCGCAGTTTGAGGGTCAATTCGGTTATTGAAAAACGCCAGATCGCCACCTCCGGCCTTATGACATTCAATACAAGCCTCTGAGCGTCCGACCAGTTTTTTTGGAAACGTAGCTGCGGCGCTTGCTCTATGCACACCTTTGCTGTCGAGCGAGTTGATCCTTGTCGCATTTTGATCTGAAGTGATGGAGCCGTCGGCATTGTAGTTCACCCAATACCAATCGTTGGCCGATGGATTGAATCCAGGGGTTCGATACATCACTGAAATCGATTCAAGCGACTTGTCTTGCCGATAATTTTCCAGGATCAAAACAGAACCTACGGGCAGAGAATTGGGACTGCTTGCCGCCGTTCGGTTAACGTACATCTTGACGTTTGTGCCGTGAGGGCTCGGCACGTTAGCTCCCAGATTGGTACCGTTAACGGTTTGGCTGGCGAAATGTCCAGCCGATTTTCCGGGGGCAGGTGACCAGTGTTTATAGTTGTTGGAAAGCAGGTAATTCCAAAATTTCTCAGCGAATTGTTTGTCCTTCGCTTGTGAGTTTTCTGCTTTGGCCAAAGCATCCGATGTCTGGGCGACGCTTGGTGAAGATAGGCTGACACAAAGTGCAAGACATAGCAGTACAGACAAAGATTGCGAAATCAGTCGCATGTTGAATCCCTTCAAAGTCGCGTCAAAGTTGCTAAGCGTCGGGCATCCTCCCGATCGTGGCCATTCTACGTAGATAGCGAAGTTGAAAAACCCGAGTTTGGGCAATATTTGAAAACGACGTCAGATATGCCGCTAGCGGTGTTGGCGGACTCTGGATAAGTTCAACCTCCGTTTTTGGAGCTAAACCCTCGCGTTTTAAGAAGATCGAAAGTCTTGGAATTCAAAGCGCAAGAAGGGATAAGTAAGGCATCTTGCGAATTTTACGGGGCAGTGGCAGAAGATTGCTGCCGACGAGTGTTGGTTTCATCGTCACCAGAGGCTGGATTGGCAACAATTCGGCGGCGTCAGTGGGCGGTGCTGCGATCCGTTGTTTCAACCCAATTCTACGACTCAAACGTCGATTCAATCGCGTCGCGTTTTTGCAGTTTGCGAATCTGATCGTTCTTTACTTTCAGTCGCTCTTCGAACTGGGCTTTTAATTTCAACACGTAGGTGCGAGCCCGTTGTTCGACCAAACGATTGAGTTCAGTTGGGCTGGTCCCCATTTCACTGGTTGCCAGATCGAGTTGCTGTTTGAGCTCAGCGGTGAGCTGGAGCTGAGCATCGAGATCTTTCCGGAGGATTTTTGCTGCGGCAAGGTATTCGGTTGCCAGTTCGCTCATCTTTGTTTTCTGAGTGGCGAGCCCTTCGATTTGAGCTTTGTTTTTCCTGTAAGCGCTCTTGTACTTAACCACTTTCTGGGCCAGCTCTTTGTAGTTTGTTTCATTGACAGCACTTGCCGCAACTTGCTCGGTGCTTGCTGCGACCTGTTGCTCAAGCCCTGCGATTTGGGCTTGGCTGACCTCAAGTTTGTCGACGAGATCGTTTCGTTGCTCTCTTTCATTCTCTAAGGCTATTCGTAGTTCATCCAGCTTGAGGCCTTGGCGTTCGAGCTTTTTGGATTCGTTAACAAGCCTCTCGGAATAGGACTCGACCGTTTCCCGAAGCTTTGTTTCGAGCTCCGTCTTTTCTGCGCTTACCCGGTCCAACTTTTCATCGCGTTGTTGCATCGCCGTCTCATGCTCAGCATACAGTGCCCGCTGCTGTTGAAGCAATTCTTCGGTCTCGGCGAGTTGGCGTTTTGCATCTGCCTCACGAATTTCCAGCGAACTGAGGTTGTTTTCGAGTTCCTGATACTTGGCAACTTGGGCACTCAGTTGTTGGCTTTCGCGCCCAACCGCTTTCTCAATTTCAGCTCGCGATTCGCGTTCCTGTTCCAGGATCTCATTAGTTTCGGCCAGTTCGTTTTCTGCTTCTTCAATACGCTTCTGAAGAGACTCCACACTGGAGTCCAGCTCTTGGGTTTTGGCGTCCAACTGATTTTTGAGTTCGAGATTTTCGTTTGACAAAGTATCAATTTGTTGACTCGAATCACCAGCTTTTGCATTGGCCTCTTCGAGTTGTTTCTCGAGAGCCGTTGTTCGGTCGGCTTGGGTGGAGCTGCTCTCGATTTCTGATTTTAGTTCGTCGACTTGCCTGCGAGCGTCGTCCAAATCAGATTCTGTTCTTTCAAGCTTTGAAGTTAGTACTTCGCGAATCCGCTCCAGTTCTGTCTCTTTGGATTGAGCAGATTCCCTGAACGAGGCCTCGAGATCTTCGATGGCCTGAGCATGGTCGGTAGCGTTTTGCTCCAGCTCTGATTTTGATAGATCTGCAACTTCTTGAAGCTCGGTGATCTCGCGATTGGCGTTTTCCAGTTTCTGTTTTAGCGTTTCGAACTCGGATTGCTCTTTCGAAAGCTTGATCTGGATCGCTTCTTTCTCGTCGCGTAGTTTTTTGGATTCTGTTTCCGTCGCGGTCAAGTTGTTTTCGATGTTTGCGAGCTTGGTCTCAATTTTCTCTTTCTCGTCAAGCAGTTCCTTGGCATCTGTTTCAGCCTCAGTCAATTTGTATTCGAGTGACTCAATTTCGGATTGAAGCTGACTAATTTCTTCGAGCAGATTGGCAGAGTTTTCTGACTTGGCGAGCATTTCCTGGTAAGCGGTTTCCATCTCCTGTTCTGCTTTGGCCGCTTTGGAAGAAAGCAATTCAAGCTCTTCATTGGCTATCGCCAATTCCGCTTTTGAGTCCTTCTCGGATGTCTTGAGTTCAGCGAGTTGGCTGGTGAGTTGCAAGAACCGGGTGTCTGACCGCTCCATGTTGGCAGCTCTTTCGCTGGCCAGGGCGGTTGCTGCGGCCAATTCGGCTTGCAGTTTTTCTAGCGCAGCGGTTTGATCTTCTAGCTCCTTTTTCAGCGTGTCGATTTGCGTATTGGCAGACGTGAAATTGTCGAGTTGTTCTTCCAACTGGTTCTTCAGTTGAAGCGCGTCTTTTTCGACCTCTTCAATTTTGGATTCTGCCGCCCGAGTTTGTTTGACTTGATCTTTCAGGTCAGACTCTGCCAGCCCAATCTGTTCTTGCAGTGACGTTGCCAGCGTGTCAGATTGAGCGACTTTGGATTTCAACTCATCGATGAGGTCGCCTTTGCTAAGCATCTCCTGATAGGCGGTTTCCATTTCCTGCTCGATTCGAGCAGATTTGGAGGTCAGCAATTCCATTTCCTCTTTGGTCGTAGCCAGCTCGGATTTGGTTTGTGAGTCAGTGAGTTTGGCTGCCTCCAGTTCCTGAGACAACGCTTGGTAGCGAGCCTCCGAATCCTGAAGCAAATTCGTCTGCTCTGATGTGCTGGCGATTGCCTTTTCAAGTTCGGTCTGCAACTTCGCCAGCTCAGCCGCTTGATCGCTGATTTCATGCTTTAGCGAATCGACGTGCGTGTCGTTGGCGGAGCCGCTTGATCGTTGTTCCTCAAGTTCATCCAGGAGAGCCCGTAATTCCCTAGCCTCGTTCTTGGCCTGTTCTAAGCTGAGTTCGGCTTCCCTGTTCTGTTCGAACTGACTTTCCAAATCAGATTCGGCCAGATCGAGCTTGGCTTGTAGCAACTCCGAAAGGCTTTCAAAGGACGCAGCTTTAGATTCCAGTTCCTTTGTTTTCGCTTCTTTGGCTGAAACTAGCGAGGACTCGAGTTGAGCAATCGATTGTTTGAGCGTGTTGACGTCTGCCATTGCGTGGTCGGACTCGATCCCAAGATTTGCATGCCCAGCCTGTTGCGAAACGGCTGCGCGCTGTAACGATTCAGACTGCGCATCAAGAAATTTTGGCTTTTCAAGGAACGCAGAAGCCGACGCCCCTGCCGAATCACCAACGTGAACATCAACAGCGGATTCGTCCTTCGCATAGTTTGATGGCTCAAGTTCACCACTGGCGATGGGAAACTCCCGAGCTTTACTTTGGTTTTTCTGGCCGCTTAATTTTCTCCACCAGCGTTGCACCCGGTATTGCAGTTGTTCGAACCGCTCGTCTACGTCGTCTAAAAACCACAACACGATGCCGGCTAACAAGAAAGCGCCGATTATCCAAGCAGCCAATTCACCGATGCTCATCGTATCGGAATCGCTTTGCTTGGTAAGGGACGGCGGATTTGAATCAACGCCGATAGATGCCGTGAGTTCTTGGCTGGTATCAGTTCCCAACTGTACCGAATCCTCAGAGAAGGATTTAGAAGAGGTGTCGTTACCAAGTTGAAATTCGTTTTGATACACTGGTAGCTCAAGTGAAGCGGATAACTCGTTGCCTACCCATCTCTATCGTCTCGGACCCATATTACACCGACTATTTCCAATGTTCAACAATTTACAGGCAAGTTCGGTGCAACGAGTACAAGATAGAAAATGCGACTTTAAGAAACCGGTTGGGGAACTGGTAAGGGTGCACTAACCAAACAGGATATCTTCGATAACGTCAAAGTCTCGTATCTAGATTGGTGTCGTAGCGGTTGGGGTGGGATTGCTGGCTGTCATGATGAATTAACTCCAGTGTAGCTGAAATGTTTCTTAAATTGTGAATCATAAATCGCGCCCACCAAACGTGATCACTCACCGGATTTTGGTTTCCGCATTAGCGAGAAAAGTCTCGCAATCACAGGCTGGGATTTGACCGAACCACCATCGATGAAAAACCGTTTCGTTCCGCTTTTGGTCACCACCGATATTGAAAAAGTTGTTACGTTTTTGCCAATGGTTCCGGTGCGAGGTTGAACGGTTCTCCAGTCAGTGTTGGCAACGAATTGGTGAAGCTCTGTCAAAGAGACGGCGGAAAGCGAAAAGCTCTCGGAGTAGCCCGTTTTAGGAACCTCCAAAGTAACCGACCCGTCGGCGGCAACGGTCTGCTTTCGCTCCAGATTTGATCGTCCTCCGGTCGCCGAAACAATTATCGATTCGAATCCTGTTTGCTCAGTAACTGGAATCGCGGAACCGACTTTGACAGGAATTGTCTCGGTAGGCATATTCTGCTGGGCAGTTGGTGGTGGACTGGAGGAACTCCTAGTATTGGCGATCTCAGTCGTCGCAGTGGCTTCTAAACCGTTTGGCAATGCGGGTTGATCCTTATCGTTCGGACGCGAAGAAGCAGAAGGGCTAATGCTCTCGACATCGACGACCCAGCGAAACGAGCGATCGGGATTTTCAATCTTGGACAAACTTCCTTTGATCGTTCCCACGTCGGTACCAAGCTTCCTCGCTGCGTTGACCAGTTGAGCATCATTGCGAAGATCCAATTCCCAGACGATGCCATTGGCAACGACCATCGTGCCCGTTGATCTGGCACGAGACATGACGCCGGTCCTAACCCTGCCCTGTATCTCGACTCGAATGGACTCTTCGAGCTCATTGGCTAACTTATTGTTGCCAGCTATGGGCGTCGTCATCGGCGGCAACGCAGCAGGTTTGGCGATTGGTAAGGCTGGAGCGGCCGGTAATAGCTGACCATTGACTGAAACAATTCGGTTTCTCGGAACGACCAACAATGCGTATCCAAATCCGGGCCCGGCCATTTTCGTTGAGGCGACTTCGTATCTCAGGTCGCCCGATGGAGTAAGGTTCAGCGAGCTGGTCAAAACGATGTTGGGTCCGATGGCGGTTGCTACGAGTACAATCTGATTTTGGAAATCGACTTTCAAGACTGCTTCGTCGGCTCGCCAGGCAGTCCACAATGAATTCCAATTCGCTTCGTCAGCAACTACGTTGCCAGCGGGCAACTTTGAAAGCAACGTTGCATCGGTAACTTTGCCCGATACTTTTCTAATCAGAGCAACATCGTCTTTGGCTATTACCGAAGAAGTCAGCAACGACAAAGACACCCAAGCCGCTATGGCCAGCGAAAAAGATACGGCGTCGGCGCCGGTCCAGCGGATGTCCAACGAAAAATACTCGCGACAAATTTGGTTTCGCATGTCAGTCACCTAAACGCTGTTAAAGTGCGACGATGGGAACCAACGCCACCTCTAGTTCTAGTGGTTCGTCCAAGCTGAAATGATTCGTTGCCGTAGTGGATTTCGCCAGAAATCCTCCGCTGATTAGGAATTCTGGCGAATCCCAGTACATCTCAATTCAGGTCTGACAGACCACTAGCCAATTGTAGACCAACCAGATTCCAATACGATACTGTTTGAGTCTCAATTGCAGTAAATCGATGTCCCAATCTCACCTGCCGATCGAAATCCACGAAATCCACGAAATCCTCAAGTCAGTTTTTGGCCACGATCGGTTTCGCGGGACGCAGAGCCAGATCATCGAGCGCGTGCTCGACGAGAAACATTGTCTCGTCATTATGCCTACCGGGATGGGCAAGAGCATTTGTTTTCAAGTTCCTGCGCTGGTTCATGCGCGTCGTCAGCCCCAACAGACCGACGCGACGATCGGCAAACCGTTGACGCTTGTAATTTCTCCTTTGATTGCCTTGATGAAAGATCAAGTCGACGCGCTGGTCGACAAAGGAGTCGAAGCCGCGTTTGTGAATTCTTCGCTGACCCGATCCCAGCGTTTGACTAGCTATTCAAACATCGCCGCTGGTCAGTACGAGCTGCTGTACGTTACGCCCGAACGATTTCGCAAGCCAGATTTCTGTGAGGTGATTGCCAAACGAGAGATCAAGCTGCTGGCTGTCGATGAAGCCCATTGCATTTCCGAGTGGGGACACGATTTCCGACCGGACTACACCCGTGTCGGCGAGATTCGAGAATCGCTTGGAAATCCAACCACGATCGCGCTTACTGCCACAGCGACTCCGGAGGTCCAAGACGACATCGTCCGCCAATTAAAGCTCCAGCCAAACGATATCCAGCTTTTCCACGAAGGCATCGATCGACCAAATCTTTCATTGGATGTCGTTCCGGTTTGGGACGACGATGGCAAATTTGATCTGATCAAGCAAACGAGATCCGAACTGCCTGGCAGTGGGATCGTGTACTTCACTTTGATTCGAAAGCTGATGGAGTTCAGCGACCGGCTGTGGGACAAAAATGTTCCTCACTTGATTTATCACGGAGACCTTCCTCGAACCGCGCGGCGTGATCTTCAGGATTCTTTCATGAGTGAGCCAGGCCATTTGGTGTTAGCAACCAACGCGTTTGGCATGGGAGTCGATAAAGAGGACATTCGATATGTGTTGCACGCCGATCTGCCCGGTTCGCTGGAGTCTTACTATCAAGAGATTGGTAGAGCAGGGCGTGACGGATTGCCATCGAAGTGTTTGTTGATGTATGACGAGCGCGATTTGGCAACGCAAATGGAATTCATGCAGTGGAGCAATCCGGACGCAGAATTCTACGCGCGGGTGTTTGATTTTTTGAACAACGAGCTTGAGCAAATCAATGCGTTTGGGCTGGACTGGCTTCGCGAGCGGATCCATCACAAACAGAAACATGATCGAAGACTTGAAACTGCGCTCTCGATGCTGATTCGTTGGAATGTTATCGAAGGCAAAATCCACCCTTACGATCGGATGAACCTGAAAGTCATCGGAGAACTCCCCGACCAGCTCAAAGACGCCCAGGCATTGTCGGCCAAACTAAAACGTGATCAGAAAAAGCTGCTCGCGATGCTCCAGTACGTAAAACACGATGGAGATCGCAAGCAGTTCATTCACCAGTACTTTGGTCTGGGTAACTATAAGTCATAGGGGTATAGGGCATGTCAAAATCCTATTTCGAAGTGATAAAGCTTCGATCCATACGGGTCGCTGGATAGTCATATGAGATCGCTGGATAGTCAAATATGGGATCACTGGATATTCATATAGGGTGGCTGGGGTCGAGCGCAGCGAGCCCCCAGTTGATAAACCAATAGAGCAAAATGCTCTGGGGGCTCACGACGTTCGACCTCAGCCACCCAATCGCGGC
>CALJOA010000046.1 GCA_937981585.1 uncultured Pirellulaceae bacterium | reverse complement strand
CTGGTACTTCGGGCTCAGCAGGAGCTTCGCCCTCCCAAGAATTCATGTTTTGACATCTATCAAACGCGGCTTAGGGTAGCAACTCTCGAAACTCCGCTCAAGAGACTCGCAGTGGAAGGTGTTTGTCAGCCTGCCAAATTGTAACACAACGATCAAACGATTGCGACAAATCCCTGCCAACGCTTAACAATCGGATTGGATGCTGTTTCACGTAGAGGTTGTGATTTTTTCAAAACACTCTTTAACATCATCAGCCGTTTTGGCGATAGCCACGGTTAATGACAGTTCAACCGGGGCTATCGCCCAAACGGCTAATAAAATCACAACCTAGTAGAGCGGGGATTCTTGGACAGGATGGACAGGATGATGCGCTGATTTCTATCATGTAAATCCTGTTCATCCTGTCTAATTTTTTCTGTACTCGGCAGGCCAGCCGTCACCACTTCATCACATCCAAAACATTGGCGTGCTCGTCTGTCCAGATCCGCTTTTTGGAGCTGTCGATTTTTCGCCAACCCCGATCAGAGCTAAGGAATTTTTGTACCAAGGATTCATCGCGCGACATCACCATGTAGATACATGGATTGCGCCCATCGGACTCCTGAATCTCCTTGGAAGGCAGATCGACTTTGATCGCCGACGCCAATCCAAAGTGCTCGGTTATCCCGGCGCCGATCGGGGCGAAGTCAATAAACTTGCTCGAGACATGAAACACCAGTAATCCGTCATCGTCGAGTAAGTCGAGATACAGCTCAACCGCTTCGGCGGTCATCAAGTGCAGCGGAACAGCATCGCTTCCAAACGCGTCCATCACCATCAGGTCGTAGTAGGAGTCGCCATCGTCGACTGCGCTGGTTGTCATCGATTGAGTGGCAGGCGTTTCGTTTCGTTCAATGGACGAAAGTGAGACAGGAGTAAGGTTCGATCGTGAATCCGGTTTCACCTTCTCTCGACATCGCTCGCGGATGGCGTCGAGTTGAATCCGAGCATCGCCGAGAATCAAGTTCACTTGGCCTTCGGCTGAACTCAGGTAGTTGAAGTAACGTTCGTCTTGCGCGATTTTGCAAACGACTGGATCAATTTCAAAAAAGTCAAACGTTTGACCTTCGTGGCAGTAAGCCGCCAGCGAACCGACGCCCAAACCGACAGCGGCCACTTGTTTTTGACTTGAGCCGTAAAACTCAAACACGTCACCGATCGGCCCGTCTTTGTGATAGTAACTTAGCGGTTCAGGATTGGCGGATTGGCTTGTCCGCTGCTTGCCATGAACCGTTTGACCGTTGACAAGAATTCGATACTCGCCATCACCGATCAACGCGACTTCGTTGACGCCAAAGAATCCACGCTCTTTGGTGATCACGTCGCGAATGTTCATCAACCCCGGGCAAGCCAACGCCAAACAAGCGTATCCGATCGCGAATCGTTTGGGCGACTCAATGATGGTGTAACAAATGATTGCAGGAATTCCGTAACCAACTGCGATTCTAGCCAGCGTTGGCAATTCAACCGAGTTGATCACCAACCAGGCGATTGCCAAACAAGCCGCAACCAGGACCGGACCAATTCCGATTTGATTCCAAATGTTGCGTAGTGAAAACGATGAAGAGGTTTCCGAGGCGTTGCTGATTGTCTTTTCAGCGTCAACCGTTTTGGCGTTGACCCGGTTGGGCAACACCCAACAGGCTGCGATCAACATCAACGGATACTCGAGGATTCCGTTAAACATTATCGGGGCAAACAAGGCGTTGAATGCACCACCGACAACTCCGCCGATGCTCATCATCAAATAGAACTCCGTCAGTTGGCTGACGGACGGACGAAGACGACTGAGCTCGCCATGACACACCATTGCCACAACAAAAAAGACGCCGAAGTGAACGCTGATCAAGTGAATCGGATTTTGACCGGCGTCGATCAGTGAAATCAGTGGCATCAACAATAACAACAACGGCATCACATAGGTTAACCACCGATGCGGAATGAGCGTTCGCTTGGCAAATACGAATACGAACGTCAGCAGGTACAGCGCCAACGGAATGCTCCACATCAGCGGAAACGAGCCGACGTCAGTTGAGACCACGGTGGTAACACCCAGCATCAGGCTCGACGGTATCGCCGCCAGAATGATGTATTTGAATCGTTTGTGCCATGAAAGCGGTTTTGAATATTCTTTAGTTAAAGATCGTGCCAGGATTTCTTGAGGGGCTCGCTTGAGAGTCATGTGAGCGCAGAAAACAAACATGATCGCGAGCAACATGAATCCGCCAGTCCAAAACCAACCCTGATTGGTCAATCCCATGTACCTCTCAAACAGGAACGGGTAGCTGATCAGTGCGACCAATGAACCTGTGTTGCTGATGGCGTAAAGAAACCACGGTTCCGATTCGTCTTCCTTGCCGATCGAACCGAACCAACGCTGCAAAAGCGGCGCACTGCTGCTGATAACAAAAAATGGCAGCCCTACGCAGACGACCAGTTGCCCGATCAGCCAGCCAAGCGGATTGGAGTCGACCGGCACGGCCCAGTCTTCAACCAATTGCATGGGCAGCAAAAAGCAGACAATGGCCAATAGCGAAAGATGAACTAGAAGATGATTGCGCATTCCGAGTTTCGGTGGCCCGTAGTGGGCCCAAGCGTATCCGCCCAACAAGATCGCTTGAAAGAACAATACGCAGGCGTTCCAAACAGCAGGTGTGCCACCAAGCGACGGAAGCAACATCCGGCCAATCATGGGTTGAACCAGAAAAAGCAGGAAGGAGCTTACCAAAAGCGTCAGGGAGAATACTATCGCGCGCATCGAGGTTCTCAATCAAAGAAATACTTGCCGGCGTGCGCGCTACAGCGCTAGAAAACGGGCTTGGAAATATACCCGTTGCCAAAGACCGCGCCCCAGACCGTCGCTTCGATATTCGCAGAGAATGATAAAGCTAATTAGTTGAGACGAACGTAACGGTTCTGCGGCGAGCACCGGATCTCAACTTTGGATATGATCCAATCAGAGACTCTAAGTAAGTGCCACTGGCCTAGTGCCTTGCCGCTCAGAATTATCGTGCACGAACCGTCGCCGAACTAACGATTCCAAGCACCTTCAAAGCTCCCTGGCAAAACCTGCGGAGAATTGAGCGGCACACCGATTGGCGTGAGAGGAAGATTGATCGCCGGTTGAGCCAGCGGGACGACTTGCCCGTCGATCTGGCCTTCAATGGGAATGATTTGAGAGTCCATCGGAATGGGTTGAGCTTCAAACGGAATTATCTGGCCTTGGTTTGGGAAGATGGTCATCGGTATTCCCGGTGGATTGCTAGACTCGATGTAGACATCGTTCAACGTTGAAATGACGGCCTCGGTCCAGATGGCAGGCATATCAACCAAGTGCTGGACCGAAAGATACTCCGGAGAATAGTTCCAGCCCAAATACAGCCAACCCTTTTCGGCCCGGCATTGAACGAGAGTCATTCCTTGAGCGAGCTTGTTGTCTTTCAAGCCTTCGAGTTGACCCAACGGAAGGAGATTGTCGGGTAGATCGACTGAAATCTGTTCACCACCATCCTTGGGATTCAGCTTTCCATTGAGGAAAGATCGGAACGCGATCGCTTTGGCGTCTTTTTTCTTGTCACCGACTGTGACATAGTCGAGTTCGGCTTTTCCATCACGAACGAGTTTCAACTTTCCATTGATTTGTTTGATCTTGAACCGGAGTCCAATCTTCAAACCCGTGTTGATTTTCTTGTCGCCTTGAAGGAAGCGAACTCCGGAAATTGCAATTCCAAAGGCGCTATCGTCAAACTCAAACTGGATCGGTCGGATCGTCGAGAACGTAATGCTGAACGATTCATCTTCGACTTCGTCATCATCTTCGGCGTCCCCTCGATCGCCCTCGGGTTTCTCAGCCTTTTTCAGCGCAGCGGGTGCCTCGCCTCCGAAGACTTCTCCCATCTCGGCCAACTCCTCGTTCGAAAACGTTTTGCCGCTGAAGGTTCGTTCGAAGAAATTGCTCAAAACTGATTCATGAATCCGAACTGAAACGTCAGTCGGAATACTTGAGTGAGCCGGATAGTCTGGGGAGGCAAGTGCTGATGGAGACGACTTTTTACCGATCAAGACGATCTGAGTGGGGGTCGAACGAAGATACATTTCGGGAGCCAGCCGCGCGTTGGAGGCCAGTACGTCTTGAGCCTGAGCCAATGCATCCTGACCAGCGACAACCGCGGCATCGGTCTGGTCCGTGAACTGCGAGGACAATTGTTCCTTGGTCTGTTGTGTGGTTTCCGCTTCGGCGTCGGCCTTTGATTCTGCGAATTTTTTGGCTGCAATTCGGTTTACCAAATCCCATTTCGAGGTTGTGCCATTGAGATTAGTCTGAACCCTCACATCGACATTGGGCTCACTGGCAAACAGTCCTCCAATGTTAGCCAACAAGCTTCGTTGCGCCGAAAGGCACCCAGAAGTTTCAGAGAAAATCTGCAACTTTCTTTGCTGAACATAAGTCGAAGCAGCCAACGACCCGGACAAGTTAACATCGACATGAATCTGATTGGGATCATCACGCAGGTTCAAATTGACGTGGCCATCAATTCGGCTGTTACCACGAACCAACCGTCCTTTGAAGTTTTGCCGCACTGGACTTGATTGTGAGAATGACTGAGACCCAAGTTGCTGAACCAGTTTCCCGGATACCGCGACGTAAAGGTTGGGCAGCGAGTACTTCGCTCGCAGCGCTGCAACAAGCGGAGAAACTTGGTTGGCGTTTTCCAACCAACTCAAGGATTCGCCGAGCAACGCCGACGCCTCTCGAGCATCTGAGCCACGGATCTTGACGAGGTTCTCCTCTAGTTCCTTTAGCCTGAGCAAAAACTTCTCCTGTAGATTGTCGTCGTTTCCGTATCGGAAGGTCTTCAGGAACTGTTCCAGCGAAGTCTGGGCCGCGATGAAGTATGGATCGTTCTGGGTATCCTCCAGCGCGGCAAAATTGGACACAAACTCGCGTAACTGACCGAACTCTTTACCAATCCGGATGAGGCGAGGCCTGTCTTTTTTCAAGATCTCAGAGCGCTGGTCCGTCAAGACCTTGAGCTGAGCCTCGATGTTCTTTTTCCTTCGCTCCAGCTCTTCCAAGCTAGGACCGTCTTCATCGGGAATAGGACCAAACTCGAGCGGATAGATTTGAAGAGCCGGTTCGACAGTGTTTTCTTGATTATCATCGCCGTCTTTGATGTCATCATCCTGTTCGCCCTCTTCGGCTTCGTTGGCTTCGTCGTCAGGTTGAGGCGTAACAGGCATTGCGTCGATCTGTTCTTCAATCGAATCAAGCTGTTTTTTAACGCTCTTGATCATCGAGTCCATTTTGCCGACCGAAATCTCTGGTGGGACTTCAAACTCAAGGTCGTTCAGGAATTCGATGGCGGGATCGAGTCGCATGTCGTAAAAAAGGTTCGCTCGCTTGCGGCTTCTCATCGTCTTGCGATAGTGCTTCTTTAGCGAATCCAAATCGTAGACGGCTCGTGCGCGTTGTTGTCCCATCATCGAAGTGGTAATCGGACGATACTGGCTACGTGCGAGTTTGACAGCGTTGGTGACGTCGTACAAGTTCGCGTAACCGCTCAGTTGCATTTCGGAGAGCTGTTTGATCTGAGCGTTGAGCGCGTCCCGAACATCTCGGAAAACGGGCTTGTCGAGGCCTTCGTTGGAGCCTGAAAACCGCGCCTCGATTTTGGAAAGGGTCGCGATATCGGCTCGTTCCCCCCGTGCCGACTGGGCGTCCAGTAGATTCAGCAACAGGTTTCGCCGCCATACTGCAGCGTCGCTTGAGTTGGCCAACCAAAGGTTAAGCCGATGTACAGCATTTTGAAGCTGAAGTGTTGGATTGACAGTAGCGTCCAAGGTCGCCGCCGATGCAGGCGAAGAGAAAGCAAAGCCACAACACACCAAAGGGGCGGAAAAGCACGTCAAGCAGAGAATTGTCAGAAATTTGTTCATTACAAGCCGTGGATCAAGAGCTGCGTCAGAGTTGGCCATCAGAGCCGAAAGCAACGACTGATGATAGCCACGAATTGTCCGAAAGAAAAATTTGCGTCTAATTCATATCGCAAAGAATAACTTTCATCAGAAATTGTGATTCAACGGCTCCAAAATTTCCACTTTCCCTTCCGTAATTTCGAGTTTTTGTAGCAATGACTCCCCTGTCCCAGTACAGCAGGATTGTTAGCATTACATTGGCTGGGTGAGGCAGATCTCAGGTCGTTGTGGACCGTTAATGGCTCATCATTGCCAGCCACGTTTATGACCGAAATATTGATTCTCCGCCGGGTGGACCAATGACAAGACACTCGAGTTGGCCGGTGTGAGGTGATGGTTTTTCAAATTGAATGCCGATTGTTTTCCGGTGTGGCGTTGACCATTTGGAAATTTTGCTTTCCAAAAGAACACGACACTGCAAATAGAACTTATTGGAGTATTGATGGACGATTCGCTAAAGGGCCGTGGAAAAGCGATTGAGGATCTTTTCTTTGCGGAGAAAGATCAAAAGCTATTGGAGAAGATTCGGGAAGAAGCGGCTTCTAAGGAAGTTCGCGAAGCCTTACAGTCAGCTTCGGGAATCGAAGATACGGCGACGCTCGATGCGTTGGTCGAGGCTGGAATCAGTCCCGAGTCACTAGCCTCGGTCGCATTGATTCCGCTGGTAGCCGTTGCGTGGGCGGACCGGAAGATGGAAGATGCAGAAAAAGCCGCGATCCTGAAAGCCGCCGAGGCCGGAGGGATTGACCCGGGCAGTGCGAGCTATGAAACGATGCAATCGTGGCTTGGGAAACAACCTGGTGGCGATCTTTTGGATGCGTGGAAGGCGTACATCGTGGCGTTCAAAGCGTCACTCGATCCGGCGGTCGCGAGCCAACTGAAAACTTCTATCCTGGGAAGAGCCAAATCGGTCGCCGAAGCTGCTGGCGGTTTTCTAGGACTAAGCAAGATCTCCCATGCCGAACAAAGGGTGCTAGACGATCTGGCGAAGACGTTTGATTGAGGATGGCTACAAGATTGAGTCTGCGCATTAAAAAGCTCACGTCGAGAACGTCATGTTCTCCGTGAGTTTTTTTGTTTGATTCATCAAACAACTGCAATCAATTGGGGGCTCGCTGCGCTCGACCCCATCCAACCCACAATGGCATTCAATTAGCCATGGCCCAATCCCCGAAAAAAGCCGCGAGCCCAATCGCCGAAGTCGACATCGACTTGATCGTGGAACGCATCGTGCGCAGATGACAACGATGCAAAGAAGACATCGACTGAATCAGGACCAAACGAGCACACGAACTCGGTTTCCTCTGTATCGTCTTCAACAGCCGCATCAGTGCTGTCGATGACAAGCTGATCTTCGCCCGCGTCGATCGGAGCGACTTCAGGAGCGTCTGCAACCGGCGGGGTTTCAACGACACCATCGACAGGCACAACGATGTCGACGATTTCAGTGTTGCCATCCTCAGCTGCTGGTAGACCAACGTCTTGTGCCGATCCAGTTTCGGAATCGGTTTGGTTGCCAGCCACCTCTGCAACGGTGCCAGCTCCGGCGCCACTTGTTGGCCCGGCTGCCGCAACGGTTGAATCCGATGCTTCTGTTGCCGGATCACCAGTCGGTTGATCGACCGGAATTGGGCAATCGTCCAAGGCTGGATCCGCCGCGCCAATTACTGCTTCATCGGTTGTCGTTTCCGCAACCACGTCCACTTCGGCAGTAGGCGCGTCGGTTGGTTCGTCGAGCGGATCCTGATCGGTTTGATCTTCGTCGACTTGAGCGACCGATTCTTCAGGGGTGGTGATTTCGATTTCCGCGACAGGCTCGTCGACGGTTGAATCATCACTGTCGGCTATTTCGGCAATCTGGCCCTCGGGTAGATTAACCGCCACGGTATCATCCGGTATCGTTGCAGCAAGCTGGTCTTCGGTGGAGGAATCGACAACCGTTTCTTCAGTAGCCTGAACAATGTCGCGATCCTCGATTTCGGTTTCCGATTCGACCTCAAGTACTTCGTGAATTTGATCAAGCACATCATCGACGGCTTCTTCGATCTCATTCAAGGGCTCTCCCCCCAGTTCGTCTTCGATCGCGTCGACTGCATCTTCAACGATCGCTGCGATGTCTTCACCGTTGGCGTCGATCAATTCAGATACTTCATCGACTATTTCTGCAACGTCTTCACCGACAGCTTCATCGATCTGATCGACGACATCCGCAATGTGCTCGGCTTGCTCGGCGAAATCACCTGCAATCGATTCGACTTCTTCAGTTTCATCAACAACTGCGACTGTCTCCTGGACTTGGTTTGAAGCCGAAGGTTCAAAGCTCATTGAGAACTGGTAGTCGCCTTTTTGATCCGCACCGGCTGAAATTGACACAAAGAACTCTTCTGAATCGTAAACGTCGAAAGTAATTCGCAACATCTCGTTAGTGGATCCTTCGGCAACGAGGCTTCCATTGGAATCGGTTACGGTTACGTCGAGGTTGAGTCGCGTGTCTGGCTCAAGTTCATTGAGTTCCAACGTGACTTCACCCGCCGCTGGGGATGTTGCGCGGAAGGTGTCAACGTCACCAGCGACCTCAAGCTTGCCGGTCAACTCGGTTTGATTGTCGACCCAAGTTAGCTGAGTCGATTCTGATCCGGCCTGATCGGCGTGTTGGTCAACGAATTCTTCAAATCCGACGGTCAATTGAAACTGGCCATTTGACTCGGAGTGAGTTGACGAGACTGTCAGCTCGTAAGTTTCGCCTTGGGTGACCTCAAATGAGATCGAATCGAAGGCGTCGTTGCTGAGCATCTCGAATTCAATTTCACTTCCGTTAGCCGATGTCGCGGTCAACACAAGGTCGGAATCTTCGAAGGAATTGGCGACAACAATGTTTGCCATTCCGTCAGCTGGCGCCGAAAAGGAAATCGTCTCAGTGGGAGACTCAGGGGTAATCGCTCCAAAGAACCCGTCCATCGAGTCGCTAAGGTCCAGGCTGCGTGGATCTGGAGTATCGTTTTCCATTGAGGAGTCTTCGAGACCAGTTTGTGACGTCAGATCGTTTGCATTCGCTGGTTCGCTCTCCAGTTCGTTTCCAAGTGCCGCTTCGAGGGCCTGGTCGACCTCTTCGACTTCCAACGTGCTGACCTCGGCCACCTGAGCCGGGCCTTGATCGTCTACCAACGCGTCGGCCGCTGCGATGATGCCGGTGGCAAAGTCGCCAGCCAAGAGCTGTCGCCGTTCAAGCCGTTCAAACCCAAGCCGTTTCCGATAGTTCTTGTTTCTTCTCATGTTCCTCGGTCCAGGACCGCTCCTCAAACAAACTCTAGTTACGCCGACCACGGTGCCGTGGCTGACTTGAGTTGGCTTGGGATCGCACATCGTGTGCCGATGATGGAGAAAGTGCGTTTATGTAACGCACTGCACCTTGAGTGGCGATGTCATTTCATGCCGCCGAGTAAAAAACACATTGGGTGTCGGCAAGTTCTACAATTTCAAGGCGAAGTGGCGACGGTAGCAGATTTTCGCTGGTATTTGATGACTTGCGATCAATCCAAGACGCCAGCGACGTCGATTTGATGCTGGATTCGATGCCGCAACACAGAAGCCAAATCGGTGAGTAGAACGACTGACCGCCGTCCCGTCTTTTAACTTATCCGTTCCATGGGCACCCTTGAAAGTCACGTCGCCGTCGATGTTAGTGGCGGGCGCAAGACAATCAACGTTGCTGTTGCCCAAAGGTCGTCCTGCACGAATGTTGTCCTTGAAACGCTGACGGCTGTTAGGCTACCAATATCTCTCCAGCACAATCTGGCCCGGCGATTTGCTGCGGTGACGCTTCATGTCACGCATACCCAACACTTCCTCCATCGTGTCAAGCATCGCCGGATTGCCACACAGCAACACCGATGAATTATCGGCTTGGCAACTGAAGCCAGTTACCTTCTCGATCTCGCCATTTTCGAATAGGCCGGGAATTCGCCCGTTGAGAGTTCCGTCGGCTTCTTCTCGTGTCAACGCCTGGACCAGACGAAAACGATTGGGGTACTTTTTTTCATACGCCTTCAGCTCGTCGGTGTAAGCCAGATCGGCGAAATGCCGAACCCCGTGGATCACAACAACGTTATTGTAACTCTCCCAAGGTTCTTCCGTTCGCAGCATCGCGATATAGGGAGCCAGTCCGGTGCCGGTCGCGACCAGCCACAATGTTTCGGCGTCTGGCGTTTTCTTGAGCGTGAAACTTCCGGCGGCACGCTGGGCGACCTGGATCGAGCCGCCCTCTTTAAGAGCCCAAAGCTTCGGTGTCAGCTCACCGTCCTCAACTAAGACGATGAAGAACTCCAGCTCCTCACCGTGAGGCGAAGCGACCGAGTAGGGTCGATTGATCAGTTTCGCCTCGTCACCCTCATGCCCTTCGGGATAGACGGCGAGCTGCAAAAACTGCCCTGGCGTGAACTCAGTCACGCCAGGAACTGCAATGCGAATCGTAAAAAGCCCCTCAGTCCAAATTTGTTTTTCAACAACTGTTCCCGCGCACCACTTAGGCATATCCGACTCGAGCAAATGTTTGGGGTGATAATTATTAGATTGTAACGGTGGTCAACAGCGATGCGTTGCATCTGAGTTATAGAAATCAACGTATTGGCATTCGAAAACCGTGACCAAAAACACAACGACTGATTTTTCCAACTCGAATTCTTAGACGCGGAAAAGCTTAGACTGTCGTCGCTCAAATCATCCGTCATTTACGTCGCCGAATCAAGAAGCGAAACGAGTTTAAGACTGGAATCAGAAATTGCGCGGTGTGCGACTGGACTCTTCCAATAATCTGAATTCGAATTAGGGCACGAGGACAATCAATCAAACCAATATTCCTTTTAGGGATTGTGGGCTTGATGACTGGGAGATGCCCGCACCCAATCGGATTCCTTGGATTCCCGAGAACATTTGCCTGATTTCGCTCTCTAGTCACAGACAGCGGTTGGGAAATTCAGGGAAGTTTTCTATAAATTCGGTCTATTAACGAAGCGACCTATGCCTTGCCGTCGAAACCGATTAGGTCGATTCAGTTTTTTGATCTCCACATTTAGCTTTCACATTCATCTTTACCAACCAGGATTCAGTTCAGGATGACAAGCCAACCCCTGACATTTTCAGCCGAGGACATTCCGACTCGATTCGATTTTGCAAAATCGCAATCTCAGATTTTGGACATGTGGCAAAGTGGCGGTTACTTTCACGCCACCCCGGATCCGTCGCGAAAACCGTACTCGATCGTCATCCCGCCACCCAACGTTACTGGCGCGCTTCACTTGGGCCACGCTCTCAACAACACGCTTCAGGACGTCTTGATTCGGATGAAGCGAATGCAGGGCTTCAATGCGCTTTGGATGCCAGGGACCGATCACGCCGGAATTGCCACACAAGCCGTCGTTGAAAAGCGGCTTAAGGAGAACGAAAACAAGACACGTCACGATCTTGGTCGTGAAGAGTTGGTCAAGCGAATCTGGGATTGGAAAGACGAATACGAGAAACGCATTCTTGGCCAGCTTAAACAGATGGGTTGTAGCTGCGACTGGGACCGCACGCGATTTACGCTGGACGAAACCTGTGGTCGGGCGGTTCGCCGAACCTTCTTTGATCTCTTTAACAAAGAGTTAATCTATCGAGGCAAACGACTGGTCAACTGGGACACGTTTCTTGGTACGACGGTCAGCAACGACGAAGTCGACTCAAAAACGGTTCAGGGGAATTTTTGGCATTTCATGTACCCGGTCATCGACCCCAAACCCAACGAGCCCGCGCACGTTATCGTTGCCACAACTCGTCCTGAAACGATGCTCGGCGATACTGCCGTTGCGGTTCACCCCGATCCGTCTGCCGCATTGGACAAGGTTGCGTCAGAGCTGCGCGACAAGTTAAAGAAATCCAATCCAAACGAAAAGGAAGCCATCCAGGAACAGATCGACGCGCTGGCGGAGCGCCGCAAGGAAATGTTGCCGGCGCTGGAGCTACTGCGCGATATGGCCAACGACGGACGCAAGCTGATGTTGCCGCTGATGGACCGAGAGATTCCGCTGGTCTGTGATCAATGGGCCAAACCGGAACTTGGTGCCGGCTGCGTCAAGATCACGCCGGCTCACGACCCCAACGATTACGAAGTCGCACAGCGGTGTGGATTGCCGATGATCAACATCATGACGCGGGAAGGAAAACTCAACGCCGAGGTCGGCAAGTATCAAGGCTTGACGATGAAACAAGGGCGCAAGCAAGTCGTCGAAGACCTCGAGGCGCTTGGATTGTTGGAGCAAGTCGAAGATCGCGAGATTGAGCTTCCGATATCCGATCGAAGCAAAACCCCGATCGAGCCGTTTTTGGCCGACCAATGGTTCGTCGCCATGGATCAACTTTCGCAATCCGCGATGGACGCGGTTACCGACGGCCGAGTCAAAATTCAACCGCAACGATACGAGAACGGCTATCTCGATTGGCTTGGCGAAAAACGAGACTGGCCTGTTTCTCGACAGCTTTGGTGGGGCCATCGGATCCCTGTCTGGTCTCATCCGTGTTTTACTCAGCAAGAGCTCGATGCGACGATCGAGAAAGTCAAATCGTTGCCGGAGTTCAACGAAGACGTCTGTTCGATCCAGTCGGAGCCGTGCCCTGAGAAGGACGAGGAAAAGCGGATCAAGCTAGAGTTGCCATTGGCGACCGTTCACGTTTGCGTTCAATCGGACAACGAAGCACTGGAGAACGCGTTGACGGATGCCGGTCTCGAACAGGATCCTGATGTTCTCGATACGTGGTTCAGCTCTGCGCTGTGGCCGCATTCGACGCTTGGTTGGCCCGAACAAACAGAAGAGCTGAAGCACTTCTATCCCACCAGTACCTTAATCACCAGCCGCGACATCATTTCGCTGTGGGTTGCGAGGATGGTTTTGATGGGACTCAACAATTGTGGCGAGATTCCATTCGACAACGTTTACATTCATCCCAAGATTCAGGACGCATTCGGCGTCACGATGTCAAAATCCAAGGGTAACGGGATAGATCCGCTCAAAGTCATCGAGCGGTTCGGCGCCGATGCGCTGCGGTTTGCGATGGCGGACATGTGTACCGAAACGCAGGATGTTCGTCTGCCCGTCAACTACGAATGCCCTTGCCTGACGGACAAGAAAGACAAACAGGGCAATCCGATTCCGTGTGGCAATAGTTTTCCACAAACCAAAAAGACACAGATCGCGCCGCGAGTCACCTGTCCTCAGTGCAAGCAGGATTTCGCCACGCAGTGGGCTGAGTCGGAAGAAGACGTTGCGCTTCCCGCAGGCGCGGTTTTGAGCGAGCGGTTTGAAGTCTCTAGAAACTTTGTCAACAAACTGTGGAACGCATCCCGGTTTGCGATGTTGAATCTGGAGGGCTACACGCCAGCCCCGATCAATGAATCCGATATCACGGTCGAAGACCGCTGGATGCTCAGTCGCCTCGCAACTGTTTCGGCAAGCGTTACCGACAAGCTCGAGCGGTTCAAATACGCCGAGGCGACGAGTGAACTGTACGAATTCGCGTGGAACCATTTCTGTAGCTTCTACGTTGAGATGCTCAAAGATCGCTTTGCCGATGAGTCGTTGCGTCCGCATGCCCAGCGCATGATGGCTCACACGCTCGATTGCATATTGCGGTTGTTGCATCCGGTCATGCCGTTTATCACCGAAGAGATTTGGCAGATTCTGGCGAAGCTTTGCCCAGAACGCGGTTTCGAGTCCGTCGCTCAGCAAACGGCTTGTATCATCGCGGCCGATTGGCCTCAGCTTGACCAGGGTTGGCAGAATCCTGAAATTGAAAACCAATTCGCGTTGTATCAATCGACACTTGGGGCACTTCGCGAGATTCGAGCGCGTCAGAATCTTGGTAACAAAAAGAAAGTCAAGTTCTCGATCAAGTGCGAATCCGACGTTGCAAGTTTGCTTGAGCCACTAAGCAGTTATTTCGGCTCGATGGCCAACGCGGATCTGGTCGAAATGGGAGCCGGCGTCAAGCCACCCGAAACCAACGCGACACTGGCCAAGCCGAACATGGAGATCTATGTTGATCTCGATGGCTTGATCGATGTTGGTGCCGAGATCAAGCGCTTGGAGAAAGAAGAGGTCAGTTTGACCAAGAGCATCTCTGGCAAAGAGCGGCAGCTGGGCAATGAAAAGTTTGTCGCCAACAAGCCCGAGCTTGCCGCGGATATCCGTGTTAGCTTGGCTCAAGCCCAAGAACAACTCGCCGCTGTTAGCGAAGCTTTGAAAAAACTTCGAGCCAAGCAATGAGCGGAAACAAACCAGTCACTCAGCCACCAGGAGCCGGATTGCCGCGGCTAGAGCAAGCGTTCCTTTCAACGACGTTCAAGTGCGCGACTGCCGTTCTGTCGGACAGGCGAGCAATGGCGTTGTTCAATAAGGAAACCGATCGCCTGCTCAGGTTCGCCAAAGACGACGAGTCGTACGATATTAGCGCTCCGTTGTTGATTCCGCGTGTGATTGGAATTGAAGACTCCAGCCGCAACTGGTCGGTGTTGATGGTGCTGGAACATCTTTGCATGGTCAACAGCGACATTTTGACTGCGATTGGTTTACTGCTTAACGGGGAGTCACCAGAGTACGTTCTTGCGACCAAGGACTACAAGCCTTCGCCGGACGCTGGCTATGACGTGATCCAGAAGTTTGAGCAAGTCAATTCCGACTACGTTGGCAATGTTGAGTCGCTGATACAGTCGCGAGGGAGCTTGCGTAGTTCAGCTCGGTATGAGCATCCGTGGTTTGGTCCGCTTGATGCGCACCAGTGGCATTGCTTGGCCGCAATCCACCAACGAATCCATCGCAGGCAAACGCAAAAAATTGTCGCGATGCTGGGCGTGACGTAGGGCGTTCAATGGCACTCATCATCCGAATAGTAGAAGCGTTTTGCAATCTCATGAATTTGAAACGCCATCCATTCTGATTTGGTATAGACCGAGTGTCCGGCCAGATCAGTTGCTGAAGGGTCAACGCTGGCGTAGTCGACCAGCAACGTTGTTCCCGAGTTGGCGACGCGAACTCCTCGGTTGAGCCCGACGGCCCTGGACTTGTTTGGCTCTTTCGATTCAAGCAGTTTTCGCAACTTGCGATTTGCATTCCATGCACTCCAACTCCAGATTGCTGGGGGAAAGTCGGTTTGCGCGACGAACGTCTGCTGAACGTAGTCGCCGTACCTTCCCGATATCGCGTCGAGGAATTCTTGAGGATTCGATGGCACCAGTCCACGAAATGGTTCGACGCCGTCCGCCGAATGGTGGTTTACGACGTGAAGCAAATTATCGACGCTGTTCATGTTCCAACCGTATCGAATCGGCGTCCCCATCGTTACAACGTCCAGGACCGGCGCGGCAGTATCAGGTGATCGGCACAAAAGCGGCTCCAGCGCTTCCCATAAATCGAATTTGATTCGACCACTGTGCCGGTTGAAACATCGGCCAGCGTCAAAGAACGGCTTAAGCGTAGCTGCAGCGGATGGATTGCCGATTTGCCCAAGCAGTTGTGTCACTAACGCAAATACGTTTCCAGCATGACTGTGACCGACCAAAAGAATTCGACCTTCACCAGATTGCGCGAGCTTGATCAACCTCTGAGCTAGGACCACCGCAGCGTTAGCACGCCCAAGATGGTGATTCTCGCTAGTCCACTCAAACCGTTCGACTTTGATTTTGTCTCTGTCCCCCGTGTTCGACCAGGAACCAACGTTGTTGATCTCGTCGCGAAAAACACGCTCATACTCGGCAGTGAAGTTGCCTTGATCGCCAGAAATTCTTTCGACAAGCGATTTGTAATTCGATTTGAGATTCTTTGCCAAACCCGGCGCGATGCGCTGCCAGTGGCTGTACCAACCTAGTGCATCGGTCCCAACCATGGTTCCGTGTACCAGCATCACCCGCGACACGCCCCTCTTTCGGAGGGAATCCCCTGCGGTTTTCAAGACCGACTCAAACTGCCTCGAATTGGGGGCTTTGGGCGAGACTACTTTGAAACAACTCAGATCAGGGACTGCTTGGTAGTCCTGATGCCTAAATGCCAGATGCCTAAATGATTTTTTATTCGCGATGTCCACAATCAGATCTGCCCCAGCGGAGTAAATGATTAGTACTGCTTATCGGTCGGGTCATTTATCCATCAATTAGAACGTGTTCCGTGACCTGACGTTAATGGCTCACGGCTGAACTATTTTGCAATCTTTACGGACCACTATCTTCCCTTGAACGCCCCCACGAATTAGTCTTAGGGTTTAACCTTACCGTTCCCTTCCAACCTACAGAGGATTTCATGACACGATTATTGACAACTCTGAGCATTGCCATTTTGTTCTGCGTGCCTTCGTTTCTCAACGCCCAAGAAACGTTTACTGACCCAGCCGAATGGAGAGACGCGATATGCGACGCAACCTTTGTTGGTGGCGAATTTATTCGCGATGAATTTGCTGACGGCCCGTTTTTTGACCTTGCAGCTAACCAAACACTCGACTGGGGATCCATTGGAACTACTGGAGAATCTATTGGTCTGTTCCCAACTCCTATTGGACAAGCGGCTCCTGATGTTTGCATTTTTCCACTAATCGATCAGGATTTGATATTTACTCCCGACCCTGCGGCTGGAAACGTAGCAGGATTTTGCTTTCAATATACAGGGCCTGCTCTCATCACGATTTACGATGGAAGCAACGTGATTGACACGATTATGTCACCTCCGCTTCCCTTCGATTCGACCGATCCTTTCTTAATGATTTGTTGGTCGAATTCCAATCAAGCCAATGTAACGCGAATTGAGCTAACTAGAGGTGATCCAACTACATCTCCTAATGCTCTTAGTATTTGCGGTGCTGAATTTGCATTTGGGGATGGCTGCGACGCAGATTCCGATCCGACATGTCAGGATAGGCTTCAGGGCATCATTGATGGTTTGTATGGGAAACTCGATTCAGCTTCCGGTTACGACCTGGATTGGATAGAGGCAGCTATCTACGAACTTGAATGCGCCCAAGACCCGGTCTTGTGGGAGACAGAAAATCGCCTCTCTGATTACGGGACTTTGTTCTTTCAAAAGAACTTCTACGCAACCTACTATCTTGAATGCGTGTCAGATAACGCCTTGGTCGAAGACTGCTTGATCGGCATTCAAGATTTGCTCGGCTGTGTTGTCGATGCAGAAATTGATTACGCGTTGGAGAATCCCGATGTAGATACCAACCTGTTGGCCTACGCTGAGTACTTCGAAGAATATGCCGACGCGTTTGCTGACAGCGAAATGTACCTCAATGCAGTACTCCTTCACTTCTACGCTTGGTTATTTGCCAACCACGCGTAGTTTGTAGACTGCTAAAGAACCAAACGAGGGGCCTTTTTTCAAAGGCCCCTTTTTCTTTGCGCAGGTGATTTCGAGCTTTCGCCAGAACCTTTAAGATTTTTTGAACATAACGGTTGCCAGCGGCGGAATCGCAAGTTTGATCGAATTTGGGCGCCCCTGAGCTTCGATTGGCTCAGAATCGATTCCCATTCCATTGCCAACATTGGAGCCACCGTAGAATTCCGAGTCGCTATTGAAGACTTCACGGTAGTGCCCAGGCTCAGGAACTCCAAGCCGATATTCCTGATGCGGCGTCGGGGTAAAGTTGCAACATGTAAGGACGAAATCCGCCGGATTCCTCGCTCTTCGCAGATACGCGATCATGCTCAACTCGCTATTCATGCAGTCGATCCATTCGAATCCCTGAGATTCAAAATCGACTTCGTATAGCGCTGGTTCTCTCCGATAAATCGCGTTGAGATCGCCGACCATCTTCTTCAAACCCTGATGCGTGTCCCACTGCAGCAGATCCCACTGCAAGTCCGAATTACAGTTCCATTCGTTCCACTGGCCAAACTCACACCCCATGAACAACAGATTCTTGCCCGGATGAGTCCACATGTATGAATACAGCAATCGCAGATTTGCGAACTTCTGCCAAAGATCGCCTGGCATCTGGTCGATCAGCGATCCTTTGCCATGGACGACTTCGTCGTGCGAGAACGGCAGCATAAAGTTTTCGGTAAATGCGTAGATCAGGCTGAATGTCAATTCGTCGTGGTGGTACTTACGATGAATTGGGTCTTTGCTGAAGTAACGAAGCGTATCGTTCATCCAACCCATGTTCCACTTCATACTGAATCCTAAGCCGCCAGCGTAGGTAGGTCGAGAAACTCCCCCCCAAGCCGTTGATTCTTCGGCGAGTGTCATAACACCAGGGTGCGCTTCATGAACTCGCTCGTTCATCGTTTTGAGAAAGTCAATCGCTCCAAGATTTTCGCGACCCCCGAACTTGTTCGGGATCCACTGGCCCTCTTTACGACTGTAGTCGAGGTAGAGCATCGAAGCCACGGCATCAACTCGGAGTCCATCAATGTGATACTTTTCCAACCAGAACATCGCATTTGAAATCAGGAAGTTTCTGACTTCGGTGCGATCGTAGTTGAATATTAGCGTATCCCAGTCGGGATGCTCGCCTTGTCTTGGATCGGAATGCTCGTATAACGCCGTTCCATCAAACTTGGCCAACCCATGCCCGTCTTTGGGAAAGTGAGCGGGCACCCAATCGATGATTACGCCAAGGTCATTTTGGTGGCAGTAGTCGACGAAATACATGAAATCTTCGGGCGTTCCGTATCGACTGGTACAGGCGAAGTATCCGACCGTTTGGTATCCCCAACTGCCGGTGAACGGGTG
>CALJOA010000045.1 GCA_937981585.1 uncultured Pirellulaceae bacterium | reverse complement strand
ACGTTCTAGTAATTTGCCCAGAGCGGTTTCAACCGTCGCTTTCCAAGTGGATTGAGTATCGCACCAAGCAAGGCTATTCAATCGGAGTGCTCTCCCCTGCCCCGACTGCCGCGGGCATCAAGAAACAGATTCGTGACGTTGCATCTAAAGGTTCGCTTAAGCACGTTTTTCTGGTTGGCGATTCGGGAGACGTTCACGCCGATCATCACGACCTTGTACCCACTGACTTCATCGCGGCCAAAGTCAACGTTAGGTTCGGTTCTGAACCTGAGATCGCGACCGATCACACTTATGTTGACTTGGACGACGATGGGATCCAGGATCTCTCAATTGGGCGGCTGCCGGTTGACTCGGCAGCTGAGATTGAGCGGTTCACTGATCGGATCATCCAATACGAATCCAATCAATCAGGTTCTCAGCAATGGCGTCGTCGCATCAACGTTGTTGCCGGGGTTGGCGGATTTGGTCGGGTGATCGATGGAATGCTTGAGCAGACAACCAAACAGATCCTCACCGATCTGATTCCCGCTGGCTACGAAACGAAGATGACGTACGGAAGTTGGACAAGTCCTTACTGTCCAGACCCACGGCGATTCTCAGAATGTTCGATTGAGCGATTCAATGAAGGCTGTATGTTTTGGGTCTACATTGGTCACGGTGCCCGACATCGGCTCGACAAAATCTATATGCCTGACCAAAGTCACGAAATCCTCGATGGCCAAACGGTCGCTCAGCTCAGTTGTCGATCCGGCAATCCGATCGCCGTGTTTTTGGCCTGCTATACGGGAGCCAATGATGATCCGCACGACTGTCTGGCGGAAACGATGTTGCGTCAGGAGAAAGGACCGATCGCAGCGATCTGCGGAACGCGAGTTACGATGCCGTACGCGATGAGTTTGCTTTCACTCGAAATGGTACATGAGTTTTTCGAAGGAGACGCGCAAACGCTGGGCGAATTGATGACGGTGTCGAAGCGTCGAATGGTTACCGGAAGCGAAAACAATCAGGAGTACCGCGATCTAATCGAGGGAATGGGAAAGACGTTCAGCCCGATGCCGGCAATGCTCAAACAGGAGCGACTGGAACACGTGCAGTTGATTCACTTGGTTGGCGATCCGCTGTTAAAGTTGAAACGGCCCGACAAAATTGAGTTGGCTTGTCCGGGCAAAACCACTCAGGGCGAAACGTTGGAAATCAAGGGCGTTGTTGATTCGCCAGGAAAAGTGACCATTGAGCTGGCCTATCAGCGTGATCGGCTTCGGTATCGTCCGCCTCGTCGCAAGGATTACGACTCAGGTGAGCTGTCGTTCGCCCAGTACCAGAAGACTTATGAAGAAGCCCAGAAACTTGTTTGCACGACGCAGACCATTGAGGTTGATCAATCGGGTGCGTTCAAAGCCGAAATTCTGATTCCAAGAGATGTCAGTGGGCGGTGTGTTATTCGAGCAGTACAGGTTTCCAATTCAAAGTTTGCAATCGGATCAAGCTTGATCGACATCAAGAAAGATACCTCGCCGCACACTGCCCGTGCCCCAAGCGAGCTCAAGTAGTTTGGTCGTTGTCAACGTAAAGTTCAATCAAGCCGCGCGATTGGAGCACGCGGCTTAATTGAGTGATTGATCGATCGAATGTAGTTGAGTTAGTAACCGCAACTATTGCAGTTCGACCTTCGAGGGCGGTTGGGAAAAATCGAACGAGCACCGGGGACCAGAGGCGGATACTGCCAGGTTCCGCAAGTCGTTGGTATCGGTGGCAAGTTGCATCCCGAGCAACCAGAACATCCTGACGTCGCTCCGGTGGTAAATGGCTGGGCGAAAGAACCAGCTGGAGCGAAAGCCGGAGTTGGGGAACCAACCGGTGCAAATGATGGGTTCTGTCCGAACGATTGAGTTGGAGCGGCGTACGATTGAGTTGGGGCGGCGTACGATTGAGTCGGGGCATAGGATGGCGCTACACTTCGGGTCGCTGACCCGGCGCTAAAGCCACCTGGACTTCCGGCGCCGCTGCGCGTGCCAGATTGGGCGTTGGCAACGCCCGAGATCATCGTAACCAGAGTGAAAACGCTCAGCACTACTGCCGTTTTGGGTAGGCTTAATTGAAACATTTAGTCAGATCCTTCTAAAATTCAGGGTTCGTAATTCTTGAGGCGCCCAACAGCGATTTTCATGCAGTCTGCATATTAAGTCTCGCTCTTGGTGATTCAAGGTGAATTCATGCTTACGGTGAAGTTAAGCGGCATTGCTTTTATTTGGAATACCAGATTGTCATTTGAAAAGCCAAGAGTTGGCAAGCTGTTCAGAATCTCACGCGTACGGTTGATACCGTTTGTGCATTCAAGGCTTTGAGAGCCGCTAAAGTGCGACCTCGGCCCTGACCAATTTAGGGTCAATACTTCCTTTGATTTCCGCGAAAAAAGTCGAACAGCCAATACTCAATGAAGATCATGATGATCGGAAGCATGAACTGCGACGCTTGAAAAAAGCGGTCATCGAGTCCCGACAAATTGGTACTGAAAAACGCTCGGACAAAAAAAATGTTGGCGACCAGCAGAATGATCAGCACAAGTCCATTGATCGCAATGAAACCACATCCTAGCGAACCCGTCGAACGGGATTGAGCGGGTTTGGACTTGGGTTTCGCTTTCGACATGGATGGCAGATTAGAGTGTGGAAATTAACGGGGGGCTTCGGAAAGCCACAATTAAGTTTGACAGTTTTAGTCTATAATTCGGATTATGAACCAAGCCAAACCTACCAACTCCTCATCCGATTCGGCCGAGCAAGCAAAAAGCATTCCGTTGCCAACCAAGCGCAAGTCACGAGGTGTTGCGATCCTGTTTGCCGTTCTGATCGGCTGGTGTTTGTTGCTCGCGACGGGTTTGTTTCAAACCCAAGCCTCGACCGATATTCGACGTCCACTGATTATGGTTTTGACGATGGGGACGTTTCTGGGAGTTTGGGCTTTGGCGCTCCGGAGTCGCAGGCATCAGAAACAAGTCTCGGCTACTTCATCTGAAGAGTAGGTTAGTCTGTGCCTGAATTTTTTCGGCGCGGTAGCTCTACTTTTTCTTTTTTCTGGCTTTTGCTTTTTTGCCTTTAGCTTTCTCAGCGGCTTTCTTTTTCTTGGCCGCCGCCTTTTGCCGGACCTTCAGCTTCTTGTCTTTGGCCGCTTGTTCCTTATCGATGACTTCGGATTTGCGTGGCCGTGGAATGCAAACCATCAGCATTCCCAACAGCAAGCAAACTGCGACAAGCCCATACGCGAGGTAGTATTCTTTTTGTTCGTACATCGATGATATCGTTTTGTTTGTGAAGTCTGTGGCAAATCGTAGAGTTGATTATAGTAGCTCGAGTCGAAAGACTTCATTTCGGCTCTGACGGATCTAGTTTAATTTCATCAGGGCGATCTGACAAACCAACTTTAAGAGGCCTGCGGGACACGATATGAAACCTATCCGTTCTTCTTTGCTTTTCGTTTTGATTGTTGCGTTGGATTGTGTTGCCCAACCGCAAACTTTGCTTGCCGAGGACAAAACTGCCGATCAACGGCCCAACGTTGTGGTGATTATCAGTGACGATCAGGGCTGGGCGGACATTGGATACAACAACCCGAATGTCTATAGCCCGAATCTGGACAGGCTTGCCAATGCCGGGGCCAGGCTAGTCAATCACTACGTCATGCCGCAATGTACGCCGACGCGTGTGGCGTTGATGACTGGACGCTATCCAAGCCGTTTTGGTGGGGCGGCTCAACAAGCCAACAACGAGGCGGCATTTCCATTGGGCACGCCTACGATGGCGGCGATGTTTCAAGACAATGGCTACGATACGTTTATCAGTGGCAAATGGCATCTTGGTTCAACGGCGAAACACGGCCCGAATCATTTCGGATTTGATTCGAGTTATGGTTCGCTAACTGGAGCTGTGGGAATGTACGACCACCGCTATCACGCGAAAGACGATACGCCCTACGATCCGACTTGGCATCGTGACCACGAGATTATTCCGGGCTATCAAAACGGACGGCACGTTACCGACTTGTGCTACGAAGAAGCCATCAAGTTCATTCGCAAAGATCGCGAGGATCCATTCTTTCTTTACTTGCCATTCCATGCGCCGCACACGCCGCTGGATGAGCGTGGTGAGTTTGTCGATACGCCGACCCAGCCCGATCCGGAGAATAACGATCGCTGGCTCAACGAAGACAAGATTCGTTGGTTCAACGATCCGGCTGGAAAGATCCAATCCGAAAAATCTCGCGACAAGCGTCTGTTGCTTGCCACGATCCACCATCTCGACCACGCCGTTGGAGAGGTTGTCAAATCGCTTCAGGAAACCGGCCAAATTGAACATACTTTGATTCTGTTTTCCTCGGACAACGGACCCTGGGTGGACAACCGTGGCGGCGGTTACCCTGACAACTACCCGCTGAGTGATTACAACCAGCCGGACGATTTGCGAGGCAAGAAATTGGATGTTTGGGAAGGCGGAATCCATGTTCCAGGCTTCATTTACTGGCCTGCAAAAATCGAGCCCCGTCAAGTTAATCAAACAACTCATATCATCGACTGGTTTCCGACGTTGGCCAGCGTCCTGAAGATCCGGGAAACTGAATCGTTCAAATGGGATGGCGTCGATTTGTTGCCCGTCTTGTTAGACGGCAAGCAGATTCCAGATCGTGACTTTTATTGGATTTGGAATTCACCCATCAACCGCTGGGCGATTCGATACAAGAACTGGAAAGCCGTAAAATACGGAAAAGGCGAACCGGATCAGAGCCAATGGCAACTGATGAACCTCGAAGAAGATCCGGAAGAAAAACGCAACGTCGCCGCCAATCATCCCGATTTGGTTGCAGAATTACACGAGCGTTTTTTGCTTCACCGCAGTAAGGACTCAAAAGCCAAATCAAAAAAGAAGTAGCAAAACGAATCGTAGTCTGTCAGGGCTGAACGTGCCCGCTTGCGTGAGAATGCTTGCCGGATTTTTAACCGCGAATGAACGCTAATAAACGCGAATACAAATTCTGGTTTCATTTGCGTCCATTTGCGTTTATTGGCGGTTATATTTCGAACTAACCGTTTCAGATTTGTCGATCAACTAGTCCAACGACACAACTTCAATACGAGCTCGAAGCGCAAGCGAGTGGGGATACAGCTAGACCCGTTTTGTAAATTGCTTCCTCGGGAGGGCGAAACTCCTGCTGAGCCTGAAGCGCCAGATGACACCGGCTCAGCGGGAGCTTCGCCCTCCCGAGAGTCTATGTTTTGACATTTTCAAACGCGGCTTAGCGCCTAAGCGCCAAAATTGCTCATGAGATCAATCTCTCCGAGACTTACTACTTTGACAAGCAACCCTAAATTCAAGAAGCAGCGAAGCGACTAGCTGAGTTTTTCCTTGAGCCATTGAGCGATCGCGGTAGAACCGGACTCCAGCGGCAACTCTGACTCCGAGCCGTCTTCCATCCATTTAATCTTGACGACGCCGGCCGCCATTTCGTCTCCGCCGGCGATGATGACTGCTGGGATTCCGCGACGGTTAGCGTACTTGAATTGTTGGTTCAGCCTTTTTGGCTTCATCTTGAAACTTGGTGCCGAAATCACCGCTTCAGGAAATACCTCTGTGTTGATTCCACTTGCACGAAGGTCCGACGCGATCTTGAGATAATCGTTCAGCTTCTCCTGTTCAAATTGAACGATCAGGACGTCAGCGGTTGATCGCGTGCCGGAGATCAAGTTCAATTCCTGCATCGCGGCGAGCAAGCGGTCGAGGCCGAGCGAAGCTCCGATGCCGGGCAATTCCTGTTTGGTATAAAGCTGAGCCAGATTGTCGTAGCGGCCACCCGAACATACGCTGCCGAAGGACGGCAAGTCATCCAGAAACGTCTCGACGATCGTTCCGGTGTAGTAGTCCAGTCCACGGGCAATCGAAACGTCGATCGTGAGATTATCGTCGGTCAACCCGACGGCTTGGGCGGCACTGACGACTTGGTTGATTTGATCACGACCAAGCTCGGCCAGCTCGTTGCCGGCGCAAATCGGTCCCAGTTGTTTGATGACATCTGCTGATGATCCCTGGATCTTGGCCAATTGGAGAATCTGGTCCGCTTGCTCGCCGGTAGCATCGGTCGTCTCCAGCATTTCCTGTTTGACTTTTTCAGGTCCGATCTTGCCAAGCTTGTCCAGCGCTCTGAGCACACAGACGCTGTGCTCAGAGAGATTTGCCTTTTCCAAAACGCCGTTAAGGACCTTCCGGTTGTTCATGCGGATTTTGAATTTTTCAAACCCGATCGCCCGCATCAGATCGTTGATCACCAACACTGTTTCAATGTCACTTGCGATCGAAGTCGTTCCGATCGTGTCAAAATCGCATTGGGCGAACTCGCGATAGCGTCCGGCCTGGGGTCGCTCGCCTCGCCACACGTTGCCGATCTGGTAACGCTTAAATGGCAGGCCAAGCTCATTGCAGTACTGCGCCGCAAATCGGGCAAGTGGAACCGTCAAATCAAAACGCATCGCCACATCACGCTTGCCTTGCATGAAACGATACATTTGCCGATCGGTTTCTTCGCTTCCTTTGCCACAGAGTATTTCCGAATACTCCAGTGTCGGCGTATCAATCGGGACGAATCCGTACGAGCGATAGACTTCTCGAGCCGTTTCCATCAGCCGTTCCCGGGGGATCATCGACTCAGGGAGAAAGTCACGAAACCCGCTCAAGGTGCGAGGCTGAATAAGTTGATTTGACATGTGTTTTGTTTCTGAAGTTGGCAATATGAGCCTTAGCAAAGTACTAATTCAAGATCGGCAATCCAGGTTTGGGGGTTCGAAAAGTTTCCGGTTCATTGAATCGAGCATTGGAATACTCGGCAATTTGCTCGCCGGTTTCAAAGTACCGATCGTAAGTGTAGTCGTCTTCGTACTCGCAATTCTTGGTCGTATAGTCTCGGCAGATTTGGGGCCGCGTTTGGTAGATGCCACAACGATTGTCGTCTTGCAAGTGTTTGCATTTTGTGTGAACCAAAATGAACCACGAGTCGCCTTCGGTGAACACGCTGGCAAAATCATGCAGCAGATACCATCTCAAATAGTCAAAATCTGCCGCAGTTCGGGGCTTGTCGATCGCCAGGGAAAAATATCGGCAGCATTTAGCCGTACAGTAGGTACAGAGGACTTCGTCGGGTTTAAGTTCACTTCGCTTGATTTGTCTGAGTTGGTTCATCGTCGATGAATGGTTTCCTGTGCCTTTATGGGGTTGGTATTGGACTCGTCGATCGGATTGAGAACGACTAAAACTAGCAGGGATTGAATCACTGTAACAGAGACAGAGACCCATTTTGCTTCCCAGTTTACGTTCCGCGTGCTGTAACAGGAAGCTTGTATTTGCTCAGCTGGCCTAGTTGAACTTTGCCAACGATTGAACCTTGATGATTGAACCCGCTTACCCGATCGCTTCCCAAGCCTTTGCTGCCTGCCTTGTCGGCGCGGTGGGTCCTATTCTGATCGAGACCTTCAAGCTTCTGTTCATCCTGCTGGCTCCCTTTGTTGCGTTTGCGATGGTGATTCACTGGCTTGAGAGAATCACTGAAGGCAGATTGGCAGAGCGGTTCGGTTGGAAAAGCGTTTTGTGGACCGGTTGGTTGGGAACGCCTATCCATGAGCTTAGCCATGCGTTTATGTGCTGGGTCTTTCGCCACAAGATCAAAGAGATCGCGTTGTTCGAGCCAGATCAAAAATCGGGGCGCCTGGGCTACGTTGTCCACACGTTTGATACCCGGAATCGATTCCAGCGATTTGGCAATTTCTTCATTGGGATCGCGCCGTTGATCGGAGGTTCGATTGCGCTGGCGCTATTGCTTTGGATGTTTTACCCGGAAGCAGCTCGCAGCGCATTGGAACTCACTGGAGCCGATGCCGAGGGTGACGCGATCGAAAAATCAATTGGGATTGCCACAACAATTTTTGGCAGCGTGATCCACTTCCAGAATTTCTTTACCGCAAGGTTTTGGGTCTTCATCTACCTGGTGCTGTGCGTTGGTACTCACATGGCACCGAGTCCCAGCGACTATGAAGGCGCGTGGAACGGCGTGTTCATCGTTGGCACGGTGTTGATCGCGGGCGTGTTTCTGTTGGCGCTGGCGGGTGTCGATGCCGATCGGATGGTCAACACGATGGTTGGCACCATGGGACCGCTGTTTGCGATTCTTGGTTTGGCGGTGGTGTTGTGTAGTATTGCTGCAGTTATTGTTTATGCGATAACTGGTTTTCTGCCACAAAAGTATCAGTCAAGATGAGGGGTGTTTAACCGCTGATGAACGCTAATAGACGCCAATGTAATTTGTGAGCCGGTAAAAGCGGTGCAGGTTTCGTTGTTTGAACCGGCGGCTTCTGCACTTCTTTTTTGAAAACGCAGAGGCGCAGAGAGCGCGGAGAAAGTCGGGAAAGAACTCTGCTTCCTCTGCGCCTCTATCAATCATCCTACGGAACGGAATACGCCGCCAATCACCTAAGCGCTGCTTTTCAAGAATCATTAATGTTCATTAGCGTCTATTAGCGGTTCTGCTTTTACGCTCAGAGGCTGGAACTGATGCAAGTTGCCTGCCTGCGGATGCATGACCGAACTAACGCGCTGTCTGACAGACAATATGCCTATCCCGCGGTTGGAGCCTATCTCTCCCGGGTTTACCGCATATTTTGGGGATTGCGCAAAAAAGCCTCTAATGGAACCAGTGGCGGTTCGTGATTGCTTTTGAACCGCGTAAGTCCAGACAGTGCTTTGAACGAAGTCGTCTGGGAATAATCCACGGAACAATTATGAACGACGAAATCAGGCCAGCATTGGTCCCCAGCTCGGCAACAGCCGGCGGGACTGAGGATTGGGTTCTTTGTGCGATTGAGGAGCATGAAGGTTCGCTGCTGCGCTACGCCAATCACTTTGTTCATGATTTGGAAACTGCCCGTGACGTGGTTCAAGACACGTTTTTGCAGCTTTGTCGCCATCCCAATGAAGAGCTTCGTCCCCGGGTGGCCCAGTGGTTGTTTACCGTCTGTCGTAATCGAGCGATTGATGTTTGTCGCAAGGAGCGTCGTATGAAACTGGCACCCGAAAATCAGTTAACCGATCACCTCGAAGGACAATCGGATGCGTCAGTCGATCCGGTTGCGCGGCTTGAAAAATCCGAAACGGCAAAAGGACTGTTGAAACAAATTGCCCGATTGCCTGAGCGACAACAGGAAGTCTTGCGACTCAAATTTAACGCCGGGCTGAGCTACAAAGAAATTGCTGAGGTCACCGGGCTGAGCAGCTCCAACGTTGGCTTTATTTTGCACACTGCAATTTCGAAGCTTCGACAAAGATTGGTGCAGCAGTGAATGAGTAGTGAATGCCAAGCATGGAGTATTGAGTATTGAGTATTGAGTATTGAGTATTGAGTATTGATCCAAATTGCAAATTTTTAATTTTGAATTTTGAATTTTGAAAAAACGAGCATTGAGGCAGATTCAATTGAATCACGATCAAAGGCAAGGTGTCGTTGATCAAAACCACTCCAAGGTTGACAAATGAGTAACACAATTAAAAAAGACGATCCTCGATTGACCGCGTTTGTGCTGGGCGAACTAAGCCCAACCGAGGCCGAGGAAATCCGTAGCGCGATCTCCGGCTCTGCGGAGTTGGCTGCTGCGGTTGAGGAAATTCGAGTCGCTGTCGAATTGCTTGGTTCGGCTTACCAGACCGAAGCTCCGATGACATTGCACGATCAGCAGAAGTCCGAATTGACGCGGATCGTGTTGCAAGAATCGGGAGATGGTCTGGTCAATGGTGGCCCAGCGGTAGTTTCTGGTTCTGCCAAATCAGACAAGTTGGTGGCGGCCGAGTCCGACGGTGCGGTTGTGCCGAGAAGATCGCGCCGGTGGTTGCCGATCGCTTTGGCGGCCAGTTTGATCGGTTTGCTGGTCGGTGGAGCTCTTTACTTTGATGGCGCTGGTAACGCGCCCGGCGTTGCGTCCAGGATGGAACAGGCCCAGCAGCTCAGTAAGCCGGCGCTTGAAGATATCAAAGCCAAGGCAGATGAGAATGTGAAGGATAAGTACGCGTACCAATCGGAGGAGGAATCTCAACTACCGACGACGGCTGTTGGAGATGTTGCAGGCGATGATGCCGAAGTCGATCTTATGAAACAAGAGCTTCCTGCCCGTGAAAGAATGGCTGAATTTTTAGCAGGTGGCGAGATTTCGAGGGGCGGCGCACAAGAAGGTGCTGGACAAGAAGGCGCTGGTCAAGAAGGCGGCAGACAGGAGGGTACGAGTGATGTTCCAGTTATTGATTCCAAGATGCCGCTTGAGACGACCCTTGCCCCCCCTTTGCCGAAGTTGATGGAAAGGGTAGGTGGTGGAGACGGTGAAAACAAACCGATGTTCGACGACTTCGATCCGCAATTGCGGGGAAAATTGAATTCGGGTTCTCAGTCTACAGGTCAATCCGGCGAGCAGATGTTTGGTGGGCGACGTATCACTGGAATGTGGAGCAAAGACGAAGAAGAGGCAATGTCCCAGGCCGATCCAATGGCATCTGATACTAAAGATAGCGGCCGTAACGGTCGTCGGGGCGAAGCTCCTGCTGAGCCGGCGCCATCTAGTACTTCAAACTCAGCAGGAGCTTCGCCCGGATTCTTGGACGGGAATGCTGAAGCGGAAGATGCAATCCAATACGAGCCCGCCCCTGCAGTAATGCTGCCAAAGCCGGAGGCACAAATGGGCGTGCCAGGGAATCAAAGACAAGCTAACCGGATGGGTGCCGCTGGAGCTAGACCTGCGACCGAGGCACCTGCGGATCAAAACATTGAGCTGCGGAACATTGAGTTACGAATCAGTGAGCAGAAGATTGAACTCAACTCGCTGCAAAGTCGGCTTGGCCCCGGTCACAGGGACGTCGAGAAGTTGAAGTCCACAATTGAAGCGTGGGAACGTTTCCAAGACTCGCAACCAGATCAGACCGGAGAACTGACTCCGAGCTTTGCCCGCCCAGGAATGGCGGTAGTTGGTAGCGCCGCAAAGAACAGCGAACTGGCTCAAAAGGAAAATATGAGAAGCGCCGCTGCTGGTCGGGTCGCTTCTGGAGCCCCTGTTGTTGGTGGTGCTATTGCTTCTGCATACGGAAACCAACCCGAATCTGCGACCAGTGGAAACGCACCTCAACAAATCAAAGACCTCGGTTTGGATTTTGTCACTAAAACAAGATCGGAAACCAAGACTCGTGCCGTGCCAACAACGCGCATGAGGACCGAGACGAAAACGCTGCAGGTTCCGGTGACCCGAACGAGAATGGAAGACCGAACTCGAATGGTCAACGGTAAAGAGGAGACCTACCAATTAGAAGTTACTTACACTGAAATGGTAACTCAAAACTACACGGTGCAAGTTCCTACGACCGAGCAGGTAACTCAGAACTACACCGTGCAGGTCCCTTACACTGTGCTGTCATTGGATCAAACAAAAGCCGACCAGTTGATCACCGAACTTGCTTCTGGACTTGATCCTAAAGGTAAAACCGAGTTCAAACTGGAGGAGTTGATTCGGCAATCCGCAACGACTTGGGATGACGACCTCGAAGAAGCCACACCTTCCGAAAACGCGACAGGTAAGCCTGCCGATCCTGATGCCCAAGCGCGACGGTTGGCGGTCGTGTTGTCTAATGAGTTGTCCGGCAAGTCCGCGGGGCAGGACGAGTCCAGGAAGAAGCCGGGATTTGATGTTTCGGACGTGTTGAAAACGCTAGACAAAAGTCTGGCCAAGCGTAACGCCGAGGTCCGGCGGACGCGAACCTGGAAACGGGTCAAAGCCGTTCCCAATACGACCCGTTTGATGGTTGGCGACAAAGACGAGCTTGATCTGACCGGGATGCAGGTCAATGTCCAGGTCGACGGGTTCCGGGCGCGGGTGTTGATCGACTGCTTTTATTACAACGATCGAAGTGAACAGCTCGAAGGCAACTTCAAACTTCGGCTTCCCGATGATGCTTCGTTGTACTATTTCGCGTTTGGCGAAAGTGCTTACGATCTCCAACCCAAAGGCGAATTGGCCGCCTCAGAATTTCTCGACGACGGAACGCAGTTTGTTTCGCTCGGTGCACCCGAGATTCGCGAGGCGCGCAAAGACGTTTGGGAGAATGTCAAAGAAGCCCGCATGGTTCCGCGCGAAAAAGCGGCTCATGCGTACCGCGAAACCGTTCGCCGAAAAATTGATCCTGCCTTGGTCGAATGGTCAGGCGCCGGCGTGTTCAACGCTCGTGTCTTTCCGCTTGCTCCGAAAAAACTGCACCGGATCGTAATCGGGTACGACGTTAACTTGACGCAGACCGATGGCGGTTGGACGTATCAGTTGGACCTTCCAGAAGAGCCGGGCCAATGTCAGGTCGACCTCAATATTCAGCCCGTCGCAGGAGTTGAGTACAACGTTACTCCAGATTCGGAACCGTCGGAGAATGTCATCAAAGGCAAGAGTCATCAGCTTCACCGTTTTCTTGGCAAGCAGGCAAACGGAATTAAGGTGGCGGCCACTGCGTCTCAAATTCTGCTTCACTCTTCTGACGAAGACGAAGGTGAATTCTGGGGAATTCAAATCAAGCCCGATCTGCCGGTCGAAGAAGTCAAAGGAAGCCCCGTTGGAATCTTCATGGTCGACACGTCGCTGAGCAGTAACCCCGACAAGTTCAATGTCTGGTTGGAGATGCTTAGGTCGACGTTGACCAACAATCGCGATTCGATGAAGCACTTCAATGTTCTGTTCTTCAACGTGGATTCGCATTTTTGGAAAGACGGTTACGTCGCCAATACACCCGAGAATGTTGAGGCGTTGATGGCGACTTGCGATACGTTAGCGCTTGAGGGTGCTACCGATCTGTACGGAGCGATTTCGCAAATCACCAATGCCGATTGGGCTTTTCAATCTCCTCAATCAAGCGAGTCACAGCGCCCGGATCTGTTTTTGCTAAGCGATGGCGCGGCGACTTGGGGTGAGACCAATCTGCGCCTGATCGGGCGGCAACTCGCGGACGACAACCTTGGCAGCCTGTTCGCTTATCAAACCGGACTGACCGGAACCTCGATCGCAAGTTTGCGATTCCTGGCCGGTGAATCTGGCGGAGCCGTGTTCAGTGTCGCCACCGAGGACGAGATCAAGACGGCTTCGACAGCCCATCGCAAGCGGCCGTGGAAGCTCAACTCGGTAACCGCTGCTGGTGCGACCGACACCATGACTGCCGGACGCGTGCAATGGGTTTACCCGGGCCAGTCACTGACGATTGTCGGACGTGGAGAGCTTGAGGGACCGATCGAGTTGGATCTCGATCAGGGTTCAGACACAAAAACGATTTCAATCGCGCTCAACGCGGTTGAGCAGGTTGAATCAGAGCTTGCCTCAAGGTTGTACGGCCAAGTCGCGGTCGGACAATTGGAAAGCCTGGGCGCGAAAGTGTTCGATGTTGCTGCCTCGTACGCTCGGCACTTTCGCGTCACGGGCGATACTTGCTCGCTCTTAATGCTCGAAACAGAGGCCGACTACCAGCGGTTTAACATCAGGCCGGAAGAGGATTTGTTTGTCATTAAATCAAGGGTCGCCAAAGACTTGATCGCTGACACGATGAAGAAGTCGGCAGATACACTGGCGGACCCGAAAGCCCAAACGCTGGCTTGGCTGAAGCGACTGGAAACGATGCCCGGTATGAGCTTCAAAATGCCGACCGCACTCAAACTGGCAATGGACGACATCGAAATCGTCGCGATTTCAAAACCGCTTGAGTGTTCGCTAACCGAAAAAAAGGAGTTCTCTGAGACTTATCTGTCGGCGCTGAAATCGGAACGTTTGGACTATGAGAAAATTGCGGCCGAAGCCAGTCGGCGCGCTGGAAGTTCGGTCGATGAGGCAATTAAGGTTTACAGTTCGCTTGTCGAACGCAATCCTGGCGACATCGTCATCGCCCGCGATGTGGCGTTTACGGCGATGGAGCTGGAGCGTCCGGCGCAGGCTTTTCATTTACTCAAGCGCGTCGCTCGGGCTCGACCTTTCCAAGGTAGTATTTATCCGGCGCTTGGTCAGTGTTTGACACAGCTCGGGCAGTCGGACATGGCAATCGTATACTACGAAGTTGCACTGGGCGGGACGTTTGAGCGTCAGGGCAATGAATTTAAACAGATCGTATCGACGCAGTACATGCACCTGCTACGCAAGATCAAGAGTGGTAAGCTGGAGTCTTCTGTTCCTGAGTTTGCGGCTGCTCGTTTGGAAACGCTGAAGAAGGATATGAAGTTTTCATCCGCCGATGTTGTCATCACGATGATGTGGAACACGGATCAAACCGATGTCGATCTTCACGTCGTTGAACCATCAGGTGAAGAGTGTAGTTACGAGAACAAGAAAACTCGTTCTGGTGGTGGGATCACCTCGGATATCACGACTGGTTTTGGTCCCGAAATGTATCTCAACACAGTTGCTCCCAAAGGCAAGTATGAGATCAAGGTGAAGTACTTTGGCAACGGACAGAACCGAACGGAGCTTCGCAATAAAGTTCACTTGATGATCTATCGTGACTACGGCAGAGACAGCGAACGAGTTGACCGGCGAACCATTCAACTGAAAACCGTTGGCGAGAAAGAATCAGTGGCCACGATTGGGGTTGAGTGAGCGATCGAGTAGGTAGAGTTGATCGATAGTAGAACGGCTGTCCCAGCCGTTTTGCAGCTTGTTCGTTGTTCGTTTTGCAGCTTGGTCACGGCAGGGACAGCCGTGCTACTAAACGAGAAACCGCGGACATAGTGCGTGCCTGCTTGTAGTTCGGACTAGCCGTTAAAACCGGTATCTCTTCAATCTGCCTTGCTTGAAACCGATCCTGTCTAGCAAGGAGCTTCTATTGGTCAAAGTCCCATTAGCGTACGACCTGAGCGTGGCAAAAACGTATTAATCGTTATATTGCAAAACGATTTTCGTTTTTTTCGATTCCAACCTACCAACCGGGCATAGCGGTTCTCTTGATTGTTGGCGACGTAGCACTGCTGGCAACTCTTCTCGCTAAAGTGCTTTCACTTTTCCGATGAGTAACAACACAGTGAGTCGAAGGAATCGAATCCCCCAATCAAATTGGAACAGTGGGGCGCTGGTTAGCACGAAAAGCAACCTTACCTCAGAGAGGGATTCCATGGCTTCAGAAAAAATCATCAGGGTCGTAACGCGAGCTTCAGATGGCTCGATAAAGACCAAAGACTTCGACGGCTTTGACCAAATAACACAGCTTCATGATCAAATTGGAATCGATGACTGCAGCACGGACTTGAGTTTGAGAGGCTTGCCTCTGTTCAAGGGTTTGGTTGGACCGCTTCCAGAAAGTAGTTCGGTTGTGCGGTATGAATCGCCTGATGTATTCGAGTCGCTAACCAAAGAGTGGAGTCAGAAGAAAGTCAAACGGCGACGCAGGCGTAAAACGGTTGCCGAGCCAGGGACCGTACCGGTTCCCAAGATGTCGATTGATTCGGCCCCAATTTCAACTCCTACTACGATTTAAGAACACAAACAGCCCTAACCTTCCCGGAACAGTGCAACCACTGACCATCTGGGACACGCCTCTTGTATTATCTTGAGGCGTTTTTTATGCGCTGATCCAAGGCACGATTGTAGAAATTTCAGAGTCGGCTCGTCGTTTTCCGAGCCGTTTGAGCGATAGCTCCGGTATGCGGAGCAAGGTGCCAAGGCCCAACAATGCCAGTGGCAAAATGGGGCGTTCGTTTTGGCAATCATATCGGTGGATCAAGCGACAATTTGGAAATGTTACATCAGGTCACCGTGTTAAAAGCTAGTGATTATTACAGCAGGAGTTTGTTCTGAACCAATGTTTTTCTGGCTTCGTAATGTCATTGCCAGGGATGAACTGCACTGCCCGACACGCCTTCAACTTTGACCGACCGTTGTCATCGTATCGCTTGTCATTGCCTTGTTTGGTTGTGCGGATTTCGCGGACGAAAGATGTTTGAATTTTTTTGACCGCAGTAAAAACGTGATCAATGATTTACCGGCTTTTTGTATTGGCTTTGCATCACCATGGGTGCGCCAATGGGCCGGTTCCTGATCTGACTGACACTACCTGCTCGCTTCGCTCCCAAATCAAAGTAGCAAGCAGAAGTAGCGTGAGTCACCTTCTGTAGGATGGCAATTTTAGTATGGACATCACACTCAACATGCGCTCAGTCTGGATGAATCTTCGTCGCGTATGTCTCTCAACCGTGTTGGTAATCGCAATGATATCGACCTGTGCCTCACAAGCACACGCTCAATTCGAACAACTAACCGTTGATTCGGCACAGTTCGAAACCCAAGTCGATTCGCAACCCCAGCTCGCAGTCGCTCAAATCGGCATTTCAGAAGCGGAGTCAGTCCTTTCCCAAGGGGCGCAGCTTGAAAAGAGCCAGCGCTGGGGCGAGGCGCTTAGCCTCTATCAGGCGACGCTGCGAGAGTTCCCTAACAACAAATCGCTTCAGACGAGGCGTTCTGTGGCCAGGATTCATTTTGATCTGGGTCGCAGATATTCTGACACCAGCTTTCTGAAATCAATCGCTTCCACAGACGGCAACACGGCAATGAACGTGTACGCCGAAGTTCTGTTGAAAGTGCAATCATACTACGTAGACGAACCTAACTGGGCCGATCTGGCAAGTTATGGATTGACGGCTTTGGAAGTCGCCTTGATGTCTCCGGATTTTCAAAAGGTCAATCTTCCCGGCATCGCTCCCGAAGAAGTGCGTTCGACGATCATCGCGACTAGAAAGCGACTTGAGACGGCGGCGGTTCACAACCGGCATGACGCCTACATGGTCGCTACAGAAACGGCTCAGTTTTTGAATCATTCGATTGGATTGAGCAACCAAGCCACGATGTACGAGTTCGTGTGTGGCGCGATTTCGGCGCTGGATCCATATTCCGCATTCATGTCGAGCAATCAGTACAGAGAAACGATGTCACAGATCGAAGGCAACTTCGTTGGACTGGGCGTTGAATTGCGAACTCATCCCGATCATCTGGAGATTGTCAACGTGATTGCTGAGGGCTCAGCAGGACGTGGCGGTATCGTCAGAGGCGATCGTTTGACGGCAGTCGATGGTCGTCAAGTCTCCGAGGTAGGCAGCGAAAAGGCTGCAGATCTGATGCGTGGCCCTGAGGGTAGCTTTGTCAGTATCACCATCGATCGTGAGCAGCGACCACAAACGATTCAATTGGAGCGGCGGCGTGTTGAGATTCCCAGCGTGGACGAAGTCGGAATTGTCGACCCGGCCAACGGTGTGGCTTATGTACGGTTGACCAATTTCCAGAAGACAACCGCTCGCGATTTTGATGCAGCACTTTGGAAGCTTCATCGTGAGGGAATGCGTTCTCTGATCGTTGACGTTCGTGGTAACCCGGGCGGATTGTTGTCGGCTTCCGTCGAAGTCGCCGACCGGTTTGTCGGCGACGGTGTTATCGTTTCAACCAAGGGACGCAATCCGATGGAGGACTTTACTCATCAAGCCAACTTGGCAAGCACCTGGCGAGTACCGTTGGTTGTTCTGGTAGACGAAAACTCCGCCAGCGCCAGCGAGATTTTTGCGGCTGCGATTCGAGATCATAAACGTGGTGTGATCGTTGGGCACCAAAGCTACGGCAAAGGAAGCGTCCAAGGAATCTTTCCGCTCAATGTCTCCGGCGGCGGCGTTCGACTTACAACCGCGAAATTTTATTCGCCCACCGGGCGTCCGATCAGTCAGGTTGGCGTCAAAGCCGACGTGCAGGTTCATCAGACTGCCAAGGCAAGTGCTCGAGATGCTGTAGACGAAGACGATGCCGGTTTACGAGTCGGTATTCAAACCGCGTTGCGGACGATGCAGCAGCGAAAGCAAGTCAGTGCTAACGGTTCGCTACGAAGCGAACTACAGAATCGTCAGTTTGCTGAAAGGTAGCGGGCGATCGAATTTATAAGGAAAAAGGCATGCTCTTTTCAGGGCATGCCTTTTTTATTGTGTTGATATGGAACTATGACCATTTTCCAGTCTCAAAACATGTGCATAATACCTTGCCATTAAGCTTCGAAACGTTTGCTTCGAAACATTTCGAAACATTTCGATACAGATGTTGGTTTTGTTCCCGCCGACCAACGCTGAGAACATTGCCGGCCCAAACTTCCTTTTTCATTGAGCACTGATGCAGGAATTTGCTGAGTTTGAATCGTTGTTAGAACGCCCGCTTGATCAGAAGAACGTTGAGTTCCAAAGGCAAGGTCGTTTGAAGCACTTGATTTCCGCCTCGCAGTTGACCATTCCATTGCTGGAAAAACTCTGTCACTCGGCTGACATGATTCGCAAAATGAATCGCAATCCTAGCGGCAATCAGCGCCTCCGTCAGCTTTTGGCTCATAAACGAGCCATGCTTTACTTCACCCAGCCATCGACACGGACGTTCCTGTCATTTATGGCGGCCTGTCAAATTCTGGGTTTGACCTGTAACGAAGTGCGAGATCCTAAAACATCCTCCGAAGTCAAACGTGAATCGAGGATGGATTCGATTCGCATGTTTAGTAGCTACTTCGACGTCATCATCATGCGGTCCCAGATTGGAAACTTTGCCGAGTGCTGTGCGTATTTGATGAACGACCTTGAAAACCAGGAACGCCGCTCGGTTCCAATTGTCAACGCCGGAGCCGGATCGGATGAGCATCCAACTCAGGCGTTGTTGGATATGTATACGATCATTCGGACGTTTGATTTTGATCAGTCTTCGGCCGAGCGGGCTTCGCGACTGGATCAGCTGCGCGAGCAGTATCCGGGTTTGACACCGGGACCGGCTGGCAAGACTTATGCGTTTGTCGGGGACATCGGTCGCGGTCGAACGGTTCGCTCACTGGCAACGGTGCTTGCTCAATATCCTGATGTGCGAATGTTTTTCGTTTCGCCTGATCACGAAGTCCTGAATCTTGACGCTGAGCTGAAAGACTATTTGAAAAGGTCCGGCGTGATGGTGGAAGAGTTTCAAAGCCTTGACGCCGAGTTCAACGGGCAGAGTTTGCTTGGTCAAGTCGATTGTCTGTACATGACCCGAATTCAGCGGGAACACAATTCCGAGCAAGCCGAATCGGAGATTGCGGCGATTGATCTTGAGCCTTTTCGATTGACGGTGGAGCGCGTCGCTCAGTTGAAAACCTATACACCGATTCTTCATCCGTTTCCCAGGGACAGTGTTGTTGGCGAGATTCCGACAGAGATCGATTCGGATTCTCGAGCGATGTATTTTCGACAAGCCAGAAACGGAATGTGGGCCCGGGCTGCTCTGCTGGTGCATTTGTTTGACGCCGCGGACACGCTTTATCTGGCCTATCGGGACGTCATGCCAGCTCGAGGTTGAAGTCGATGAATGTGCAAACCGATCCGGCCTTCACCGACGCCCCTCCCAATCCGACGGCTCTTTTCTATTTTTCGATGCTCAAGATGGGAGCATTGGGCGGAATCATTGCGACGGTCGCTGCGCTTTGGGCTCAGACAAACTGGGCTGCAGATCTGGTTGCTCAATTGCGGGTTCAGTGGGCATTGGGATTGTTCGCCTTGGTGTTGCTGTTTGCGGTGGCCCGTCGTTGGTGGTGGATGCTGGTTTGCTTGATCGCGTTTACGGTTAATGCGATCCCAATTTGGCCTTATGTTTACGGCTACATTGTTGGGCCGACGACGGTTGGGCAACAAGATGTGACCTCGGGTTCCGGTGAACTGAGATTGATGTCGCTCAATCTGTTGACCAAAAATCGAAAATGGGATGAGGTCGTCAATTCGATCCAGAAAGCCTCGCCTGATTTTGTCGTCCTGATGGAAGTCGATTCTGTCTGGCGACAAGTTCTCAAGGAAGGGCTTGGCGATGAATACCCTCACGCTGAGTTTAGATCTCGCGAAGACAATTTTGGGATCGCATTTCTCTCGAAAAAGCCGTGGAGTCAACTGGAGGCTTTCAATTCTCGCGCGCTCCGGCTGCCCTCAATCGACGTGACCTTTACCAATGTCGGGGACAAGCCGCTGAGGATCATTGGGACACATCCTATTCCCCCAATGAACCAAAGGAATTGGGATGCCAGAAACGAGCAGTTGATCAATGTCGTGGAGCGATTTGATTCCTCGACGGCCAATGTGATGGTAGGCGATTTTAATTTGTCGCCTTGGTCCCCAAATTTCAAGAAGGTTGTCTCTGCAGGAAATTTTAACGATGCCAGTGAGGCGTTTGGTCCAACTCCAACGTGGTACGTGTTTCCGACTTGGCTGGGCGGACTCAAGATTGATCATGCCCTGGTTAGCCAGGACATTTTGGTTCGAAAGTTGAACGTCGACCAGGACCTCGGTTCAGACCACCGGGCACTGATCATGGATTTCGAATTTTGAATTGGCGATTCGGTCGGCGATAGGCTTTGACAAACTGTCCTGTTTCGAGTCGCTTGACGCTGATTTCAGGCAATTTGGTAGGCTGATGTCGAATGTCGGGTTTTATCGGTCACAAGGATTGCCCATTTCGTTCCTCGCAAATGGCCCAGAGCGCTGCAGATAGGTTCATTTTGGCTTCTATGTGATGGAATCTTCAGACCAGCGATAGCAGTTTGCCGATGCTAAAGTGGTAGATACGACTGTGGAGAAAGTCGGACATTTGGGCTTATTCTGTCAATTCATTGGCAAGCCAAAATTCCGGCAACTATACTTAAACATCGGTCTGGGGCTCCATCCTTCAGTGGTGCTAGAGTAAGAGCGATTTGACGTTAAAGAAGAAATAAACGATTTCAAATTGACCAGATTGGTTATCCAGTGCTTGGTCGCAAAGAGGTGCTTTGATGAGCTTGATGGGAAAGATTTTCACGCTTTTGATTTTCTTCATGAGTATTTGCTTTCTCGTGATTTCAGTGATGGTGGGTGCGTCTCATCGAAACTGGAAAGACATTGCTTCACAGATGCAGGCCGATGCCAAGGCGGCGCAGAATCGCGTCAACGAAGCCAAGACAAACACCGACGAGAAACTCAAGCTGTTGTCAGCTGAGCGAGTCAGTCGTGCGATGCAGCTGGGTCAGTTGGAGTCGCAGCTCAAACGAGCTCGCGAAGACTTCATCACCAAGGAAGCTCAGTATCGCAAGTCCACCGAGATCAGCCAGGCACGACTTGCAGAGCTTGAGCAAGTCAACAATCGCATCAAGCAGCAGGACTCCGAGATCGAGGCTCTCAAGCAAAACAATTCCAAGCTTGTCGATGACGTCGCACTGCAATACTCGTTGGTCCGAACGTTGACCAGTCAGACATACGAGTTGAAAAATCAGATCGAACTGCTCGAAGAAAAAGAAGGAGACATCGTTGCCAAACTTGCTCAAGCCGATCGAGTGCTTAAGGCCAATAGCCTGACTCCTGCTTCATTGACCAGCCATATTCCGCCCAAGGTCGACGGTGTTGTGCTGCGAATTGGTGGCGATGGCTACTTCGCAGTCAAGCTGGGGTCTGATGATGGTGTTCGAGTAGACCATGTCATGGACATCTATCGTCAGGATCGCTTTATTGGAAAAGGTACTGTTGTCACGACCAAAGAAGATCTCTGTGTACTCAAGGTCGTCAAAGACTACATGAAGGATTCTGTCAGAGAGGGTGATCATGTCACAAGTAAACTCTGAATTCGGTGAGGATCCATTTGCGACTGCGACGATCGATTCGCCTTACGAAGAAGCAGGGATGATGGACCAGTCGTCTGCCCCGGAAGCTCCTCAATATCGAAAGCAAGGATTCAGCATCTATTCAGTGATGTTGATCATGTCCTTTGTTTTCCTTACCGCAGCTGCAATTATGTTTTTTATCGATGCGGACAAATATTAACTGCGTCAACAAGTTGAGTCTCCTATGTCCGATAACATTCTCGAAGCCGACGATATGTTTGATCAAGCGGCCGACGTTGCTGAAGCAGCGGTGGACGATGCTGTTTTGACACCCGAGGTATCCCAAGAAGAATCATTTGGTAGTGCCGCTGACGATGCTCCCGCTGACCAGAGGAAGTCTTGGTTGAAGTCGTTCAGTGTTTTCGATGGATTGTTACTGTTTTCACTGATTTGTGTCTCTTTGGCGACCCTGTTTCTCTTCCTCGAACTGAGTAAGTTTGGTTCGCTTTTGGAGGGATTCCCGTGGCGCACCAACGAGTTCCTAAACCAGTGAAAATCGCATGGTACTTTTGCCTCGCGGAATCGGCTGGTCTGTCAGACCTGAATTGACATGTCGTAGTGGGATTCGCCAGAATTCTTAATCAGCCGAGGATTTCTGGCGAAATCCACTACGGCAAATAATCATTCCAGCTTGGACGAACCACTACCTTAATGCCTTCTGTGCCGATTGATTAACGGGTTCAAGACATCGTTCTCGATAGCTGTTAAACTTAGGCCGACGAATGTCGAACATGAGGCATCCGGCCTCGCGGCAAGCGGCGATTTGAGGCGAGATCGTTGGACAAAAAAGATAATACCATTTTCGATGAACTGCGCGAGAGCAGTATTTCGATAAAAGAACTGCACGTCAGTGCAGATCGGCTGCTCCAGAATGTGGCCCAGGTCGTTTTAGGGAAAATTGACGTTGCACGACTGTGCTTGATCGCTCTTCTTGCTGACGAACACGTGCTGCTCGAAGACGTTCCAGGCGTCGGCAAGACGTTGATGGGTCGTGCGATTTCTTCGAGTGTTGCCGGATCGTTTTCGCGGATTCAGTTCACGCCAGATCTTTTGCCCAGTGACATCGTGGGCAGCTCGGTTTTCAATTCCCAGACATCGTCGTTTCAGTTCAACGAAGGTCCAATCTTTAACAATTTCGTGTTGGCCGACGAAATCAATCGCGCCCCGCCACGGACTCAAAGTGCACTTCTCGAAGCGATGAGTGAAGCGCAAGTCAGTATTGACGGCGTGACCCATCAGCTGGCTAAACCGTTTATGGTCATTGCGACTCAGAATCCGTTTGAGTTCGAGGGCACCTATTTGCTGCCCGAAAGTCAGTTGGACCGGTTTCTGTTGAGAATTTCGATGGGATATCCGGACCGGGAATTCGAGGCGTCTATTCTCACGAGTCATCGCACAGGTGATCCGGTAGATGAGGTTGAGCCATGTTGTGACTGGAGACGGGTTCTGGAGATGCAGGCGGCAGTTAAATCCGTAGCCGTTGATGATTCGATCTCGGGTTACATGCTCGATGTCGTTCACGCAACACGTGACTCTACGGAGCTCAGCGTTGGGGTTAGCACGCGTGGCGCGTTGGCGTGGTATCGTGCCGTTCAGTCAGCTGCGTTTGTAGATGGTCGCGACTACGTGATTCCCGATGACGCAAAAAATCTAGCCATTCCGGTTCTCAGCCATCGGATACAGATGCGAGATGGAATTCAGGGTAGCCAACGTGAAGATTCCGAGGCCCTCATGGCTGAGATTCTCGGCTCAGTTGCGCTTCCCACGTAGTGTCAGCTTAGAATTTTAGACTCACGTAGCCAACTTGTATTAAATTGGAAAACAAAAGTTCCTGGGAGGGCGAAGCTCCTGCTGAGCCAGCGGTATCGGGCAGTTCAAGCTCAACAGGAGCTTCGCACTCCCGGGGAATCAATTTATAATAGAGGCCAGTATCGGCCTGCCGCAGCCTGGATTTCGAGTTACCCGCTAGCTAGCTTGGTCGGCTAGGATCCGTCGCACGCTTAATCACCAGAGGAGCCTGCATTGTCTCAACCAAAGCGGCCCAATTTGAAACGCCGTGATAGTCTGCGGGAAATCAAACTGACACCTGAAGGCTGGGTTTATCTGGTCGTGCTGGTCTTCATTGCCGTCGGAGCGGTTCTTCGCAATGTAAATTTGCTGATTTTTATGGCCGGCATGATGGTCGCGCCTATCATGCTCAATTGGCGACTTGCGGTCAGTCGAATGCGTTCGCTATCGGGGTCGCGTTTCATTCCTACCAAAATCCACGCCAACGATTCGTCGATGGTCCAATGGACGTGTCACAACCGACAAAGCAAACGATTATCAGCCTGGAATGTAGTTGTTAACGATTCGATTTTGCCGGTGAACCAAGCCGATGGGCAATCGAATACCACTCCGGCAGGCCCCAATCTCTCTAGGGGTGAAGGCTGGTTCTCCCGATGGTTCGGTGAAATCACTGACAGGCTCTCTCAGAAATCTGGGCGCGATACCAGATACAACGCGAAGCTTGGTTTTCCAAGGATCAATAGTGAGGCCACAGAAATTGAATCGTACTGTGTCTTTTTCGCTTGTCGAGGAGAGTATGTTATTGGACCGGCAACGATTTCAACTACGTTTCCGTTCGGTTTGATCGTATCTCGGTTTCATATTCCCGAGCAGGAAACGGTTTTCGTTGCACCTGAGCTTGGCCACATCCATCCGACGTGGGAGAAACGGGTGGAGTCGATCGCTTCAGGGGCAGATGCGATCAGGCGGCGCCGTTCAATTCAGCGGGATGAGTTTTACGCGCTTCGCTCGTGGCGATCAGGCGACAGCAAAAAGAATATTCATTGGCGGACCACGGCGAGAATGGGTCAGCCGATCGTCAAGGAACACGATCAGCCAAACAATCGGGACTTCGCGCTGGTTAACGACTTGTATTGCCCCGCAGGCGATCAGCGAGCGGCGGAGTTGTGCGAACTCGCCCTGAGCTTTACTGCAACCGCGATGTTGAACATGGGCAGTTCGGTCCAAGGGCAGGTTGCAGTTGGGGTTTGCGGCCGCAAGACGGAGGTTTGCCATAGCCGTTCACGATACTCAATTATTCCACATCTAATGACCGAGTTGGCCCAAGCCGAACCCTCAGAAGACCCCGATGTGGTCGATTCAATTTTTGCTGTCGCCCAGCGCGTTTCACGACTTACTCCGGTCTACGTCGTTAGTTCGCGCGAGCGACCTGCAATCCTCGAACCGGATTTCGACGCTCAGCAATTGGTCGAAGGTTCGGACTTTAATGGGGATGCCAACCGACTGGCCCGTCGGTTGCGCCAGATCGTTCCCTTGATTCGATGGATCTGTGTTGATTCAGAAGAGTTTGAAACATTGTTTCGGCTTGATCCCGCCAAACACGATGTGTCGGAGAATATCTCAGTACCCTTTCCTACCCTTAGCGAGGCCGACTTGCCGTTCAATGATTGAAGTCAAACGTCTAATCCAGTTGACGCTTCTTGCGCTCGTCTTGATCAGTAGCCTACTGTTGGGGATGAGTATGGAAAGCATGCGCATGATTGCGATCGGCGTCGTGGGCGCTGTGATTGGGTTTATAGTTACAGACTGGTTCAAGCTGTTCAGGATCAGAGGTTTTCTGGCCAACGTGGCCTCAATTGTTATTCTGTTTTTGGCGATGAAGGATTTTTTCTCCGAAGACGGAATGGGCAAGCTCGTTTCTGTCGCCAATCTGTTGGTTTACCTGCAAACGGTGTTGATGTTTCAGGAAAAGACTCCCCGTTTGAATTGGCAAATCCTGGTGTTGAGTTTGCTGCAAGTCGTTGTTGCGGCGATTTTCTCACTTAACTTCGAAGCCGGATTGCTGTTCCTTGTCTATTTCGTTGTGGTCGGTTTGGCGATGGTTCTTCAGTCGGTCCACACCGATTCGTTTGATATCAACAATAGAAACCGCCGTTCAGTTCAACTGTGGAAGACACGAAATCAGCTAGACTTGGTCGACAGTGCCGCTTCAAACCAAACTGACGCTTCACACCAGACCACTGTCGAGCCACTTGTCTTTTTTGAGCCGCCGTCACGGCACGACTCAACGATTCGGCCCTTGGTTTATCAACTGCTGATGTGGATTGCTGTCTCGGCAGTTTTTACGTCGATCCTGTTCTTCCTCGTCCCCAGGCACACCGCGCCATGGTTTGGGCCAACCAGCGTCAAAGTCAGTTCAACGGGCGTGTCCAAGTCTGTTGATTTGGACGAGCGAGGACTTATCGTCCAATCCAACAAGTTGATGTTCCGGGTTGATTTCCAGTATCGCGATACGGGAGAGCCCGTTTCGATTGTTGGCAACCCGCCGTACTTTCGCGGTTTGGCGCTTTCCAATCTGGTCATCGAAGATGGAAAAACGAATTGGCGTGCACCTCACGATCGCGTTTTCAATGACGTTTATCAGTCGATTCCACACGCCCCCTTTAATCAAGGTCGACAAATTTGTCAGAAGCTTGCGTTGGAAGAATCGACCGATCCATTGATTTACGGTTTGATGCCATTTTATCGTTCCGAAGGAACTCCGGGCGAATTATTGTTCTGTCACGAAGTCTCCGCGCTGACGCGAAGTAGAACCCATCAGTCAATTGGACTGGCTCCATTTTCGTACGTTGCTCAAACGTTGGTTGACGAAAAAGGAAGGTTCTTCGAGGCTTGGCCCTACATTTCGAACACCAAGAACTATCAACAGCTTCCAATGTCCGCCGATCCGCCGCAGCGCGAGTGGCTGACCCAGATGGATCCTGAGAGGTATCCGAGCCTCGTCCGATTGGCGAATAGGCTTGAGCGAGAGTTGGCTGCCGAACTTGGTGATGCGAACTCAGCGGAGGCGCTTCCTCGAATTGCACTTCTGCGCAGCATGGAAAATTATTTTCTCAAGCCTGGCCGGTTCACTTACACGCTGGATTTTCGCAAAGTCAAACGAAATGACGATCTCGATCCGATTGAAGACTTTGTCAAAAACCATCGCCATGGCCAGTGCGAACTTTTTGCTTCTGCCCTTACGGTCATGCTTCGCAACAAGAATATTCCGGCCAGGTTGGTTGTTGGATTTCAGGGGGCCAAAGAGAATACGCTCTCGGGTAGCTACATGGTCCGCGCCAAAAATGCACATGCGTGGGTGGAAGCCTATTTGCGACCCGAAGACTGTACGCCCGAAATGGTCGAATCGGGGCAAGCCGGTCCCGGCGGGGCTTGGCTGAGATTGGACCCGACCCCCGAGACCCCCGAATCGGACGATGCCGGAGTAGGCGAAGAGGCAATCGAATTGGCGCGAACGGCTTGGGACGACTATGTACTCGGGATGGAGAACCAGTCAGGAGTGAACGCGTCCGCTTTCAGTGGTCCCATCATCAACATGCTCCGCAACTTTGATGTTCTTCGGTGGGAACGTCGAATTGATTCAGCCTCGAGAATAGCGACCAAACCGGTGTTCAAGTATTTGATGGGCGGGCTTTTGCTGTTGGTCTTCTTTTGGACTTGGTTGCGAGGCGTGCTGGCGAACAAAAGTTCTACACCGGGAAAGCAAAAAGAGCCGGGACGTTTGAGAAAATTGATTGCTGGAGCGATTTCCTTGATCGCACCAAAACTGGGCAAGTGGGTTCGAGAGGGGGCGACGCAAAACAGTTCAGTTCAGTTCTACCATCGGATGGCCGAGATTCTTGAGCGGCACAATTTGACTCGCTCGCCAAGCCAGACGCATCGAGAGTTTGCAGGCGCAGTCGCGTCGGCCTACGATTCTCACCCAGATTCCGGCTTGATCAGCTCGACAGTTCACGAGATCACCGAGCTTTTCAACGAAGTCAGATTCGGGCAAGAAGAGCTTCAAAGTGATCTAGCGTCACAGATCGAGCTTAGTCTGAACGAACTGGACGCGGCGCTCCAGTTGAGTAGCTCGCATGAAAACTCGCCTCGGAGAGGCGAGCTACTCTAACCACTAGTTTGATATCAACCGTTTCTCAATAACTTTGAGAATCTCACGAGCCACTTCTTCCTTGGAGCCATCAACCGAAAGTGCCACTTTGCCGTCGGGCGAGATGATGTCGACTTGATTACCTGGCGAGTCGATTGCCGAAGGCCCGTTGAGCACGATCAAGTCGCAGTTCTTCTTGCGAAGTTTTTCCAAAGCACGATTCTTTCCATCCTCGGTTTCCAGCGCAAAACCGACTGACCATTGATCGGGTCGCTTTTGGGATCCAAGCTCGGCAAGAATATCTGTTGTTTCGACGAGTTTCAGTTCAAACGCCTCATGGGTTTTCTTGATCTTCTGCTCGGAGAAAGTCGCTGGCTGAAAGTCACAAGGCGCTGCGGCAGCGATAACTCCATCACTGGACTGATAGGCCTCAACGGCTGCTTCAAGCATGTCCTGAGTCGATACAACGTCGATGACCGTAGCCTGATTTGGGTATTGGGTCGTAACTGGCCCGCTAACTATGGTCACATCGTGTCCCAGTTCCAAGGCGGACCGCGCTAAACACGAACCCATTTTGCCGCTCGACGCGTTGCTGAGATAGCGGACAGGATCGAGGTATTGCCGCGTTGGTCCGGAAGTGATCAGGATGTGTGCCATGAATCCAAGCACCAAAAAAGCGAATTAAGACAACGCGTCCGAAATCGTCTTGGCGATATCTTCAGGCGCCGCCATTCGCCCCATGCCTTTGGCTCGGCAACTCAGCCAACCCTCTTGCGGGTCAACAATCTGAACTCCGTCGGCACGAATCTGTTCTACGTTTCTGCCGACCGCTGGTTTGTCCCACATCTCGCAGTTCATTGCCGGAGCGACAATCACCGGTCCGGTGAAGCATAAATACAATGTGCTAATCAGATCGTTGGCGATCCCATTGGCGGCGTTGGCGATAAAGTTGGCGGTTGCTGGAGCAACGCATAATAATTGCGCCTTGCGCGCCAGTTCAATATGTGCACCCAGCGGAAACTGCGGATCAAACAGCTCGGTGACGACAGATTGACCGGTCAACGCCGCAAACGTAGCTGGGCCGACGAACTTCTGCGCCGACTGTGTCATGACGGCGCGAACAGAGTGGCCGGCTTGCACTAGCTGACTAGTCAGCGCGGCGGCTTTAAAAGCAGCCACGCCTCCGGTTACGGCAATGATGATTTCTTTATCAGCCACTTAATATCGGACTTGCTTGTCAGACTGCGCTATCAAACGATCGATTTACAGATCGTCCAAGTTCAACTCTGGAGTGTCGTCGAAATCAGGAGATCCCGCGACCGCGACGTTGGAAGATGTGTCGAGATAGATTTTGTCTTGCAGGATTTCCTGAAGCACGATCGCCATTTTGTCATCGATGTTGGTTTCGACTAGCGGGCGAGCGCCTTTGTTCAGTTGAACCATTCGCTTTTGAATCAGCGTTGACAACTTGAAACGCCCACCGACTTTGCGGACAATTTCTTCTTCTTTCAGCTCGTCGTACATTCAGTTTCTCTCTGCTTCTAAAAGCTCACAAATATCGTTGACAGTCTGTGCGACTGATTTATTGATTACGATGTGTCGATAAATCGTGGATGCGTCCAGCTCGTGTTGTGCCACTTCGAGTCGACGCTTTAGAACTTCTTCGGATTCGGTGCCGCGTCCACGCAGACGCCGTTCAAGTTCTTCGATGCTTCCCGGGTGAATAAAGATTGTGATTGCATCGAAATAAGTTTTCAAGACCTTCGCGGCCCCTTCAACATCTACCTCTAAAACTATCCAGTTTCCCGCTTCAAGACCAGTGGTAACTGGCTCTCGCAGCGTTCCATACCAGTGGCCGTATCCGAAAACCTCGCAGTATTCCAAAAAATCGTTGTTCTGGCGGTGCTTTTCAAACTGTTCTTTGCTGAGGTAGTGGTAGCTCGTTCCGGCAGTCTCTCCCTCTCGCTGGGGTCTGGTCGTGGCTGAGACACTTTCGACCAACGGGAGCTTGGACTCCTCGAAAAGAAGTCGCAGAACGGATGTCTTTCCAACCCCGGACGGCCCGGAGATGATGACAACCTTTCCCGTTTTGCTCGATTCTGATTTGGACATTTCGCCACCCGTCTCGGCCCGATCCTGATTTGCCGGACCTACAGGTTTTACCTTGGACTGACGTTCTGGTTGGTTCATTTTACACCACCCTGCTGCAAGCTGACGAAGTTATTCAACGTTTTGAACCATCTCGCGAATCCGCTCGATTGCCGTCTTGATTGCAACTACGTTGTTGGCGATTTCCACGTCGTTGGCCTTGGAGCCAATCGTGTTGGTTTCTCTAAGCATCTCCTGAACGAGAAAGTCCAGTTTCTTTCCCTCGGATTGTGGGGCACTAGCAATCTGTTTGAACTGCTGTACGTGGCTTCCAAGTCGAACTGTTTCTTCGGAAATGTCGACCTTTTCGGCAAATACTCCGACCTCTTTAATGATGGCCGACGGTTCAATGGAAACGTCATGTGCTTCCAAGAGACTGTTGATCCGGTCAGTCATTCGCTTGGAGTAGCCCTCGATTACGCGTGGAGCAAGTTGTTTGACCGACTCAAGTTTTTCAGCAATTGAGTCCGCGTTGGCAAGCATGTCTTTTTTCATGACCTCGCCCTCGACCGTTCGCATCTGGTCCAGTTTCTCAAGTGCTTCTTTGACGGCTTGTTCAGCGACGGGCCACACGATTGTGTTTAACGAATCGTCGATGCTGGTGTCGACGACACCCGGCAAATGCAAAATGGACTCAACGTTGACCGATTGGCTGCCCCCCGCAATTTCAGAAAGTTGTAGCCAATAGGCCCGAATGGCTGACTCATTGAGTTTGCACTCATTGGACGAATCGAGCAGCTGCGTTTTGACTCGGAGATTGACGCTGCCGCGTTTGATGTTCTGCTTAACCAGCGTCTCAAGTTTGGCTTGATGATCCGTATCGAGATCGGAGTTGATGTTGGTCTTGAGAAACCGGTTGTTGACCGACTTGATTTCGGCCACAACGCGAACCTGATCATTCTGGACTGAGGCCTGTCCATGACCGGTCATGCTGAGTAACAAGGAGAACCCTTCTGGGCACTTCGAAGCGCCCGATTAAAAGGAACAGACGCTAGTTGCCTGTTGGAGTCGCGGCGGGAGTTTCGGGGCCATCAAGGTTCAGCTCGATTTCCGGAACGATGGCTGTGTCTCCAGTTGACCCTTCGACCGTTGCCGGGGGTGTGTCCTGAGTTGATTGGTTCAATTCAAGCGAACTGGTCGATTCAGTTGATTCGGTTGAGACTCCGTCTGTTGGGCCATCGGTTGCCGGGCTAGATCCGTTTTGAGTTGAACCTTCGCTCTGGCCGGCTGTTCCCGAACCAGTTGCTGTAGCTCCTCCAGATCCAGTTGTGCCAGTGGCAGATTCGCCAGCCGCTGCTGCACTACCTTCCGCTGCCGCGTCACCTGGCTCGGTGGCTGCGCCCATTCCAGAAGTTGCTCTTTTGTCGGCTGCGGTTTTGGCTTTTGGAGGCGGGTTATAAGCCGCGATCGTAACCATGCATAACATGATCCAAACCATAGCGGTGATAACAGTGATTTTCGTAAATGCGTCACCGGCCTTGGAGCCAAATGCGCTTTGGCCGCCCATGCCGCCAAGTGCACCTGTCAAACCGCCGCCTTTGCCGCGCTGGACCAGAACCAGCATCATGAGGAAAAGCGACGAAAGCAAAAGTAACGCTTGGAGCATTACCAAACCGAACGCAGCGCCGAGCAAAGTCACGTTTGAGATAAGTTGAACCACAGCCATTTTCATTCTCGAATTCGAGTGTTGTTTATAGTCGAGTGTTGCAGGTCAGTAATCAGTCTGACTGCTTGTTGCTTTTTTTCTTAGGAGGCTAAGCCGCAGCAACACCGGCAGCATTGATAATTGCGGCAAAGCTATCGGCCTTTAGCGACGCACCGCCAACAAGTGCTCCATCGATGTCGGCCTGCGACATCAAATCAGCTGCGTTGGCTGGTTTTACGCTTCCGCCGTAAAGAATTCGGACCGTCTCAGAAGTCTCGGAATTATAGCGGTCGGCCAACAATTTGCGAAGGTCAGCGTGGACCTCCTGAGCCTGCTCAGGAGAGGCCGTTTTGCCGGTTCCGATCGCCCAAACCGGTTCGTAAGCGATTACGGTTTTGCGGATCTGATCCTCGGTCAACCCAGCCAACGATCCATCGAACTGGGACTCGACGACTTTCTGGGTATTGCCAGCCTCACGATCTTCCAGCGTTTCACCTACACAAAGCACGGGAGTCAGTCCTGCTGCCAGAGCCGAAACGACTTTCTTATTGATCAGCATGTCACATTCGCCAATCACATGGCGTCGCTCGCTGTGTCCTAGGATCACATAAGTACACCCGACATCAGCGATCATGGAAGTGCTGGTCTCGCCAGTGAAGGCTCCGCTGGCTTCGAAGTAAACATCCTGTGCGCCGATGGAAATTCCTGAACCCGAAATGGCATTTGAGACCGCGTCAAGGTAAACGTTGGAAGGACAAACAAGAATGTCGCAGTCGACACTGGTGTCAGCGTCAGCCAAGCCCTTGGCCAGGGCCACTGCATCGGCGCGATTCAAATTCATTTTCCAGTTACCGGCAATTAGTGGACGTCTCACGGCTTCTCCAAGGACACGATTTTGGTGACAGGGTTCGAGCAAAAATTGAATCCGCCATCCTATCAGATGCCCCCGATTTGCTTAATGGGCAAAATTGAGGAGAGATTGGAGAAGTTTTTGAAGTACACGCGGAAATACGCATCAAAACCGAAAGCGTTGGCGGGGCCCGCCCGTCGCAATGCTAAAGCGTGGAATCAAGTGGATTCTTCAACGATGGGATTCGTAAAGTAGCACGGCTGTCCCATCTGTGTTTTGAGCAGGTTCAGAGCAGGTTCACGGCTGGGACAGCCGTGCTACTATGATTACCGGTCTGAGTAGACTCGTGTCGTTTCTTCTTTGGTCACTGTCGTTTGGCGGCCGTCGGTCTGCATGTTGACTTCCACGCGATGGTCGCCAGCGGATTGACCCTTGCTTTCGATTTCAAAGCTGATCTCGTCGCCCGGGCTCATGCTGTTGATCGGCTCAAACGCGATCTGTTGCCCATTGATCTGATGGCGAATCGAACCGTTGACGGCAGTCGGCTGAAGCCCTCTTGGAAACGTTACACCAAGTCGCACATTGGTTGCGGCTTTGGTGCCCTGGTTGACGACTCTAATCTTGTAGCTCGTGTTACTTCCAATTTCGATTGGATCGACAACGTCGTCGATGTCAAAGAACACATCGACCAAGTGCTCGACATTCATTGGCTGTACAACGCTGGCGCGAACTTCTAGGTCGGCAAGAGTTTCGAACTTGATTGGCTGGGTGCCGATTTCGACTGGCGTTGTTTTTAATTCGACCGTTGCTTTGGCATCACGAGCAAGCTCGGCAAGACTCCAATAAACCGAATGTGCATTGGAGTCGTAGCGACCTTGGTTGTTGGCCGCCTGGAACCTCAGCCCGCTGGGCAACCGAGCGATCAGCTCGACGTTGGTGGCCTTGGCTGTTCCATTGTTGGCAACCGAAAAACTGTGTGCGACATTTCGCTGGAGAAAGCGTCGTGTGGGTCCGTCAGATTTTGCAACGAGATTTGGCGCAACGACTTCGAGGGGAAGTTCGTGCTTGGCTTCGAGGCCTCCGTCGGCAGAAGCGAACATCACGTTGCGGATCTTGCCAATTTGAGCCGCTTTGAGTGCCAGTCGAAGCCGCTTGGATTGTCCTGGCATCAACGTGCCAATCGGATACTCGATCGCTTGGCTGCCGTCCTGGAATTCCAGCTGCTTGGGAACGTCTTCTTGAATCATCACATTGTTGGCCGGCCCGTCGCCTTTGTTCTTGACCGTAATGTCGAACACGACGTCGTCACCGATCAGATGGACATTCTTGGCCTGATGGACAATCTCAAGCACTGGTTTGGTGACCAGCGTCCGCATTGAAGCCTGAGTCGCAAATGTTACGTGAGCGACACTGCCGATTTCGCCGTGTCGGGTCGGTTTAAGTTGGATCTTGATTCGTTTTTCCTGTCCCGGTCGAAGCGTTCCGATGTCCCAGCGAAGGTCACCGCCTCGGCTGCTGGCCGGTTGAGGCGAAGCTCCAATGAACTGGGTTCCAATTGGAGTCTGGTCAAAGACCTTGACGTCCTCGGCTGATACACGCCCGACGTTCTTGATGATCAGTTGAAAGTCAGCGGTCTGATTCACCTGAATTTCTCGTGGCGAAAGTTTCTCAACCGTTAGCGCCGGTGCCTGAACTCCTTCTAACTGTCGGTCACCGGGGACGTTTCTACTGAGTGTCGCAAGCCCGCCCAGATCGGTTGCCGAGCGAACACTAGTGCCGGCCCGACTGTTGGTTTGCGAGTTTGAGGCACCCGAGAACGGAGATGATTTACTTGGTGAAGTGGGGCGTTGATTCGATGCGGCGAATGGCGATTGAGTTGATGGTCGGCGCGTGTTGGAAGAAGCCGGCGCGGGTTTTCGATTCGAGTTAAACGTTGAGCCACCGGAGGATCGCGAAGTCGAACCACCCGATTGAGCTCCAAACGGACTGGTTGTCTGATTGGAACGGTTGGTTGAAATCGGGGCCAGTTCTCGCTGCGTGTTGAGTGTTGCAGATTTTTGATTCTTGGGTGGCGCAAACGTTTTTGCCCCAAACGCTCGTGAGTCTGGTCTTTTCGCTGGATCGGATGTCGAAGCAGTCACCTTATTCGAATTCGCGAATGGAGAATTGTTGCCTGGGCGACCGAAGTCCGATTTGACCACTGGCGGAGTAAAGTTCGATTTAGGCTTGAGCGCCGCGCCGGTTTTTCTGGCCGCATCTCCAAACGAATTCTTGAACGATTGACCGGTCGATTTGGCCGTCTCGCTTGTTTTTCGCAACAGGTCATCGGCAGCGGTATTGATATTCGATTTCAAGTTGTTGGCGGCAGCACCGAATTTTCCGGCCGTTGAGTTTCCACCGAAAGAATTCGAAGGCGTCTTGGTCGCAAACGCACTGTTTGGACTGGTTGTTCGTGGGGCAAATCCTCCGTTGTTGCCAATGATAGGCGCTCCGCCGGGTGCTTGGGCGAATCGCTCGGGGGCTTTAGCCGGGTTGTTGGTGACCGGTTTTGAAACGACCACAGGAGTCTTTAATGGCTGAAAGCCACCGGGTTTTGAGACTAGCGGTTTTGAGTTGGGCAAGTTTGGATTTGATTTAACCGCGAATTCAGAACTGGCCGGCTTGACGACGTTTGGCCTGACAGAAGTGTTGCCAACAAATGCATTTTTCTTGGGAGTTAGCGCATCGGTGGTTTTGTTGAACGCGTTTCCTGCTGCCTTTTTGAGGTCGCTGGCCGTAGTAGAGACACCCGACTTTAGCTTCTCGGCAGCGTCGCCTAGTCCTTCAGCAAGTTGCCCACCGGTTGTTTCGGTATTTGAGGCGTCGTTGTCGTTACCTCTCATCGATTGAACGACGGCGAAAGTTCCAAGGGCAACGAACAAGCCAACAGCAAGAATCCTTCCGAGGATTGCTTTGTTGAAACGTGGGCCAGTTTCTTCTTCGTAGTCGTTTTCAGAATCGCTCATGGCACTTTTTCCAAGTTGAATTCGACGAGCGATCAGGGGCTTGTCAAACTCGGTTCGGGAATCGTATTGGCATGGCCATGTCGTATTGCAGTAACTTCGTCTTTCCGTCTGGCTGAGATTCAGCAGTTCACAAGGAACAACGGTTAGACGCAGTACTTTCAACTACGGTCGGCTTCCATGCCGTTAATAGTTTGGCTAGTTTGGCGTAAAGGAATTCCACCGCAGCGGGCGCACCTCCACACACAATTAACGTTTTTGATACCAGAATGATTCTGGCCCAGACAATAGCAGTTGGTTTTGGCAGCGTTGGAGGGGGGCTTCACTCAAGTGATTGTGTTGGAGCTAGCAGGTCAAATCACTCCCGCCAGGTGGGGTCCATCGAAGCATTAAAAGACGGGATTCCCGCCTGCGCGGGAATGACGGTTGGTAAAGAACCCTAGCTTCGTCGGGGTCGAGCGTCATTTATCGAAAAATTCGTTCAGATCCGATCGAGGTTTTTTCTGTCTTTTGCGGTTAAGTGTTTCTTCAAGCGGTCCAGCAGGCTGAATTGTTCGGAGTCCGAATTGGAGTTCTGTCGGCCTTTGTACTTTGCACTCAATTCTGAGTCACGACGCTCGAGTTCAATTTGCTTGGACTCAAGTTCGGCTTCAAGCTGGCTGAGCTTGGCCCGCTCGATTGACAGGTTTACTTCAGCGTCGCGAAGCTTTGAGTTAAGCTCTTTCTTAATCCGTTGAATTTCCTCGGGCTCAGTAGAAACCGTTTCTTCAGTATCCAACTGGACTGTAGCGCTGAGCTCCTCGCTGAGTGTTTCATCAGCCATGGTTGTTTCCATAACCGGATCTGGTTCGGTTGGTGGAGCCATGTCGGGGCGGTGCTCGGGGTCAATGCCGTACTTGGAAAGCATGGCCTGTTTTTGACGGCTCCAGTCCGGGCCTAGCGCGGCCTCTTGTTTTTCGCTGTCGAGTTCATCGCTGGCTTCTTGAATCGAATTCGCCTTGATTGTCGAGACTGCTGCCAGCTCCTGTTTCATTTGGCTCAACATTTCGGAGAACTGGGTTTGAAAGGACTCCACGATCGAAGCGTTTGTTGCCGAGCCTTGATTTTGGCTTTGACTTTCGATCAGCTTCTGCTGTCCGGCGATCGCTTCAGCGACCTTCCCAAGTCGTGTATCGATCGCCTCGAATCGTTCCTCGAGGTTGGAGTCTGTCCCAATTGGGTCATCAGAATTCTGAATCGTTTCCTCGATCGTAGTCAGCTTTGACTCGATTGCATCGAATCTCTCGATAAGCGATTCCAATCCCGCACCATTGAGGCTCGAACTTTCGAAGTCATTTGACTTGAAGGCCGCAAGTTTCTCTTCGATTGCGTCAAATCGGTTTACGATCTTTGGCTCAATCTTCTCAACCAGACCTTTAGCGAGATCATTGACGTCCAAGTTCGCCGCATCAGAGCCACCGACCGACATTGCCGGCTCGCCGCGCTCTTCGTGAAGCGCAATGAGCCACTCCACATGCTCAAGGATTTGGGCAGTGGGGCTGGGTTTCTTCTGGCTATTGTGCTGGCCAGAATTCGATTTGCTGGATTTTGATTTACGTTTGTTGCGACTTGACATGGTGGGGTTTCATGGGGTGAACCAAAGAGTGCCAAAAAGGTGAGTTAGCACTCAGGAAAAGATAGGTCAGGATTGGCAGTTGGCAGCATAAATTCGACTTTTACCGACATTGGTTTTGGGGTGGATCAATTGGCGGATCAATTGGCATAACTGTTTTTTTCGATAGGCAACTACCTCTCAAGTTAAAACCGTAGGCAGCATGGCGAACGTCGCTTAGAATCAGCGATCCAGACTTCGAATCAGATCTCCGCAGGAAGCCGAAAAGCCGATGTCCGAGCGTCCTTTTGTCCATCTTCATTGCCACAGCCATTACAGTCTCCTCGACGGAGCGAGCTCAATTCCCAAGCTCGTTCAGCGGACGGTGGACCACGGGATGAACGCCTTGGCGTTGACCGACCATGGGAATATGCATGGTGCGCTGGAGTTTTATCGCGAGTGTAAATCCAAACAGATCAACCCGATCATCGGTTACGAGGCTTACATTGCGCCCGGCAGTCGCAAGGAGAGATCGGGGGGGCGTGGCAAGGATTCCAGTTATCACTTGACCCTACTGTGTCAGAACATCACCGGTTTCAAGAACCTGGTGAAGATGGCATCGCATGCAAGCCTCGACGGTTTTTACTTCAAACCGCGGATCGACAAAGAGCTTTTGGAAGCTCACCACGAGGGGATCATCTGTCTAAGCGGTTGCGTTTCAAGCGAATTCAGTCGTGCGATCTTGCGCGGTGGCAACGGCGCCGAAGATGAACTCAACGAAGCCAAAGATGTCGCAAAGTGGTTTCATCAACTCTTCGGGGACCGGTACTTCCTCGAGATCATGAATAACAATGTCGACATTCAAAAGCCCCAGCTCCAGGGGGCCGTCGAAATCGCCAACAGCGTTGGGTTGCCGCTGGTAGCGACCAGCGACTGTCACTATGTCGATCAGGACGATGCCGAAGCACAGGACGTGATGCTGTGCATCAACATGGGCCGGTTTCGCACCGACAGCAGCCGAATGAAGATGGAAGGAAATCAATTCTACCTTCGTCCACCAGAGGAGATGTATCGAAATTTTTCGGGGCTTGAGGATGCGGTTGCGCGAAGTCAGGAAATCGCCGATTCGGTTGATATCGAACTGGAACTGGGTGAGCGGTTTTTCCCGGTTTTTGATTTGCCGCAGGGCCGTTCGCCCGAAGACGAATTGCGAGACTTGTGCATCAAAGGGTTGAGGGACCGTTATGCCGGCAACGAGGAAATGATGCCCAATGGCGAGTTTTCCCAGCCCGTGATGGATCGTCTTAATCGTGAACTTGGGGTGATCAACAAGCTTGGTTTTGCCAACTACTTTCTGATCTGTTGGGACTTTGTTGAGCAAGCCCGTCAGCGCGACATTCCTTCAACCGCGCGTGGTAGTGGCGTAGGTGCGATCGTTTGTTATGCATTGTATCTTTCGCATGTTTGCCCACTGAAATACAGTTTGCTTTTCGAGCGATTCCTCGACGAAAACCGGCTCGAAGCCCCTGATATTGATATCGACTTTTGTAAAGAGCGTCGCGGCGAGATCATCCGCTACGTCAAGGAAAAGTACGGCGAAGACAGCGTGGCGCAGATCGGGACGTTTGGAACGATGAAAGCCCGCGCGGCGATCAAGGATGTCGGGCGCGTGTTGGGGATTCCGCTGGCTCGGGTGAACCAGATCACCGGGATGATCCCGGACAAGCTCGGGATTTCGCTTGAAGAAGCCCTCGACTCCAGCGGCGAACTTCGCGGTGTCTACGACGGCGACCCGGAAGTCCAAGAGATGATTGACTTTGCTTTGAAGCTTGAGGGACTCGCGCGAAACGTTGGCACGCACGCGGCTGCAGTCGTGATCAGTGATGGACCTTTGACGGACTACGTTCCGCTGGGACGTGTGGCAGGCAAAGACGATGTAATCACGCAGTGGTCGATGAACGACGTCGAAGCGGCTGGGCTTTTGAAGATGGATTTTTTGGGGCTCAGGACCCTGACGATTCTCAGTAACGCGGTCAAGCTGATCAAGCAAACGACTGGCAAGACCGTCAACACGCTTGATTTTCCTTTGGATGATGAAGCGACTTTCAAACTGCTGCAAAGCGGTGATACCCGGGGCGTTTTCCAGTTGGAGAGTGGCGGAATTCGTGACTTGCTTCAGAAGATGAAGCCCGACCATTTCCGCGACATCATCGCGACCAACGCTCTTTATCGCCCCGGCCCACTCGAAGGCGGGATGGTTCAGCAGTACATCGATGTCAAGCACGGTCGCAAACCGGCGGAGTACAAACTCGACGTGCTCAGAGAGATTCTCGAGGAAACCCACGGCGTGATGGTGTATCAGGAACAGGTGATGCAGATCCTCAACCGATTGGGCAAGATTCCTCTGGCCGCTGCGTACACGTGTATCAAGGCGATCAGCAAGAAGAAAGAAAAGATCATCGCCAACAACCATGAGGCGTACATGGTCGGCGCGGTTGAGCAGGGGCTTTCGAAAAAAGACGCTCAGGACATGTGGGACATGATCCTGAAGTTTGCGGGTTACGGTTTTAACAAGAGTCATTCAACCGCATACGCTGCCATCGCTTGGCAAACGGCGTACTTGAAGGCTCACTATCCCGTTGAGTTCATGGCGGCACTGCTTTCGGGTGATATCCCGGGCCGAAACTTTACCAGCAAGGATTCGCTGGTCGAACACCTTGAGGACTGTGACCGGATGGAGGTTGAAGTTGTCGCGCCATGCATCAACCATTCTGGAGTCGAGTTTATCGTCGCCGATGGGAAGATTCACTTCGCGATGTCGGCGATCAAGGGTTGTGGTGGTTCGGCGGCTCAAGCCATCGTTGATGAGCGAACCGAAAACGGACCGTTCAAGGACATCTTTGATTTTTGCGAACGGGTTGAGTCGTCCAAATGCAATCGCTCGTCAATCGAAACGTTGATCAAAGCCGGGGCGATGGATTGTTTTGGTGCCAAGCGGTCGCAGCTTTCGGCCGTCGTTGACCGGGCGCTCCAATCGGGCGCCGCAGTGATCGCCGACAAAAAGAGCGGCCAAAAAAGCCTCTTTGGAAGCGACGACGATGTCGATGACGACGGTCAGGAGGTTGCAGTTGTTCTTCCGGAGATGGACGAATGGGAAGAGCGAATGTTGCTCGGTGCAGAGAAAGAGGTGTTGGGTTACTACCTGACCAGTCACCCTTTGGCTCAGTTTGAGGATCAGTTGACCCGTTATTGTTCGCACAAAACTTCTGGCCTTGAGGGAACCAAAGACCGGGATCGCGTGAGCCTGGGAGGCATGATTTCTTCGGTCAAGCAATCACACGTCAAGAACCCGCGCGATCCGAACTCACCGACCAAGTATGCGATGTTCGATCTTGAAGATGTTGACGGAGCGATCCGTTGTATTCTGTGGCCTCAGGATTTCGCGAAGTTCGGCGATAAAGTGATCGCCGATGAGGTTGTCGTTTTGCAGGGACGGTTGGACTACCGAGGAGGTGACGAGGCCAACATGATCGTTGACAAGGTGATTCCGATCAGTCAGCTCGATCAAAATCTGACTCACGGGGTCAAGATTATGATCGATCAGCAGAAGCACGGAGAAGATGGGCTCAAGAACGCCTATGAGATTCTTCGAGGTTATCCTGGCAATCGCGAGTTGAAGATTGAAGTCATTCTCGAAGACGGAATGCGCGTTGAGCTGGAATCAAACAAGCGGATCGACATCAACGATCAGTTGACCAGTCGGCTGACGGAATTGTTGGGCAAGACATCGGTGGAGATGTTGATTGATCGTAAATCGTTGTCGGCCAAGGCGGAGCCCAGAAAGTGGGGCCGGTAGGTAAACGATGAATGAAGCTGGCTCTGGCCCCAATCGTTGCGATCCCGAAATCCGATTTGACTCGTCGTCCGCAAAGATCCTGCGTGCTTTAATGGCGGTCATTGGATGCGGGTTGATGGCGGCGGCGTTTGCTGTTTTTCTACCCGTCGAAACGATAGCCCAATGGCACGCCTGGTTAGGTTTGGGAGAATTTCCTGACGCTCCGATAACCAGATACCTAGCGCGTTCGACTTCCCTGCTCTACGCCGTTCATGGTGCACTGATGCTGTACGTTTCTTGCGACATGAAACGGTATTGGCCTTTGGTCGGCGTTTTCGGTTGGCTGCACGTGATCATTGGCTTGACGATGTTGGGTATCGATTTGACATCTGACATGCCGCTTTACTGGACCGCCGGCGAAGGGGTGCCCATCGCACTTGTCGGTGGGCTGATCATTTATCTCTGGCGGAAGTCCAGCAATGATTTTGGACAAGATAAACATGATTGACATGATCGCGCAACATCTTGTTGATCATGTAAATCCTGTCTTCAACTTTCATTTCAATTCTGTAAAACTCGAGTCGGGCAAGAGTGCCCGAAGTGCCCGACCTACGATCGCTCAGTTTGAATAACTACTCCAACAAAAAAAGCGGTAGCCCGCCAAGACACATGTGTCTTGACGGGCTCCGCTTTGGTTATCTTTTCATCTTTCAGTTGGCCTAGCCACTGAGGCTAAGCTCGTTGAACCGAAAGACATCGTTAGCAACAGCTAAGTCGAATGTTACACAGCCGGTACTTCGATGATCCGAATGGTGGCGAACGATTCACCCGCACCAAGTGTCGTATCGTTGATCGTCAAACCGTTGGGTGTATTGACACCTTGGAATTCAGACAAATCTGTTGCACGTGTTACAACGCCGTTTTCAGCGGCACCACCGAACTCGTCAGCACCCGCAATGAAGGCTCCTCCACCATTGGCCGAACCGTCGTTGATTTCAGTTCCGGCATCGTAGATGTTGGTAACCTGAATTTCAAAGACGCCGTTGTTTCCAAGGAAATTTCCGTTGTCATCAAAGATTCGGTACTCCAGTGCGTTGTCATTTCCAATGAAAGTGTCGTTCGATGGAATGACCATTGAAGCAAAGCTAAAGTACTGGTAGTTAGCTGGATTGATGACTTCAAAGGATCCTGTTCCAGTTTCACCTGGTGAGATTGGAGGAATGCCTGTCGCTCCACCCCTGACTACTCCGTTGATGTCACCAGGAGTTCCCGGTGCCGCTTCGAAGGCCGCAGTCAGCGGATTTACATCGCCCAACTCTGCAATGACTTCCAGAGCGTTGCTGGCCGAACTTCCAGCATCAAAGAGGTCGAAGCTTCCGTCGTGCAGTCCAAACCAAACCGGTGTGGCGAAGAACTCAGTGTTGGTGCCGTTGATGACTTCCACAACGTATGTGGGCTGAGCTGCCGGAGCTTCAACTACCGGAGTTTCAACTACCGGAGTTTCAACTACTGGAGCTTCAACGATCGGGGCTTCCACTACAGGAGCCTCAACCACAGGAGCTTCAACGATCGGGGCTTCAACTACTGGTGCCTCAACTACTGGAGCTTCAACTACTGGAGCTTCAACTACTGGAGCTTCAACTACTGGAGCTTCAACGATCGGGGCTTCTACTACAGGAGCTTTCCCGTTAGCAATGTTGGCTAGATCATCGGCTTTGAGGTTTACTTTGTCCCACAAGAAGGCGATCTCTTCGATGTTAGTCACCTCTGCAACGCTGCCGTCAATGCCGGTAATTTTAAACCCGCCTTTATCGGAGGCTTCTACTTTGTAGTCGGTAGAGTTTCCGTCAACATGAACGGTGTCGTAGCCTGTTCCGCCGTCAATGATGTCGTGTCCTGCTCCACCTGAAAGCATTTCATCGCCTCCGCCTCCGTTGAGGATGTCATTGCCTCGTCCGCCGAAGATCATGTCATTTCCGGGGCCGCCGTAAACTGCATCGTTTCCAGCGCCACCCTTGACGATGTCATTGCCAGAGTTTCCTTCGACAACGTCATTTCCAGTTCCACCTCGAACAACGTCATCGCCGCCTTGTCCGTGAAGATGGTCGTTACCTTGACGACCGGTGATGGTTTCGTCGGCTGCTGTTCCGTCGATGTCATCGTCGCCAGAAGTGCCCTTGATGATATCGTCAGCGACTGTGTCGACTGGAGCTTCAACTACTGGAACTTCGACCACAGGAGTCTCAATCATTGGAGCTTCGACTACAGGAGCTTCCACTACAGGAGCCTCAACGATTGGAGCCTCAACTACAGGAGGATTAGCAATGTTGGCTAGATCATCGGCTTTGAGGTTTACTTTGTCCCACAAAAAGGCGATCTCTTCGATGTTAGTCACCTCTGCAACGCTGCCGTCAATACCGGTAATTTTAAACCCGCCTTTATCGGAGGCTTCTACTTTGTAGTCGGTAGAGTTTCCGTCGACATGAACGGTGTCGTAGCCTGTTCCGCCGTCAATGATGTCGTGTCCTGCTCCACCTGAAAGCATTTCATCGCCTCCGCCTCCGTTGAGGATGTCATTGCCTCGTCCGCCGAAGATCATGTCATTTCCGGAGCCGCCGTAAACTGCATCGTTTCCAGCGCCACCCTTGACGATGTCATTGCCGGAGTTTCCTTCGACAACGTCATTTCCAGTTCCACCTCGAACAACGTCATCGCCGCCTTGTCCGTGAAGATGGTCGTTACCTTGACGACCGGTGATGGTTTCGTCGGCCGCTGTTCCGTCGATGTCATCGTCGCCAGAAGTGCCCTTGATGATATCGTCAGCGACTGTGTCGACTGGAGCTTCATTTCCACTGAATAATTCGTTGACTAAGTTGGCGATCTCATCACTGTGCTCTGGAGAGCCGCTAAACAGCTCTTCGAGGTTGTTATCGAAACCGAGATAATCCATATTGTCATGGTCGAGACAGCCATCAAAAAACGCGCCAGCCTGAGTGGCTGAGAACATGATGCGTTGCTCCAGCAATTCGATGCTTTCTCGTTGTTGCTTCGTAGTCTTTGCATCACGCTTGAGGGTGTCTAGTTTGGAAATGAAATTGGCAAGGCTTGGCAAGTTTTCTCTAAGGCTCATTTGAATTTTCCTGGTCGTGTGAATCTGTGATTGTGTTGAGGTTTCTTGACAAGAAGTTTGCCAACGAACGTAAACCTCACTGTTGGTAGATGCCGAGCTAAAGAGCAAAAGAAGTTCCAAACTAAATTGATGCAACCGAGTTTCCAAAACGGCCTAAAACACTGGGTTTTTGTTGAGCGAGGCCAGCCTTTGTCTCATTCAAGGTGTTGTTTTTTTGCCTCAGCGTGGAAAGCGAGCAACTCAACGTTTCGTTTTCGCTTCATCGATCGGCTCGATGTGCGCGAAATGTTCATAGCAGGAATGTTGGTTCGATTCGCAATCGTTGCAAAAAAAAAAGAGCCCGAAGCGCAAGCACTTCGGGCCCATGAGTTTATGCAACAAAATGTTGCCAACTTACTCGTGATTTGTATTCAGCGACTGCAACATCTTGACCAGATAGGCATCCGAATCGACACCCATCTTTTGGTGAATACTGCGACGATGCGCGTGCCCGGTTTTCGGACTGATGTTTAGTTGGTGAGAGATGGATTTAACGCTCAAACCTTCTTTGATGTAGCCAAGAAATTCTGTTTCACGGTCAGATAACAGACTCAAGCGTCGATTGATGTCCTTGTTCTTGGTGATCGTGGTGAAGGCTTTATCGATTGATTCAAGCAGTGCCCGCGAGCGAAATGGTTTTTCAAGAAAATCAACCGCACCAAGTCTCATTGAATCGACGGCGTTTTGGATTGAGGCGTTGCCCGAAATCATGATGAACGGCAAGTTGACGCCTTTCTCACGCAACAGTTGGTACAGTTCAATTCCATTGATTCCAGGAAGCCGCAGGTCGAGCAGCAGCACGCCGGGCTCTTTTGAGAACTCTTCAAGAAACGTTTGTGGGGACTCGTACAGGCGATGCTTGATCGACTCACCCGTCAACAAGCCACTAATCGAAGTCCGCATCGCTTCGTCGTCTTCAACAACGTAAACGATTAAATTTCGTTTAGATGCTTCAAGTTCTAGATCTTGTTGTCCAGCTGGTTTGGGTGCTTCGAGGTTCATACTCATTCGATTCTCGCGTGAAACGCTTTTTTACTATGTTACAAACGCCAATGAAAAACCGTCGTGACCGCCCGGTTTGCGGGGCTCCTTGTGTGAGGCCAAACACCTCCTCAGTATATTGCTTCAAGGCGCTTTTGTGCGCCAAAAAAATGCTGATCATTGCAGTTCTTCCAAATCGAAGCGCCCAATGAGAAAATCGCTCAATCGGTTGTTTGACGGCTCGGCTCAATCGGTGCAATCGGAATCAGGATTCGAACTTCGGCCCCCTGTTTGAACTGTGAATCACGAATCTCGATTGTCCCGCCATGGTCAGTAACGATTGTGTGGCACATGCTTAGCCCCAACCCAGTCCCGCCAGATTCTCGCTTCGAAGTGAAAAATGGGTCGAAGGCTGCCTCTCTGATCGACTCATCGACCCCGCTTCCATCATCGTGAACCGCAACTTCTACCGAGTCGCCAAATTGCCGGATTCTCACTTGGACATCCGATGATTCGGGGGAGGCGTCGATCGCATTGGAGATCAGGTTCACAATGACTTGCTCAAGTTCGATCGGATTGACGACTACGGTTGCATCCGAGCTTTCGTCCCTCAGAGAAATTGAAATATTCTTGGGTCTGGCTTTGAACAGCATCATATCTCTAGCGCGTTGAGCGACGTCTAGCATCAAGTGAGGAGCTTTTTCCGAGGATTCGTTCTTAGCGAACATCAAAACTCCGTCGACAATTCTTGAGCATCGCTCGATTTGATCCATCACGTTGAGCAGTGACTTTGAAATTTCTTTTTTACTGCCGGTTTCGGAGTCGAGCTGCCTGAGCGCAGTTTCTGTCGTGAGCATCATCGCGCCCAGTGGGTTGTTGATCTCATGTGCCAGTCCCGCCGACAGCGTGCCCAGAGAGGCTAATCTTTCTGCTTGAAACAGGGCCCTGGCAGTCTTTTTTTCTTGATCGATGTCAGAAATGACGCCATGGAAAGAGTGCGTGCCATTTTGAATCTCACGAACAACTCGATTGCGAATCCAGCGAATGCTTCCATCTGAATGGTTGATTCGATACTCGGCTTGAATCGTGTCTTGGGTTCCGGAGACAAATGATCTGATGGTTTTTTTCATTCTCTCCAAATCTTCTTCATTGATACAGGAGATATAAGTCTTGGCATCGCCAAGTAGATCCTCGGCTGGAAGACCAGTGAGACGCTCAATCGCCGGCGACATGTACTTAAAGTCCAATCCATTTGATGTTTTTTCACCGGTCCAAATGACATCAGTGATGGAGTTTAATACCTGGCTAAGTTGTCGATTGGTTTCGATCAACTCGGTCTCCGTTTCGATTTGAGATTCTTCCAGCCGAGCTCGCCTTTCCCTTGACTCTGTAATCTCGTCGAAAACAATTACTGCGCCCATGGACTCGTGATTCCCGTCCAGAACCCGTGTTGCCTTGACCCGAACCCATGTGTCTTTGTTGGTTTTCTTATTGCGATTGAGATACTCCCCTGACACTGTCTCACCTGCGATCGCGCGGGCCAACGGAAGGTTTTCTGGTTCACAGGGTGTTTTTCCGTCTTCTAGAAATACATCGTATTGGTTGAGCCAGTCACCGAATTCGGCTTCCATTGACATTCCAGAAATTCGATTCGCGGCCGGGTTGACCAGTAAAGGCTCGCCTTTTGTATCCACGGCGACCACTCCTGCGCCGACATTGGTCAAGACCGCATCAAATAGTCGATAGGAGTTCTGTAGCTCCTCGAGCGCGGCCGTCAGCTGCTTCTGGGTAGAACGGAGCGACGCAGTCTCTTGTTCAAGCTGCTTGTTGAGAGAGCTCAACGTCGGCATTGCGAGAGCTTTAGGAGAGAACTTGATCAACGACAAGACTGTCGCCCAGGAAACCACGGCAGTCGCAAATTTTACAACGGCAGAGATCCGGTAAACAGGAGCAAAGAAGATCGCGGCTTCGATTAGGTGTACGGTTCCACACGCAAAAATGAATCCGCAAAAAAGCCAGAACAGGCCGGGGAATTGTACTGGTTTGTTGTTGCGTTTTCTTCGCCAGGCGAAAAACAGAATAACGATCGGAATGGCGGTATACGCCCCGAAAACAGCAAGATCTGAGATAATATGCAGCCAACCATGAAAGCTCTCCCAGTTGCCGCAATCCCAGCGCCGTGGGAAGTCGCTGGTGTTGAAATCAAACAGCTTGGAAAAAAAATTTCCCATCCGAAAGCTCCGTAAAGTTAACAGTAAGACTGCGCTTACCTGTTACAGCATTAGAATCAGTCGGCGGGGCTGCGCCAAATCAATCAGCGCGCAACGCGGTCACTATCATCATTTAAACCAAAGTTGAAACCCAAATGGCAACCGTGAAAAGTAAGCACATCGAATGCAATCAGGAATTGTCACGACGCTTAGAGATGTTAGGAGCATTTCAAAGCCTATTTCGAAGACAAAAACTTCGAAATCTCACATGTATAGCGAACGCTCAATGGATTTTGAAATACGGTCTAGCGTCTGGGCCGTCGCAACCAGATCGTAATTCCTCCAGCCCACAGAAATAACAGACTCCCTGGTTCTGGAACCGCAACCGTTTCAGGGGTTCCGGGTGCTTGGTCTCCAAAGACAGTAAAATCGGAATCAAAAACCCATCCGTCCCAAGCGCCATCGGTCAGAATTCGATCGGAAAAACCAACTCCCGCAGGATCCCCCCAACCCGAAGGCGGGCCGGTATAAGGATTGGAGTCGGCATCAAAATAGACCCATCCACGAGTAAAGTCGCTGTCTCCCTCTTGATAGGAATCCGAAACATCAACAGAGGAGACCAACGCAGCCGTTTGAGCCGTTTCAAAAATTCCGTTGGTGGTGGCAAAGTCTGTCATCACAGTCCCGTCACTCAGATCACCCCAGCTGGTGTCATCGTCGCTGTTGTACCCGATTCCGACGATCAGCTTTCCAAACGAGAACGTTTGAACTTTTGCAAATAGTTCTTCGTCATTGCTGTTGCCCAGAGTTCCAAACACGATGTCGGAGAACATCGTCTCACCTGTCGTTGCTGCATCGTTCCAACGATAACCATAAGCGATTGGAGTACTTCCATCACCGTGATCAATCACCAGATAGGAAGTGTTGGCGAAACTGGCATCATCGGCGGAAGAAACAATGCCTCCCGGCCCGTAATATTCCTCAGCGACGATCAAGTCACCGTTGGCGTCCGATTGATCAGTGGTCAAATCGGCAAACGAAGTTCCTGAGAACAAAGAAATTGAAGCCAGCAAAGTTGTGGTCAAACACAGGTTAAAAATACGGCGGGTCATCTGATTAGTTTTCTTGAGAAGGAGTTGCATAATCTTGTTGTTCGTCTCTGGGTCTATTCTATTTAAGGCTGTTCTATCTAGGGCTATTTATTTTGTTTTGGGTTAATCGTTAGTCACTGCCTGCTCGAGTCAATGACGCATTGAGCACGTTCTGGTCCATCGTTTTTGAGCTAAACCGGGTGTGTCCGTCACCATAAAGCAGCATTGCACCAGCTGGATGCTCGCTGAAAATCTCATTGTTGCGGCTTGCGTTGATTGGGTTTTCAAAGTGTTGGTCGAACAGGTTTTGGCCGTTGGACCACTCGGATTGGAAGCGATTTCCACGAACGCATTCGGCGACCATCACCGTGTTTGACAATCCGTCGCGGAACTCAGCCGGTTTCAACTCAACTTCGTACGACATTCCCCCGCGGTGTTCGGGGACGTGAACCCAGGGCGGTTGTTGCTGGTTAAACGACAAAAAAGGCGGCTTGGACAAACCGTGCATTCCACCGTAATCAGTCAGGCCCATATTGTCGCCAGGATCCCAAGTTCCATTGTCGTTGAGGTCCCCCGAATTGTGAAACGATCGAGATACCGATGGGCATATATAAGTCGTAATAACGTGAGAGGTAGCTGCATTGTTGGTCAGCGAATCATAGGAATGATCATAGCTAAAGAGGTCAAACACAGCGGCTTGTTCGAGGTATGGAAGACAAGCCACCATCCACGAAATCTGTTTTCGCGGACCTGGCATTCGGTAGTGCGTCTCGATTCCACCAGCAGGAAACCTGCCGCGAGCTGTCAAGTGACTGTGCAGCGCTAAACCGATCTGGCGGATGTTGTTGCCGCAGACCGTCCGGCGCGCTGATTCGCGAACTGCTTGAATTGCCGGGAGCAGCATACCGATCAGGATTCCGATAATCGCAATCACGACCAGCAACTCTACCAAAGTAAAGGCGCGTCGACGAACCGATAGCGCAGCGCAATTTGGCTCAATGTAACGTGACATTTTTTGAATTCGATTGGCTCGACAAGCTCGTCCCGCGCAGAACATCGCCGAAGGTCTCGAGGGGGCAGGTATTCTGACTCCCGGTAAATCAATTCCGCCTTCTCATCGCTAATAACAAACTTGCGACAATGGCATACAGATTGGAATGACTTGGCACCGGATACAGCGGCGGGGCCGTTCCAGAGTTTCACTGGATTCCCTTTAACCACTTGAAAACGCTCAAGCAGTCACCACCTCGACAGGTCCACTGTACCAAGGATTACATGGGCGTCTATAGCAAGAATGCCAGAATCTTGGTCAATACAATGATCGATAGTGGAACGGCTGTCCCAGCCGTTTTCTGGAGGATATTCACGGCTGGGACAGCCGTGCTACTTTACGAATCCAAACGCAGAAATCAGCCATTGGTTGCCGTTTTGGCAGTTCAACACTCGTAAACACTTCACATCAGAGAATCTTCTTCGCCCAGCGTTCTTGTTGGGCCCAAGAAGTAGAACAGGCCGGGGCGAATTAGAAATTCACAAATCGTCGACGTTATCAAGCCACCAACAATTACCGTCGCAACCGGATAGAGTATTTCGCGTCCAGGGAGGTTGCCGGAAAAAATTAAGGGTAGCAAACCGATTCCCGTAGTTAGAGCGGTCATCAACACCGGAGTCATTCTTTCGAGGCTTCCATCGAGAATCTCACGCTTGGTGATTTCGCCGTTGGAATTCGAGTTGTCCAAATAAGTCGAAACCAACAGTAGGCCATTCCGGGCCGCGATTCCACCTAGCGATATAAAACCAACCATCGCCGAGGTCGTGAAGACTTGGTCCGTCAGCTTCAACGCCAGAACACCACCCACAAACGCGATCGGCAAAGCGAACAGAATCTGAAACACGATGTTGAAAGAAGAGTAGCTCGAGTAAAGGATCACAAACACGACCAGTAGCGCTACCACCGACAGAATCAGCATCTGCCGCAGGGCTTGGGATTGGGCTTCGAACTGACCGCCATACTGCACGATGTAGCCTTCGGGCAGTTCGACTTTTTCCTCAACCACTTTCTTGATATCTGTGACCGCTGTGGCGAGATCTTTGTCGTCGGTATAGACCCGGATGATCACCCGCCGCCGAGATTCTTCCCGGTTAATCGTGTTAGGTCCACCGTATTGATACACTTTGGCGACGGTCGAAAGCGGAACCGAACCGCCGTCGGGCAACTCGATTGGAATCCGTCCAAGCTCTTCAAAGTTCTCCCGGTAGTGCTTTGGGAATCGAATCACAATTTCAAATGTTCTTTCCTGTTCCACCATCTGTGAAACGACTTTCCCTTGCATCGCCATCTCGACCATGCCGAAAACTTTTGCCAGACTCAGTTTGTAAGCCGCTAATTGTTCGTAGTCGGGTTCGATTCTCAGCTGCGGGATGACCTGCTGTTGTTCCATCTTGGGCGGCTTGATCCCAGGGACTTCCGCGATCGCGTCCCGGATCTCGTTTCCCTTTCGTCGCAAGGTGCCGAGATCGTCGCCAAACAGCTTGACCGCGATTTGCGCCGTTGAACCAGAGATCAAGTGACTGATCATGTGCGCGATCGGCTGATCGGTTTCACTTCCAACGTTCGGCAGTACAGCTGCGGTGTCCTCAAGGATCTCGATGATCTCATCTCGAGATTTGCCATGCCCGTCAGCCATCGTGATGGTGTATTCGGTCGTGTTGACGCCCATCACATGTTCGTCGTTCTCGGCCCGCCCGGTTCGCCCGGTGAAATAGTTGATAAAGCCGTTGGGATTGTCTTCGCTGTGGACCAGCTTGAGCAGCTCCTTGTTGGCGTTGGCGCTGATTTCAAGCGACGTCTGCAGCGACGTTCCAGGTTCGGCATACATGTTCATCTGCATCGAGCCTTCATCGAACTTGGGGATCCACTCCTGACCCATTCGGTACGCGACCAGCGAGCAAACCGATACTGCGAGCAGCGTCGAAAGTAAGAGTACCGAGAATCCGACTTTTGACATGCTCAGCCTGACCAGCGGTGAGAAACAGGCTTTCAATCCGCGCACGACAAAGCTGTCAGTCCGTTCTGATTTGGATTTGGTGTTGCGCAGCAAAAAATACGAAAGCACCGGAGTCAGCGTCAACGAAACGACGGTCGAAGCGATAATGGATACGATGTAAGCCACGCCCAGCGGGATAAACATCCGTCCCGAAATTCCACTCAGCGCAAACAACGGAGAGAATACAACGATCACCAGTATCGTGGAGATGATGATCGCGTTGCGTACCTCGACGCTGGCTTCGAAAATCACTTTGAGGATTGGTCTCGGACGTTCCAGTCGCGAATTCTGACGGAGGCGTCTGTAAATATTCTCAACATCAACAATCGCGTCGTCCACCAACTCACCCAGCGCGATCGCTATCCCGCCCAGTGTCATCACGTTGATTGAGAGATTGAAATACCGAAACACCAACGCGGTAACAAGGATTGAGACGGGGATCGCCGTCAACGTAATCAACGTTGTTCGGGCGTTGAACAGAAACAGGAACAGCACGATGACAACCAGGATCGAGCCATCCCTCAGCGCATCGACGACATTGCCGATACTGTGGTCAATGAAGTCGCGTTGTTGATAGGTGATCTCCAGATTGATGTCTTCGGGCAGACCGGGCCGGAGTTCAACCAACGCCTTTTCGATTTCTTCGGAAAGCGCTCTCGTGTCGGCCGAAGGTTGTTTCTGAATCGTCAGCACGACACCCATTTGGCCGTTGATGCTGGAGTCGCCGCGCTGGACCTGCGGTGTTGGCTGGATCGTAGCGACATTTTCAAGCAGAACAGCACGGTCGCTATCGTCGCGAATCACGATCCGGCGGAGTTCTTCGATATCATTGATACGCCCGATCCCGCGAACCAAGAACTCCCGTGAATTTCGATCCACGTAACCGCCGTTGACGTTCATGTTGGTCTTGGTGAGGGCTTCTTCGATTTGCTGGAGCGAGATGTCGAACTTGTGAAGCTCATGAATATCGACCAGCACGTGGTACTGCTTGCGACCGCCGCCCATCGTGATGACTTCCGAGATCCCAGCAATTTGTTGAAGCCGCTTTTTGACAACCCAGTCGGCCAGCGTGCGCATTTCCATCGGTTCAGTTGAACCCGTGTCACTCCACATTCCGATCAGCATAATCTGTCCCAACAACGACGACAGTGGACCCAGTCGCGGCTGGACCCTGTCGGGGAGTTGCTGTCTGGCAAGTGCCATGCGCTCGTTCACGATCTGCCGCGAACGATAAATATCGGTTCCCCAATCGAACTCAACGTTGATGACCGAGAGACCGACGTCGGATTTACTGCGGACGGCAATAACGCCGGCAGCGCCGTTGACCGCTGTTTCCAACGGAATGGTGACTTCGCGCTCGACTTCTTCGGGCGCCATTCCTTCGCACTCGGTGATGATCGTCACACGCGGACGAGTCAGATCGGGCAACACATCAACAGGAAGCTCTTTGATCGCCAAACCACCGATGACGATCGCGGCGAGCGCCAAACACAAAACGATCGCGCGACGATGTAGCGCAAGTTTGATGATGGCGTTAAGCATTGTCAGGATTTCATTTCGACGAAGGCGTCAGGATTGGATCACGGCCTGAAAATTTGTCGGCTATCGGGAATCATTTCTTCCAAGCTTACTTCTTGCCGGATCAGTGCGGATGCGGATGATCGTGGCCCGCATGCGGATCGGCGCCTCCACCAGCGGCCAGTTTCAACGCCAGATTCAGCTGATACGCTTGGTCCAACGCGTACTTTTCGTAAACGTCGAGCCGAACATCCTTTTTGAGTACCGCAAACCGTTTATCGGTGTGCAGCACCTGCACCGGTACTTTTTGGAATTCGTGATCAAGCGTGCCATCGGCCGACTCGTGCGTGTGACTGATTTTCATAAACACAAACGTCTCAGGGCCTTCACGAACAACGGCCGCCATCGGCACGACGACTTGTGACTTCCACATTTCGATCGGAACCTCGAGGTGAGCCCTTTGGCCCGGCTTGAATCGCCAATTGACGTACTTACGGTTCTGGGCGTCTGACGTCTGATTGATGATTTCGTTTTCAATTTCTACGAACACGGGAAACGTTTGCGATTGGGTATCGACATGGTTTTCGACTTTGTAAAGCGGCAATCCCTCACGGACCAGCGCGTCGGGGCCTTCGCCAAACTGAGCCGTGAACTTCCAGCCGTTTTGGTTTGCGTTGGCGATCTTGTCGACGTCGCTTTCGAACGCGAGTCCTTTGATCAGCAACTCGCTGTGATGGGTCAAGCTACACAGTGGATCACCAAGTTTTAGAGCCGATCCTTGCAGCGCCGAGATTGACTCGACAGTAAAGTACTGATCGTCGGCCTGCAGCATCGTTGATGCGGCTGGCTGCCCGATCGTTGCGGAAGCCGGAGTGATCGTCAGCGCTGGGGCCGATTCGGGTGGCGAAGACGACGGCGCCTTTTCCAATGCCGGTGCAAAGATCGTGATGTCCTTGGCGAGTTGTTTCGTTTTGATGAACGTCTTGATCTGTTCTTCGCCCATCCCTCGCGCCCGAAGCTCCTGAATCAACGCAGCCCGCCGATCGGTTAGCTTCTTAATTTCGAAATCGGCCTCCATCAGCTGCTTGCCAGCCACAACTCCTGTTCCAAGATTCTCCAGCCGTTGTTTTTTTGCTCGGCTGATCTCCAAGTTGGCGAACACTTCGAGCAGGCCAACCTGCGAGTCGGCAATCGATTGGTCGGTGATGCGAACGTCAAACAGTTTTTCACCAGGCCGGACGGCTTGGCCTTTGGCAACAAAGACTTTCGTGACGCGGCCGGCGATCGGAGCCGAAACGCTCCGACGAGATTGCGGAATCCGTTCAACGACCTGAGCCGGAATACGGATCGTTTGAAAATAGTCACGCACCTCGAACTTGCCGTACTTCAAGTTCATGTTGTCGAGTGTCTTCTCATTGATCACCACGATCGCACTCGAGCCGTGCCCTGCTCCGCCAGACTCCGGGTCTTGTCCTTCATCCGTTTGGGCGACCTCGGGCAAGATGACAGGGCGAAGCAAAAACCCAGCGATTCCTCCAACGGCCAAAAGCACGGCGCACAACAACAGCGTCGGCCAGATGTTTCTCGAGTTGTTTGATGCTGTGCGTGTCATTGTTGTCTTGGTTACTCGATGGCGACCAAAGTAGTCGGCTGATTATAGCATTATCACGTAAACTGCTTCGCTACTTGGCAAGACTGTTGTCCAGTAGCAACCCTTCGATCTTTAAACGACTTTTCCAAACGAGATTTAGCGTGTCGAGGTACTCAAGCGTGATGTCGATCACAGCCTGCTGTGCGGTTGAAAGTTGCAGGAAACTGACTTCTGAAGGATAGCCCTGCTGCAACAAATCCAGTGTCTGTTTCGATTTTGGAAGAAGCTTGTTCCTGTACATGTTCGTTTTGGCAAGCGCCGATTCGTATTGGCGATACTCCATCGCCAGTCGTTTTGACAAATCAAGTTTGATTCGTTCGAGATCATGTTGAGCCGCCATCAATCTTGATTTGGCTGCAGCAATGTTCCCTTGATTTTGATCGCAAATCTGAAGCGGTATTTGAACCTGCAATCCGGTAAAGAAGTGATTCGTTGTTGAGTCCCGACCGACCCTGAGTTGTGTTTGGTAGTCAGGAATCGTTTCGGCAATTTCTCGGTCGATTGTGCAGCGGATCCGATCCATTTCGGCTTGGGCCGATTGCAGCTCGGGGCTGTAACTGAGGATGTGGTCGCGGCACTCTTCGAAACTCACCTGCTCGACGATCGGGTTGAGGTCGCCGGTTACAAGTCGAGGTTCAAGTTCCGGGTCTCCCACGACTGATGTCAGTTCGCGCCAAGCGTTCTCGAAAGTACTTTCCAACTGCGCTATCAGGACTTCGGTTCGCTGAAGTTGCAGCTCGGTCTGTAAGACATCGGTTCTGGGAGTCTCGCCGGCGTCGAAAAGCTGTTTTGATTTCTCGACTGCGTACTGCTGCGTTTGGGAAAGCTCATACATCAAGTTTAGTTTTTCTTTGGCGATCAAAAGCCGGTAGAACGCCGTACGAACATCGGTCCTGATCCGAATAACCTGGGTTTCGAACTCAACCTCCAGTACCGTGGCTTCCCGGTTTTTAATCTCTCGACCAAGCGCTAGTTTGTTGCCGCGAATATGATTTCGTTGCAGGTAGGCGCCCCAGAGTCCCGGATCGTTTTCATTTCCGGCTTCGTCAATAAACAGGCCCAGGCTCGGGTTGGGGTGAAGGCCGGCCTGAAGCGCTTCGTGTCGCGCCGTCAGTATCCGCGCCAAGGAAGCATTGAGTGTCGGGTGGTTCCTGATCGCCTGCATTTCGAAAAACCCCAACTCGTTGTAGCCGCTGGTGGGCAAACCGTGCGTTGATGAGTTCGAATTCTGTGAGTTTGAATTCTGTTCTGAACTCCGCACGACTGAGCCCGATTTATTTTCCGTCCGTCGTGGGACCGGCATAAACGTTTGAGGGCTCAGCTGATTGTTGGTTGAGCCGAAGGTCTCGTTCGAACGCTGGCCGTCAAAGGCAGGCTCGATCGGTTGTGATCCTCCACCGTTTCGCATTTCATTGTCGGCGGGAAGCCTGGGATCAGAAGGACGTCCGGGATCGGTCGTCGAGGGTGACAGTTGCCCAGTCGGTGCACGGTCCATTTCTTCAAGCAACTCTTCGACGGTCTGGGTGTCTTGTTGCCGCCGCTCGTTGCGAATGTTGTAAAGGGCGCGACTTCGATTGGGCGCAGAACGCACGCCGGTTTGGAAAGTCCGTTTCTTGCTTAGTTGACTTCGAATCTGACGAGTCATTGGGCTTTCGATCGGATTGGCTTCGGCAACCCGCGCGGAAGTTGAATCGTTGTAACGTGGGGTTGGTTTTGCGATTGGCGCGGTCGCGGTCAGCGGAGCTGGAGTTTGCGTTGGTAGCGCCAACAGTTCTGGTGTCGATTGAGTCGATTGGACCCCAACTGAGTTCGTTGGGGGACCTTGATCCAAGCCGCGGCGAGAGCTCGACTGCGCATAGGTTTTGTCAACGTAAGTCAAAAAGACAAACGCTGTCGCGCAGATCAAGATGAGAGACCAAGTGAAGGTCTCTTGCCGCGAGGTCATAAGTGCTCGAATAGGAGTTGGGTCGCTTGAGCTGTTCGGAATGTCAAAAAATACCGCTTCGATTCAATTTATCGACCTCGAAGACTCTGCGGGGCGAAAGGGCGAGTTTGCCATAGCAACGTCGCTCCAGTTAACCTGTCTTATTGCTAGCTTTGGGGTTGGATCAAATGCTCAATCGCAACGTTTCGGCGCGCATCAATTCAAACGGGATTTGAAACACAGAGGCACAGGGAGCACAGAGTCGATTTTTTGCGACCACGAAGATTCAAGATTCTGTGTTTCTAACTACCTTTCCGATGTACTAGCTACAAACTGCTGGCATGATGTTCTAAGATGACCTTCGATAAGCCCAGACTATACGAACTCCGGTCACCAACAAAACGACAGACATGCCAGCCAAAAAGAACAGCCAGAAAACAGAGAAGAAAAAGAAGGGCAAAGCTGCCTCCGATGCGACGGCAACCAAAGTTCCACCAGAGCTGCTGCGTTGGAAGTGCGACCTCGACTGCTTGAAATTCGAAACGACGGCTGAGATTGACCCGGCTCCTGGAGTCGTTGGGCAACCGACCGCCTACGAAGCATTGAAGTTTGGCATCGAGTGTTTGGCTACTGGACAGAACGTCTACGTTCGCGGAGCGCGTGGAACGGGTCGCAACACAATGGTGCGTCAGATGCTGAATCAACTTCAGCCTCAATCCGACGCCAATCGCGATTTCTGTTACGTCCACAATTTCAATCGTCCTGATCATCCAAGGTTGGTAACGCTGCCTCCCGGGACGGCTCATGAGTTTCGCAAAGAGATGCTTTCGGTTGCTGAGTTTTTCGAAGAAGGATTGATCAAGTCGCTTGACGGCGAGCCGTACCGAGGAGAGCGACAGGCCATCCAGGATCGCGTTCAGGAAGAAATCAAAGCCGCTACTGAGCCGTTGGAAAAAGAAATCGAAGCCAACGGTATGGCGATGGTTCAAGTCCAACAGGGACCTGCGTCACAGACGTTGGTCATGCCGGTTGTCGACGGCAACCCCGTTCCTCCAGAGCAGCTCAAGGCGTTGATCGCCGATGGGAAGGCCAAACCAGAACAACTAACGCAATATGAAGAAGCACTTCCCAAGTACCAAAAGCGAATGCAGGAAACCGGTCGCCAAGTCAGTGAACTGATTCGAGCCGCGACAAGGGAAATTCGCCAGCAGATGGAGAAAGTTGCCCGTCAGCTTTCGAGTCAGTGCACCAGCACCGTCCTTGAGAAGTTTCCCGGCGAAGCGGTCAAAACGTATATCGGAGAAGTCATCGACGACGTCGTCGAAAATCATCTGCAATCTGATGAAGAGCATCGTCCTGATTTCAAGGAGTTGTACGGCGTCAACGTGGTGCTTTCTCAGGAAGAAGAAACGTTGCGTCCGGTGATTGAAGAGAACACTCCCAGCTTGATCAATTTGCTCGGAACCGTTGACCCGGAATTCGGACCTGGTGGGATGGCGGTTTCGGACTATCGAGGAATCCGTGCTGGAGCGCTTCTCCAAGCCGACAACGGCTACCTCGTTCTCGACGTCAACGATGTGATTTCCGAACCGGGTGCTTGGCGAGCACTGATGCGGACGTTGCGAACGGGCCGGCTGGAGATCGTTCCGCCAGAGATGGGTTGGATGCGGCAGACGGTCGTGACTCAACCCGAACCAATTCCAATCAAAGTGCGCGTGATTCTGATTGGTGACATGCAGACTTATTATCAACTCGACCATGCCGATCCAGATTTCCGCGAACTGTTCAAAGTCCTTGCCGACTTCGATAGTGAGTTACAGCGTGACAGCAACGGAGTCAGTCAGTACGCCAGCGTTGTGGCAGGTTTGACGGCTTCTGAAAATCTTCCGCCATTTCATCGGTCTGCAGTTGGGGCGCTTGCCGAGCATGGCGCCAGAATCGTTGCCCGGCGCGATCGGTTAACGGCTAAGTTCGGTCGCATCGCCGACATCGCGCGCGAAGCCGCTTTTTTGGCCAAAGACGACGATGCCGTCACCGACGAGCATGTCAAATCTGCGATCAAACGAACCAAGGCCCGCGCAAGCCTCCCGTCCCGAAAGTTTCGTGAGATGGTTGAAAGCCAAACGATCATGGTTCAAACCGACGGCGAGGTCATCGGGCAAATCAACGGCTTGGCCGTGATGCATTCAGGTCCACTGACGTATGGTTTTCCGGCTCGCATCACTGCCACGATTGGTCCGGGAAGCGCTGGGCTGATCAACATCGAGGGCCGCGCGCAAATGTCGGGCTCGATTCACACCAAGGGTTTTCATATTCTCGGTGGTCTGATGCGGCACTTGCTTCGTACTGAACACCCGATGACGTTTAGTGCGTCGCTGGCGTTTGAACAAAGCTACGGTGGCATCGACGGAGATTCGGCGTCGGGTGCCGAGATCGTTTGTCTTCTCAGTGCTCTAACTGGGATCCCAATCAAGCAGTCGATGTCGATGACGGGCGCGATCGATCAACATGGTCACCTCGAAGCGATCGGTGGAGTGAACGAAAAGATCGAAGGTTTCTTTGACGCTTGTGACTATTTTGGATTGACCGGAGACCAAGGCGTTGTGGTTCCCAAATCCAACGCAGGTGATTTGATGCTTCGCGAAGACGTTGTCGAAGCATGTGCCAAGGGCAAGTTCCACGTTTACGCCGTTGACAATATCTACGACGCGATTGAATTGATGACGGGAACAAGGGCCGGTCGACCCGATGAAAACGGCGACTATCCTGAGGGCTCTTTGTTGGCAAAAGCGCACGATGAAGTCGAGAACTTCTGGCGTCTGACATTGGCCAGTCCAATTTCCGTGGCCAAGGTTGCCAGCGTAGAGGAGTCGTCTCCGTCCGACGATGATCAGCCGATTTCTCCACCCAGCAACGATCCAAGAAAACAAAGTCGTCGAGATGCAGAGTCGGAATCAAGGTTCAAGCCTTGAATAACTTCCTGACGTTATTGTCGTTTGAATCCAAAGTTTTGAGGCAGACTGTTTTGAATCTAAACCGGGACGCAGACTAGCGACCAATACCGACCAATCGTAGGTCGGGCACTCTTGATGCGCCCGACAAAAGGCCTCACTTGTGGATTATCTTATATTCCCAAATGCGCTAGTTTTTTGTAGTTCTTGTTTTTCTATTGAGTTCCGATGAAAACGATTCGTAAACCTTCTCAGCAGCG